>MFGW01000253.1:20132-20331 GCA_001780385.1 Candidatus Fischerbacteria bacterium RBG_13_37_8 | reverse complement strand
CATAACTGTCCAACCATGATATGTTAAGCCAACTTCGAACATGTCTATTCATTTGTGTTATTTCGATGGTGCAGGTACGGGAAGAAAAAGTATCACCGGCAGAATGACCAGCTGGTACAGCGCAATCATGCTGACCATTCACACCACCTAAATCAATATCACCGGTGCTTGATGATTCACTTAAGGAACCACAATTATC
>MFGW01000253.1:11925-20015 GCA_001780385.1 Candidatus Fischerbacteria bacterium RBG_13_37_8 | reverse complement strand
AGGCACGGGAACACCTGTGTCAGCACACCCTTCCGGACAGCATTCATCATTACTTACCGGATAAATAGAACCTACTATTTTTTTTGTTAAATATTGATTAGTATCAAGTAATGATAAAATTTTGCTACTATGTGCATCTATAAGCATTTCCCATACATTGGAATAACCATCTTTTGTGAAAGAGAATGTCCATGCAAGCGAGTATGTATATCCTTTTCCAACAGTACCATCCCATTCTGATGCTAGTGGAATTAATTCAAGATGAGGCCTGGATATAAATTTATCAGTTTGCAACTGCCCGCCAACAAAATCAAAGCCAATTTGAAGAGCCTGTTCTTTGCTGACGGATGGTGTTGTTTTAATTGATACATCGCCCCATTTATCAGCCCCCCATAGAACGATATTGCCATGATTAATTGTAAAGCTGATCATTGCATCACGAACCGGAATATCATTGACCTTCCGGTTAATGCGTATATGCCAGATGTAATCAATAGGATGAGTCGCCTTTAGCGTGCTGATTTCATTTATGTTAATGTTAAGAAGATCAGCGTGTTTGCCAAGAAAATGAAGGACTGCCGATTCCACGACACTCTCAGTAATAGTATTGACTTTATATCCCAGGATGGCAGAAAGTGACTCAAAGGTAATTGAATTACCTTCCCCACTACCCGGAATAAGTGGATATGGATACATCAACGAAACAGGTCTGCCTGAACGCGGATCAATGTATATATACGCTTCTTTATGCTGAGATAGAAAAGAATGCCATGCTTGTTTATTTGAGAGTTGTTCGATAACGTTAGCAAGAGGTTCCTGTGTTGAACTGATATACGTTTCCTCGACAAAGAATTCTTTGTTTTCCAGTGTTTTTTTATGTTCCCTTTCCTTAAAACTGTAGAGTATAGTTATGCTGAATAAAAATACTGCGACGCATAAGCAAACGACTTTGATTTTATTATGGAATGATACACCATTCATAGCATACCTCCCAGGAATGCTTATCGTATTACTGAACGAGCATGTTTTCATGCTCCTTTATATCCACTTCCTAAGATAATTTTCTTATTACTACTAATTTGATAATAGATGATTTTACTCTTGAAGTCAAATAGGGGGTCAGGTCTTGGGTTTTGAATTTCAAAATCAAGGCCTGTACTCATTCTCCAAGTCTCAAAAATGCAAATTCAAAACCCAAGACCTGACCCCCTATTTGATATACCAGAGGAAGATCTTGAATTGTTTCCAGAGTGAACGTAAATTGGCATTGCGCAAACGGTCAAAGATATAGGTAAACCTCAAGTAATAAGAGAGAAAAGCTTTTCGAGAGATGGATGATAATTCCTGGAAGGTGAATTCATCACTGAAATGTGAAGGGAATAAACTATCCGGGACAGATTTAAAATTATCATAAAAAGCAGTTTCTGGATATGGTATGGCTACATGAAAAGAAGCATAGATGGGATTTAATTGCCGAGCAAAATCGACAGTTTCCTGCATCTCTTCTTTTGTCTCAGCAGGGAAACCAAACATGAAAAAACAAGCAGTATCAATCCCTGCTTCTTTCGTGAGCTGCATCCCTTTCAGTATTTTTTCTTTTGTTATATTTTTATGAATGAGTTTCATGATTCTTTCAGAACCTGTTTCCACACCAAAATGAATCAGCGTACAACCCGCTTTTTTCATTTTTTCGAGCAAGTTCTCGTCCACAGCATCCGCCCTGGTTTGACAACACCATTCAACTGGACTGCCTCGCTCTATCAGTAAATCACTTAACTCAATCACGTTTTTCTTGAAAACAGTGAATTCAAGATCCATGAAATATACTGACCGCACCCCGTTTGATTTAATAACACTCTCAACTTCTTTGATTAATTTCGCTGGTTCTTTTTTACGCACCGAATCGCCATACATCGATTTGAAACAAAAGATGCACGGATAAGGACATCCTCTCGAACCTTCCAATACCATCATGTCATCGCCAAGCACTTCATAAAAATATGCGCTCTTTTTCAATAGATGAAATGCCGGCATTGGCATGCTGTTCAAATCAATAGGCGTCTGCGGTTCATTTCGACAAAAAACATCATGTTCATCAATATACGCAATACCTTTTATGTGCGAACGGTCATCGTGGAGTGCTAGTTCCTTTGCTGTGAGTTCCGGTTCACCAATTATGGCAGCTCTTGCACCTGTCTGGCGAAGTATTTTTTCAGGATGTACGGTTGGATGTGCACCCAATATATACATTTGTTCTTGTACCTGTCTGATCAGTTTTGTTGTCTGTAAAAAAACATCAATATCAATATTTGGACAGATCCATTTATCAAGTGTTGAGGATGTTATGAAAATTTTATCAAAACCTGCGGCTTTACCAGCTACTTCTTCGGGTGAAATATTTTCGATATTTGCATCGTAAATTACTGGCTCGATATTATTTTCCAGGAGATACCCTGCGATATTTGCCAGTTCTACCGGAGGAAATTTGCGGTTATACACCGGTCCTTTCTTCACCGGCTGATAGTCCCAGCATGGATTAATTAATAATATCTTCATAGTAATGCAGGAAATGCTATCCCCTCTCTCTTTATAGCTTTAATTTACGCATGCGGAAAACTCCGACAAGGTCCAGCCATGCTGTTCGCGCAATCCGGACTCGTGAATCTTTATCCTCGATCCAATGAACGGGTATTTCTTTTATACGGTATCCTTTTTTATAAGCAAGATATAATAGCTCGGTATCAAAAAACCATTCATCATCCACGATCAATGGAAATAATTCATTGACTGTTTTTTTTGATGCTGCTTTGAATCCGCACTGTGCATCCGAAAAAGGAAAACCGAGGAGCAGTTTGAGAATAAGCAAATAACCCCTGGATATTATTTCTCTTTTGATGCTTCGCTCGAGCTTTGAACCTTTGAAATGACGTGAGCCTATTGCAACATCATAACCATCCATAATAGCATGCACGAGCGGCGGGAGACATTTTAAATCGGTCGAAAGGTCTACATCCATGTATGCAAGAACATCAGCTTCACTATTCTTCCAGACGTACTTTACCATTCTTCCGCGTCCCTTCTGTCCAACATGCAATGCACGGACTTCCGGATACGCGCTCTCAAGTTTCTCCGCTACTTCAAGTGTTTTATCAATCGATGCATTATCCCCTATCGAAATAATCCATTTGAAATCAGTTGCATTATTCAGTAAAAAATTACGCAAAGTAGTAACACTTTTTTCCAGTACATGCTCTTCATTATATACCGGCAATAAAATGTCCACTAAAAATTGCTTTTTATCATTGCTCATAAAGCGATAATGTGTCCTTTCAAATTTATCACATTAAATCTTTTCCCTCGTTTTGTCAATAGTTATGAAGGAATAAACCGCGAAGCTCGCGAAGAGCGCGAAGAAGAAATGCCAAAAATATTTGAAATTTTCAAATATTTTGGGCTCTTCTTTTTTTCTTCGTGTTCTTCGTGTTCTTCGTGGTTGAATTTTTTTCTTGTCAATAATGCACGATTTTCACGACGAAGCGCCTAATCCCCATTCCCCAGTCCCCACTTTCCCTGGTAATACTCAATATCAATGCTGTCAAAATCTATGGAAGCGCCTCCATATACGTAGAGACGAAATTCTAATTCACTGACATCCGGGATCATGAAATATAATGATGGAAATTGATACTGTCCCTCCACTAACTCGGCTGCACCTATATGCCGATAGGCAAACCGTTTTTTGCCATGTCCCGCTGATACCTCAAATAACGCTACATTTTTATTATTGCGATCTATATCATGATAGCGCAGTTTGTACTTCACTATCATGAAACCCTGCCGGTAAGGTATGAAGGGACCAAAACTGAGGAAACCTTTCTCATGTCTTTGTCTGTCAAAAGCTACGAAATATCCATCAGAAGCTTCCTTAGTTTTTATGCGTTCACCTGTTTCTTTTTTCATCATCTCAGCTTCATAGCGAAAAATATTTTTCATATTAGTGGTTTCCAGGTACAATAATACCGACTGAGGTGGAACTTCGAATTCAACCGGGATATTGATCTCGAGCGTGTTCTCGCCGGGTGATATGTTATACAATTCCTCGGTTCCATTGAATGAATAAGCAGGCATTTCCTGCGAACGCTGCTGATCAGGTTCAAATAAATATAGTGCGCGTATCTTGGTTGATATTGTTTCCTTTACGGGATTGATTATTTTTAATGTGAAGGTTTTATTATCAGTGGTAGTAAAATCGGCGATGTAAGCTTCCCGAACGGCATACAGGTGAAAAATTGTATTTCGCAGGTTGAATACATCAACGAGATAAGACTGATTCATGATTTCAGGCCATTTCCCAAAATGGTAATGAATCTCTTTGTTAAATAAACCGAGGATTGCATGTGTGAGCGGATATTTCTTGTATGGTTCATTATAATTCACAAAATTTTCCCATAAAAACAATGATTTATGTTTATTCTCGATATTGAAAGCAGGAGATGTTAATCCTGCAATATAGGCATTTTTTAAGTCAACGCCTAATTTACGTGAAATATCACGAATTTTATAGGTTTTATTAATTTGCCAGTCTATATATTGTTTCATGTTAATCGTAATTGAACCGAGGATTAATAGAGCGACTGCTATTTTCAGCAGGATATTTATTGCAGTTTTCTTCTGCAGGTACCTGAAATAGAGGTAGTAGAGTAGACGAGCGAATACAATCAATATAATTGTGGTGAGCAGGTACTGGAGTAATGAACGAGGGAATGCCAGAGGGCCGAAATAGAGCGTGAAAAGTGGAATGAAGCATAGGTACATTGCCAGGTAAAGCCAGATAAAATCAAATAGGTAAATAGAGAATATCTGGATCCTGGAATATGCATATGGTTGGGATGTGTGTTTAGAAAGTTTTTCGAACAATAATGTTGCAAGGAATACCATTGGAGGTACAGCAGCAACGAAGTACCTGATGGGGCGGTATGAAATGAAACTGAAGAATAAGCCGTGAGCCATAAAGAGCATGAAGAAACTCAATTCAGCTATGGTTGCTGTTCTTCGCAATAATTTCCTGAATAATATGGGAATATAGAGCAGTGAAGCTGCCCATATAATGGGCAATCTTTTGTAATAATGGATCAAAGGGTAGCGGAGAATATTATCGATAGCTTTATCCATATCTTCGGGGAACAGGACGGATTTTATGAATGGTCCAGCGCCATGCAGGATCCACTCACGGTTAGGCAGGTAAAAAGTAGTGTACCAGATGAGAAAAACAACAAAGATGCCGGCGAGAATAGAACCGGCATTGACAATAATTCTCTTAAGAGGCAGTTTAAGTTCTTTATTATTAAAGATGACAAAGACGAGATAGGCAAAAAAAGTAACAGGAACGAATGGAATATAGAGATTTTTAAAAGTGTAGATAAGGAACGCGGAGGCGCCGGAGAGGAATAAAAAGAATGGACGGTGCCTGGCTTTAATGAGAAAATATAAACTCAGGATGGCAAAGAAGATGGTCGGTGTTTCAAACATACCGACACGGTTGTACATCAGGTAAATATAATTAATGCCAAGCAACAGTAATGCAATTATGTCATAAGGAAAGGAGAGAGTATCGCGCACTATCAAATAAAAGAAAATGAGACACAGGATTGAGAAAAAATGAATTACAAGTCGTTCCTGCAGAAGACCGACGCCTGCTATTTTAAACCAGGCGTATTTAAGGTATCCAAGCAGTGGTGCATATAAAAGGTCTTTCCACTCATCAGGATACCATTCATTAAATAATAGTTTGCACCGGGCATTATGGCATTGATTTCCCTCGTCAAACCATAATCCGCCACTCCAGGACAGGTCTGCGGGTGGATCAGCTTCCGGGGTATAAAGTCGCAGTGTGATAATAAAGATAAAAACAAGTAGCAGAAAAATAGTCCGCCGATTCATAACTCTTTCTCCAGGATTCTTTCAATAGCTTTCCAGTTCATTTTTTTGAGATGAAATATTTTATTATTTGTTCGGGTAATTTCTTTTGGTTCGATACCATAGTCGAAATCACCGGTGTCGACAAAGATGAAGGAAGCATCTGGTATTTTATTATTTACTGCAAGGTAGTTGGCAGCGAGAAAATAAAAAGAGGGGAATACGATGGTGACATGCTTCACTTTTTTTTCATTGCGCAGAAATTGCACGGCACCGATTATTTCTTTTTCACAGAGGTATAATTTATCTTCAGCGCGGCAGGTTCTTTTTGTATTGGGGGCGAGCACTGCAATATTATGTGTTAAAAATGAATCGAGTGCTTTATCATAAAAGGTTCTGCTCTGGTAGCGTGGAGGGTAGAGGATGAGTGCATGGTTGTATAGTTTTGCAGGCTGTTTAAAGGTTGCGGCGACGGGCATTTCATCTGTGGAAGGAAAGGTAATGGTAAAATCCGGCATAAGATTACGGACAGAGCCATGTTCCTTGTGCGTAATATGAAACACATCCATATAAAATTCCTGGATTTCATTCAGACTATCCGGGAATTCATCGAAGACGAATGTACCGTGTGCATGGATAGAAAATTTATTTTGTGCATCTTCGCTGAACAGATGCCGGGAAAGTGGATTCAAATTACGTGCGAGGTATTCATGCATGTAGAGATAATTGTAGCCGTCGTAAATATTGGTGATGGGGAAAATTGCCAGGTCAGAATTCAGAGTGATCCATTTGCGGGATGGTTCTTCAAGAACGGGTCCCGAGAGCATAACATCTGCAATGGTGTTATGCCTATTTTGAATGGCAATCAATCCAACATTAACTGACAGGCTTGCCGAGATGATACCGATTTTATTCTTATCCACGTAACTCTGTGATTCTATATAGTCCAGGGTATCAATAAGATCCGTGTATCTTCTTTTATCAAGAGTAGGTGCCAGACGTGGGTAATTAGGAACTATTGCAATAATTCCTGCTTCGGCAAGATAGGGCAGTAGTTTCAGATAATCATCACGATTGCCCCAGCATTGATGAAAACAAGCAACAGCAGAATATTTTCCGGTAATATTTTCAGGCTGCAACAGGTATGATTCAAGTTGCAAACCATCCCGCGTGGCAAAATGAATATCTTTTATTATCCATGCTGGCAATTTTTGTCCCCTGCAGGCAATAAATATATGCAATACAGCTATTGCTATTAGCAAAAGAAAAGCATAGCAGTATTTTTTTCTTATATTCATAAAGTACATTATAATCTGTTGAAGCCTTCACATCAATATAAAGGAGGTTGAGGCAAAGGTAAAGGAAGAGGAAGAGGTAAAGGAAGGTCGAGGATGGAGAAAGGTCGGGGTCGAGGATGAGGTTCAGGAAAAGACCTTGTTTGTCTTTATTCGACATTGACCTCTCTTAAGTCTCAACTCCAACTTAACTTTATCCTCGATCTATCTTAACCTTAACCTCATCCTTGACCCCGACCTTTCTCCATCCTCGACCTTCCTTTACCTTTGCCTCTACCTCTACCTCTTATTTTTTTTGGGGCACAGTGAATTCATAAGCATTTGATTCAGGGAACCAACGGTAATGGGTGGCAGGAGTTCTCCCGAAGCAATTAATTTGCAGTGTACATTTATTGTTATAAGGAGGCAGAGGCGCATGAATGTATATAGAGGCAGAATCACCTGGGAACAGATCATGGGGCAGTGTATATTCAAAGCGACTTACTGCATTATTGCATTTAAGATTGAGTCCAAGCCAGATTCCAGATATCTTGTTTGCATACCAGTAGAATGGACCCGGGTTGATTACTGTGATTGTCCCTTCAAGTTGATCGCCTGGTTGAAAGTCATCATTTTTTATAGATTGTACATCGAATTTTACATGCACGTCTTTCCATGGAATTGTTTTGAATCCTTTAGGAAGGTTTAAATAGGGAGGAAGCGGGTGCAGTGTTTTTTCTACAGGAAGCACCCTGTAGAATTTCTTGAAAGTAATTTTTTCACCCATGACATCAACTGATATGTTTATTTGTGGAACTCCTGATGAAACCAGAACAGGAATGATTTTATTGTTATTGCGTTGATGGAATAATCCTGGTGCATACCAGGCACTCTCGCGGT
>MFGW01000253.1:10998-11919 GCA_001780385.1 Candidatus Fischerbacteria bacterium RBG_13_37_8 | reverse complement strand
CTTGTCCTCCTGAATGAGTACTGATATACCAAGGTCGTGAACTATGGAAAGCGAAGCGAACGGATGCTTTTGGATTAAATACGATTCTATTTTTTGCGGGAGTAATTTCAAGACCAAGATTGGCTTTTCCTTCAACAAGTTGAGAAGGTCCGATAACAGCAAGATCTTCTTGTGGATTTAAAGAAAGTCTTAGCTCGCCCGCCTGTAATTTCCAAAGATGTACAGAGCCGGAATTTCCTATCCATTGTGTTTCTTTTCTTTGCTGAAGAAGCGCATGTATGTGCTGTGGTTCTGCACTGGTAAATTTTTCATTATGAATAATGATATATTCAACATCCAGAGCTTGTAATAATTTAATTGAATGGGAAGAGGGAAATTCATGTAATTCTGTTGCAAGTTGAAATTGCACAGGAGGCCAGACACCTGTTACGCCATTTATTATTGTATTCCAATGATAGGTTGAAATAAAAAGTGCACGTGTTTGTTCCGGCAAAATGCATGTTGGCATTTCTATTAGCACATGAGGTGTTTTCTGTTGTGGAAGTTTTTTATAAATAGCGATTGAATCAGGATTAAGACTCTCATGCGGTACTACGTATGTCCAAACTTCAACGCATATAAGAAGTATTAAGCAAATCTTGAGTACAGTAGAGATAATTCTTTTTTTAGGAATTCTTTGCAGTATATACGCGGCAAGGATTCCAATGATAAGAATGACGAATATGGAAAAACGGTGAGGATTACGGGTTGCTTTCATGGGAGGAAACAAGTACCACAGAGCATAAAAAGGCATTGGTATTTTAAGGGAAATTCCAAGCGTGTAAGGACCGATGGCAAGAATAGCAGTTATCAAGGCTGTCCATTTTAAGCTGCTCAGCCAGGGGGGCATTTTTCTGATAAAAAAACTTATTATCAATAGTG
>MFGW01000253.1:5693-10988 GCA_001780385.1 Candidatus Fischerbacteria bacterium RBG_13_37_8 | reverse complement strand
AAAACCTGGAAACATTGCATTTTCCAATTGTGTTACATGCAATGAACTGGCAGGAAGCAGGGTAATTTTTTGAGCCCAGAGCCAATTTTCTTCTGGAATAACAAACCAGCTCCACACAGGTCCTGTCAGTTGAAGCTGTTGTTCCATGGTTCGGGTGGCTCCAAGATTCTTACCAGCAATATAATATTTGTAGAATAAAGGACAGACAAGCAACCAGACTATAGCTACCCCAATACACCACTTAACTATTTTACGAAAGCTGAAGAGATTATTTTCCTTGAGTGACCATATAATATTCCAAAATACAAGAACGACGGTTAAGAATATGCCGGTATATAATGATATTAAAAAAGACCACAACCAGAAGAAAACGATGAGGGACCAGTGCTTCCATTTCTCTTCCTGCCAATATTTCCAGTTGCCGTAGAAAATGAGGGGAAGCCAGAGAAATGCGAGCATGTGAGGACGTCCAACGGTAAATTCACGAAGCGTCCACGGATAAAAAGCAAATATTATAGTACCCGCGAGAGCAGGTAGTGTGCCGCCTATCATTTTTTTTATGACAAGATAGGCGCTTATAGCCGTAAACCAGATCAGGAGCAGAGAAAGTATATTTATTGTGAGTACGGGATTATGTGTCGAAATCCATAACGGACAACCGAACGGTGTCAAGCCTATCAATGTTTCAGAAAACGCTAATGCATTATCATAGGGGTACATTGCATTGCTTGCCCAATACATGGAGAAATCAAATGTCTCGATACATTTGCAATTCCATAATAAAATCCAGGAATAGATGTAAGAAACAGCACTGTAATTATGAGTTTTAAGGTAGGAAAGAAGGGGATACCGGTTAAATAAGGTAAAAGCAAGCAAACCGGTTATTACCCAGAAATCGGCATGTAATATCAATGTAATGAAGAACTTGAATATGTTTTTTATTCTTGTAATGCACATCGTTCAATTAAGTAACACCTATCCATTATAGTATTGTTTTTTTTATCTGTAAATGGTTTAATATTCTTTGCGAGTTCTATACTGTAGGGGCAGACCTATGCGTCTGCCCTTACAAAGCTCGTAAAGCATGCGGGAGCGAACACAAGGTTCACCCCTGATGTCCCCTGTCCCCTGCCCACTGATCACTTTTTTTGTTGGAGGTTATGAATGAAATCACTTAAGCTACTTCTATTATTTCTTGTAGTTGTTGTAATGAGCGGATGCGTTGTCCGTTCTTTACAGCCTCTCTTTACTGAAAAAGACCTGGTGTTTAAAACAGAACTTGTCGGAACATGGACGCAGCCTGATGCTAAAGCTGAAGAATACTGGCAATTCGAAAAAGGAGATGAAACAAGCTATAAACTTATTTATAAGGGAGAAGATGGAACGGCAGAATTTGATGTGCACCTGGTAAAATTAAAAAATAATTTTTTTCTTGATTTTTTACCAACTGGATTAAAAGAAGGAAATGATTTTTATCGTTTTCATTTTATAGAATCTCATTCATTTGCTCGAATTTGGATTGAAAAAGACAGTTTCCGCATGTCAGTTCTGAATTATGATTGGTTCAGCAAAATGATAGATAATGGCAAAATTAAAATTGCACATGAAAAAGTTGATGATACTATTATCGTTACTGCAGCAACCAAAGATTTGCAAAAGATACTAATTAAATATGCTGATGATAAAGAAGCATTTCCTGAAGCTTCAGCCTGGAACCGCAAAAAGGAATAATTAATGTAGGGGCGGACCTGTGCGTCCGCCCTCAGAGGCACAGATTGTAGGGGTGGACCTATGCGTCCGCCCTCAGAGACACAGATTGTAGGGACGGACCTATGCGTCCGCCCTCAGAGGCACAGATTGTAGGGGCGGACCTATGTGTCCGCCCTCAAAGACACAGATTGTAGGGGCGGACCTATGCGTCCGCCCTGGAAGGTAAAAAGAAAAAAATGAATAAAAGGAGCGAAATGAATATTATTGAGCGAATTAAAAAAGGGGAGATTTTGATAGCTGATGGTGCAATTGGTACCCTGTTAATGCAGAGAGGATTAAAACTAGGTGAATGTCCGGAAATAATTAATCTCAGGCAGCCGGATATTCTTGAGGAAATAGCACAGCTTTATCTTGAAGCGGGCGCCGAGATTATACAAACGAATACATTTGGTGCTTCTCCATTACGTCTTTCTCACAGTTTGCTGGATGAAAAAACTGAAGAAATTAACCGGATTGCCGTTCAAGCGGTTCGAAAAGCTGTTGGCACTACGTCATTTATTTCTGCCTCATGCGGTCCAAGCGGAAAATTGCTAAAGCCTTATGGAGATACTGAACCGGAAGCAATTCGTGAAAGCTTTCACCGGCAGTTTGCCGTGCTTATTGAAGAAGGTATAGATACAATATGCATAGAAACGATGACCGATCTTACTGAAGCAACTTTGGCAGTACGGGCCGCAAAAGCACTTTCTTCGAACGTGCCGGTTATTGCAACAATGACATTTGATGCGACACCACGGGGTTTCTTTACTATCATGGGTGTCACTATTGAACAGGCAGTGAAAGGACTTGAACAGGCAGGAGCAGATATCATCGGCTCAAATTGCGGCAACGGGATTGAAAATATGATACGGATAGCTGCTGAATTCAAGAAATTCACGTGTCTTCCTCTCATTATTCAATCAAATGCCGGTCTTCCAATTATGAAAGATACTACTCCCTTCTATCCAGAAACTCCTGAATTCATGGCAGAAAAATCAAAAGAACTTGTCCGCCTCGGTGTCTCAATTATAGGCGGCTGCTGCGGCACTACATCGGCTCATATTAAAGCAATCCGCAAAGCACTTAAACCATAAAAAATGTCTGCACTATAATTCTTCTTCTTCTTCGAGAATGATAATTTTTCGCTTCTCAAGTTCTTTCATGAAGGCAGTGTATGTCTTCCCATATATTGCATCTTCCGGAGGTACTATTCCTTTTTCCTTGATGAGACCTCTTCCAATAAAAATAGCACCAATGGCTGCTGGAAATCCTGTTACACGTGCCATCGAGGAAATACCATTTTTCTTGTCTGCTTCATCCCACATGTAATAACTTATCTTGATTTTTTTCTTCCCCCTTGTGCCAAAGGCAGTATTGTACATTACGCATACATCCGTTTCACCTTTGCGAGCTTTTAAACGTGGTTCAATTAACGATAACAGAAAATCGCGCGGCACTATCTTTTTCCCTTCAAATTCCTGCGGCGCTATGTCAAGCAAACCACATTCCTTCAGTGTTTCTACTCCACCCCAGTGCCCGGGCCAACGAATTGTCTTCTCTGCAAATTCCTTTAATTTTGAACGTGTGAAAATAAAACTCGGCATACCCGGTGTTACCGCGCATTCCAAATCTTCATCCTTGCCAAGTCGATTGAAACGAAATGGCTCACGATCAGTAGTCGCATCTACTTCAACTATCTTACCGTTCTTTAAGACATTTACCCTGATGTTATATTCACGCAATACATGCCAGAATGCCCATGTTATCATATATCTCAAAGGATGATTACGTGCGGCTTTCTTCTCCGGAATACCTCCAACTCTCGCTATCGCTATCTCGGTCTTGTCCATTTTTCTTATTGCTTCACCTAACGTTATGTTGCTTAATCCGGGAGCAAATCCTATCCCATCAAGAAACGTTGCACCAGTCTCTATCGCTTTTTCATGTATCCAATCACCATATTCATTGAGTGTTAATCCCTTCGGTAATTGCAATCCCTCAACTTCATAGGCATCCGGTCTGCGATGATATTCTTCAAGCATATCTACTAAACTGAATCCTTCTTCCACAGCTGATTCTACTACTTTGTAACTCGTCCTGCGGTCAGGTAATGCAATAATACCTACATCATACTGTTTCATTACTTTTTTTGCTTCTTTCTTGTCCATGATATCAAGCGGATGCACTGCAATTTTTTTACTGCCTATCCATTTTTTTGTTTCATCAAGTAATTTCTTGCGTCTTCCCGTTAGACCTACTGCTTCTACATCTTTTTCTTTGACTAAATCCCATGCAACGGCAGAACCCATTTTTCCAGCTCCACCAAATACTAATACCTTCATAATATTACCTCCTTTGTAAACGACGCTTCGTCGTTGCAAGCTTTGCAAAGCAAAGCGTGCCAGTCACTAACGCTTTGTCATTATGAGCATTCCGTTAGGAATGCGTAATAATCCGTAACGCTTTTTGCAAGTTCTACTGTAAGGGCAGACCCATGTGTCTGCCCTTACAGTAGAACTCGCAAAATCTATTAATTTAACGCTGACTACGCAATGCAAATGATTGACCATCAATTGCACGCGATACCGATAATATTCCATTGAGATGATCCATTGAATGCTGTAATAAATCTGATAGCTTTCCCTCTACATCATGGTATCTCTCTCCCCAATGTATATCACGATACTCCACCCTGCATTTGTTATGCCGGAGTACACGTACGTATAAATCGGGAAAACTCATGCATGTCTCCCACGTCTCTTTCATCTCAATACTTCTTAACGTGATTACAGGATTTATCATTACGATTGCTGTATCGATATTCATATAAATAATTCTTTTTTTTACTCCTATTACCGGTGCCGCTATTGCACTGCATGCTTCATATTGCTCATTAAATTGTATCAGCGTATCATGCAGATCCCCTATCAATTGCTTAAACTCAGGCAATTCCTTAAAATGTACCTCCTGCGATACTTCATAAAGTTCTTTGTTGCCTAATAATAAGCATTGTTTAATGGCCATGTTCAGTTCCTTTATTAATACCGAAACACATTAGCGATATTATTAGTTTAACTTTCATTCACCTTAATGTCAATAAAGAAAGGAAGAGGAAGAGGTAGAGGTAGACCAAGGTTAAAGTTAAGTAGGAGTCGAGGCTGAAGAGAGGCTAATGTCGAGATAAAGACAAACAAGGTCTTTTCCTAAACCTCATCCTAAACCCCTACATAACTTCATCCGCGACCTTTCTTAACCTCAACCTATACCTTTTTAGTTTGTTTGACTACATTGCCGATATGACATATAATAAATTTTCAGGAATTGTTGGAGTAGCAGGAAATGCCACACAGAGCGAACACAAAGTTTCTCTATTCCCTAGTCCCAATATATTTTAGGAGTAACGTATGAGCCCACAAAATCAATTCACGAAAACAACAACAATCGGTTATGGTCAAAAAATAAAGAGTGCGTTTGCAGGTATCTTGATTGGTTTAATCTTGTTCCTGGCAAGTTTTGCGGTGTTATGGTGGAATGAGGGTCGTACTG
>MFGW01000253.1:3238-5673 GCA_001780385.1 Candidatus Fischerbacteria bacterium RBG_13_37_8 | reverse complement strand
CTTTCCGAAAAAGCATCGGCAGATAAAATCGATGGTGCAAAGAATGGTAAATTTGTTTCTATAACAGGCTCGCTGCAAGTTGAAGGTGAAATTGGTGATCCTGAATTTTTAGCCGCAGGTCCTTACATCAGTCTTCAGCGTGATGTAGAAATGTATGCATGGGTTCAAGAAACCGAAACAAAAAAAGTGGATAAAGTAGGTGGAAAAACTGAAGAAACGACCACCTATAATTATGTAAGAAAATGGACAAACAGTCCTTCATCTTCCTCTTCTTTTGAATATCCCAACGGACATGAAAATCCGGAACTTCCTTACAAATCACAATCCTGGTATGCCGAGCAAGCTAAAATAGGAGCCTATACCTTTTCTCCTGGTTCAGCAAGTATTCCTTCCGGTGAAACACTTGCTTTGGATGCCAATATGATTCAAATGCCTCAGACAGAGGCAGGATATATCCCGGTTACTCGTGAAGGTAATTATCTTTATATTGGTGAAGGAACTTCTTCAAAACCAGAGATAGGTGATGTAAAAATCAGTTACAAATCGCTTCGTGGAGGAAAAAAGGCTACGATATTTGGTACAATTAGTGGCAGTACGGTGGAAGCGTATGTTCATAAAGGCAAGGATCGTCTTTTCAGAGTATCGTATGGAACACGTGATGAAGTTATTTCGCAAATGAGAACAGAACATAAAACAATTGGGTGGATACTTCGCATTGTTGGATTTTTCATGATGTGGATTGGCATGGGAATGTTTTTTGCTCCTATTCATGCTATTTTGCAGATTCTACCTTTTTTAAGTTCAGCAAGCAAAACGATTGTCGGGCTCCTTCTCTTTCCTGTAGCTCTGGTACTTACCGTCCTGACTATTATTATTTCTATGATTGCACATAACATCATCGCATTGATTATTACTGTAGTGATAATAGTGGGTGCTATTGTGGCATTTATTCTCCTCCGCAAAAAGAAAGCAACTGCATAAATAAAGAGAGGGAATAGGCGCTTCGTCGTGAAATTCTTGCATTTTTTGCAAGAAAAAAATTGAACCACAGAGAACCTACCGTTTTAAGCAAGCCTTGCTTGCTTAAAACGGTAGGTTCTCTGTGGTTTTTTTCTTTCTTCTCATTTGACAACGAAGCAACTTAGTGTTACATTCTATCGTTTATGCTATATGATATTCTTCGATGAGGTCACATAATGAAAAAGGGCAAAAAAAATATACATACTTCCGCGGGAAATAACGTTATATCCCCACGGGAGGATATACTCCATAAAGTCGTAGAAGATTTAAGTAGTCCTGCATCATATGAAAGTGTGATGCATAGAAGTAATCATGAAATGCCTATGCCATCGGTAGAAGTGCTTACTGAAGTCGTGGAGAATCTGCGTGCCGTTTTATTCCCGGGTTATTTTGGTACTTCAGAATTACGACCGGAGACAATGAAATATTACGTAGGTTCCACATTGGACCAGGTGGTACGGCTCCTGACTGAACAAATAATGCGCGGACTTTGTTTTGCCTGCATACCTACAAAATATAAGAATTGTGCTGAATGTCAGAATATTGCACACAAAATGACGCTGGATTTTATTTCGCGATTACCGCTGGTTCGACATATGCTATCAACCGATGTGAAAGCTGCTTATATTGGTGACCCGGCGGCAAAAAGCCCCGGTGAAGCAATTTTCTGTTACCCCAGCATTCAAGCTCTCTTTAATCAACGCATCGCACATGAACTCTATAAAATAGATATTCCACTTATACCACGTATCATTACAGAAATGGCACATAGTGTCACCGGTATTGATATTCACCCGGGCGCTGAAATCGGTAAATATTTTTTCATGGATCATGGCACAGGTATTGTCATAGGCGAAACCACAATTATTGGAAATAATGTACGAATATACCAGGGAGTTACACTTGGTGCTAAAAGTTTTCCCCTTGATGAACAGGGTAATCCAATAAAAGGAATACCACGTCATCCAATTGTAGAAGATGATGTGATTGTATATTCAGGTGCGACTATACTTGGGCGTGTGACAATTGGAAAAGGTTCGGTGATTGGCGGTAATGTTTGGGTAACAAGAAATATTCCACCAGGAAGCCGTGTCCTGCAAACAGATTTTCAGGAACTTTATTATGAAAATGGCGCAGGAATTTAAAAAAACCGAGGTAAGAATGAAAAGAATAAACAGACCAAAAATATCTGCTAATATAATGGAAACGATAGGGAATACGCCGCTTGTGAAGCTTAATCGTATAGCTGAAGCAGTTCCAGCAACCATAGTAGCAAAACTTGAATTTTTTAATCCATTATCGAGCGTGAAAGATCGCATTGGATATTCGATGATAGAAGCAGCGGAACGTGAAGGCAAGTTAAAGCCCGGCATGATTATTATTGAGCCGACCAGTGGGAATACTGGCATAGGATT
>MFGW01000253.1:2918-3206 GCA_001780385.1 Candidatus Fischerbacteria bacterium RBG_13_37_8 | reverse complement strand
TAATTCTTACCATGCCGGAAACAATGAGTATTGAACGCCAGAAATTACTCAAGGCGCTGGGTGCCGATCTTATTTTAACACCCGGCGGTGAAGGTATGAAAGGTGCTATCAGGAGAGCAGAGGAACTGGCAGCCGCTCACGGTGATTATTACATTCCGCAACAGTTTAAGAATCCAGCTAATCCGGAAATTCACAGAAAAACAACAGCGGTGGAAATATGGGAAGACACTGATGGTGCAGTTGATATATTGGTAGCGGGAGTTGGAACCGGTGGAACGCTTACCGGTG
>MFGW01000253.1:1695-2901 GCA_001780385.1 Candidatus Fischerbacteria bacterium RBG_13_37_8 | reverse complement strand
CCGCTCAAACCGGAATTTCGTGTGATTGCGGTAGAACCGGCAACGTCAGCCGTGCTGTCCGGAAACTCGCCAGGTCCACATAAATTGCAAGGAATCGGCGCCGGTTTTGTTCCGGATATACTAAACACCAGCCTGATCGACGAAATTATAACGGTTACTGAACAAGATGCCGGCGAGACAGCACGCCGTGCAGCACGTCTCGATGGTATTCTCTGCGGCATTTCATCTGGAGCGGCTATTTGGGCAGCTCTTCAAGTAGGCATGCGTCCCGAAAATAAAGGCAAACTGATTGTAGTCATCATACCCAGTTGCGGCGAACGTTACCTCTCCACCTGGCTATTTGATTAAGGGGGACAGGCATTTACACATTTACAAAAATGTAAACGCCTGTCACCATTCGCACGTTCTTTGTTTAAGGTCCAAGGTTCAAAGTTCGAGGTCAAAAAGAACGTTGAAACGCTTCACCTTAAGCTCCAAAAATATTGTGTTAGTCGTCATTTGGACAAAATCATAAATGTTTTTTAAAATTTTGTAACATAGAGAGGGCAATAGGGAATGGTTCCCTAGTCCCTAATCCCTAGTTCCCTTAATCTCTGCGTTCTCTGTGGTTTTATTTTTTTTTTGCCAAAAATGCAAGAATTTCGCGAATTAGGGACTATTCCCTATCCTGTATATCTGAAAATCTATTTTTGCAAGAAATAATGGAATTTGCTTCACGGTGTTCCTGTCTATTTCTTTTATTTCTTCTGGTAATTGTTCCCATGATATAAGATATGGGGAGGTTTTCTTTGCGATTTTTTTTTCACCAGCTCTATAAATCCAGCCATTTTCTTTTCGTTCAAGCACCCAGCGTTCATGCTCCATTTGCGCCATTATCTCAATTTCTTCTTTCGTAAATTCAAATAATTCTGCATCCCAATCTATCAAAGGTGCTATACTGCAATTAATTGATTTCAGTTTTAAACCAATATGATCCGCCTGCTGGCGATTTGATTCTTTAAGATGTTCCGGCAATTCATCCCAGGGAACCATGACAGATTCATGATCCTGATCAATTTGCTTTTGAAGATATTCTTCATGAATTGCTCTTGCAAGCACTTCATGAATTCCTGCAAGCAATAAGTCCGGATTACATGTAGCATTTAAAAGTGCGAATGAATAAAGTGTACCGAATCTGCTCTCGCTGTCATCATCTCCCTGCAACAG
>MFGW01000253.1:0-1661 GCA_001780385.1 Candidatus Fischerbacteria bacterium RBG_13_37_8 | reverse complement strand
ATTATTTTAATATTTTTATCTTTAAGATGTTTATGCAGTAATAATCCTGCTGACAGAGCAAATGAGACATCATCAAGACAGATATAAATACTGGTAACAGCAGATCTTCCTTTATTGTCATAGAGAAAATCTGCTCGTTCATAATCAACTGATTTTATATTTATTTCAAGTGCGGATAATAAACAAGTTTTATGTAATTGTGGATACCGTAACAGGAGTAATTCTTTTTTTTGATTAGCGATTTTATCGATGAAGGTGACGTGTATTTGTTTCTTTTTTGAATCGGGCAAGGCACGCCATTTTCGTGCAAGATGAACTAGCAGACTTTCACCCATGCTCCCCATTCCCACTATGAGAACATGCGGTATAAAGTCGATATGATCAGCACTTTCCGGAAATGCAGCATATTGTTTCAGGCAGGAACGTGCGCCACTGTCATATATATTAAAGAATTCCAATCGGAATTTTTCAGCTTTAGCTAATCCAATTTCTCTTTCACGGAGTAAACTGCATAAATGAGGATCCACGATATGAACGATACAGGTCAGGACATGTCCTCTTTTGTTTTTTGTTAATTCACGTGCATGAACGGCTATTTCAGCATTGACACCATCATCACCACACACGGCAAAAAGTTGTTTTGCTCTATCGACACGTGTCTGGCTCATGAGCTTAAAGTCTGTCGCATCACCAAGCAATACTATGGCGCCTAGTTCCCTGCATTGATCGATCATATCGTTTCCTTCCTCTTTTTCGATTACTACTACCCTGTCACCCGCCTCGCAGAAACTTTGCGCGAGCAGCAAACCTTTTCGTCCAAGTCCGCAGATTAATACATGATTCCTGATGAAACGTACAAGAAATAACTGGAATTGTTCCCGCAGTATAATAAAGAGCACTTCCAAAGCTGCATATGCAGCCACTGTAGGAGCGAGAAAACGCGCTACTTCGAGTTCCCAGGTAATGGGTTTTATGATACTGCCGGATTCAAGAACAAACAGTTGCAGAACAAGATAGATTAAGCTCCAATGCGATGGCGATGTGCCGTTTGCTATCAAATATTTTTTAAAGCCGGTGTAGCCCAGGTAAAGGGTAAGAATGATAATTAATGTGATGAATGACCATTTATTATCACGCCACCATTGCAAAAAATGTTTTTGCCATAATGCTCTTAAGCCTTTTCGAAAACGCATCCACATAGATTTTTGTTGTTGATTTCTCATCATTTTTTTAATAGGATGCAACAGTATAGCTAAATTTTCCTGCCAACTCAAGCAAGAAAATGGGACTGGGGATTGGGGAATAGGGATGGACACGCGGGTCTGCCCCATAATCATAATTACCGAGCAATGTGTAGGGGCGGACCAATGCGTCCGCCTCTATGAAGCAAGCTCGTACGGATTGTCATTATCAGTCCCGCGTAAGCGGGACGTAATAATCCGGATTGCACTGTCATTATAAGCTTTGCGAAGCAAAGCGTAATAATCCTCTGTTGCATGCTTGCCACATGTAGGACAAAAACGACTCTTGCACGAATGATACACTAACTCCACATGCCCACAACTGCAACATCTATATATATGGCAACCCAGTACAGGTGTGCGACATGATAGCATTTTTCTTACATTCTCAAATACTACAGGCCTTATCCATTGCTTATA
>MFGW01000252.1:5378-7126 GCA_001780385.1 Candidatus Fischerbacteria bacterium RBG_13_37_8 | reverse complement strand
CTCCGCCGTCTGCTTGTGCTCCTGAAACGCCCCCTCATCGCAGCATAGCAGGATCAATGCGTTGAGAACCTTCTGGCTGCTGTGCTTTCCGCTGGTAGCAATATCCTGGAGCATCGTTCTCTCCGGCTTTGTCAAAGTCACCTTGTATCGTATCAATGGCATAACAATCCTCCATAAATAAGTTTGAAGAATTGTAGCACATTCATTACGACAAATCAAGCATGACATGATACTAGATATTATAGCATAATCAGTTAATTGAAAGGTAATAAATGTCAGGCAGATTGTAAATGGCAAGGTTTTAAAAATTGGCCAGGCAAATTTATGGTAAATATCTATGCTTATTCTGTGCTTTTCAATGTCCGGTATGATGGGTTACTTTACTTTCATCTTTTTTCAAATGTCCTAAGGGTATAGGGAGGGGCTAGAGATTGCTTAGAAATACCCTCAAATTAAGCGGCCTTATTTCTCTTGATCGGGCTTAACTTACAGATATAAATTATTTCCCCATTCAAGTGTTGTCAGCTATGCAGGCATGCATTACCTCTATACAAGTATTATGTGTTGACAAACATCTTTTTTCATATGATAATATTCTTATGTCAGTGCAAGAAGTCAAAATAAATATTAACTTTAAAGCAAAAAGATTGTTAATTCATATATTAAATTTACTTAAAAAATTATTTAAGCCTAATATCATAGAGAAGAAGAGCTTATTAGCAGTACATGAAAAAGATATGGGGAGTTTTTTAAAAGCACTTGGGTTATTAGATAAAGTAAATGAACAAATGGTACATTGTGATATTTGTGAACGCAAGATTGATATAGATGATATTCAATGTATCACCTCTGAAAATGGAAAGATAAAATTATGCTGTAGCAATTTAAAATGCTATGAGGCTTTAATGAAGTAAGATTCGTTCATTGCATTTAGTTGAAATCGATGGAAACATTTAAATTTTTGGTGGTATACTTCAGATTTCCCTTCTTTGTAATAATAGTGTTCTATCTCTTTTGGACTGCTTTGAAAAATCCCGAAAAAGTCCAAGCATGGGCATCAATGCTTTATAAAATATTTGCTTGGTTTACTATAAGATATGATCGAAAGCAAATATCCAATGATATTGAATCAAGAATTAATACTTTTGCTAAAAATGTTAATAATGCCGTTGATGACCTTCTGCCATTTGGGGTTAAAATTGAATGGGTAACTGAGCCGGAATTTGATGTGGATTCTTTCAGGACAGAAAAAAATATAATCGTTAAAATGAAACATCATACTAAAAAAGATGACAACTTTGTGACTGCTTCATTATTGTATGTTTCAAAAGTTCTTATTCCGAGACTTAGGATTGTACTTGATAGAGGATTAGTCAAATCAAACGATATAAAACTTACTCAGAAAGTATTACTCGAAAACAAATTATACTCAGCTGTACAGAATCTCATGGATAATGTTCTAAGTGACGAAGTCAAAAGGGATCATAATATTGGTAAGTATTATGAATCGCTTGAAGCTATCGATCTAAGAAAATTGTTTATAAGGATATTTTTGAGAGAGTTAAATTATTTAGATAAAATTCTGCCTCCAGAATTACTCAGTAAAGGAATGACGAGGCTTCTGTCTAATGAATGTGTAGCATTTCTGAGGTTCTTAGAAAATATTGCCAAGAAAGAACAAGGTGAAGCTGTAAGCCTTATTTTTCTTAATAAACATATTAAAGTAGGAATTATATTAATAGCAAGAC
>MFGW01000252.1:0-5360 GCA_001780385.1 Candidatus Fischerbacteria bacterium RBG_13_37_8 | reverse complement strand
GAGAGAAGCCATATATAAATAGATTTCTCATGGATATTGATAAAGGTTGCGAGAGAATTTATTTAATAGCTTGGAATAATTCCAACGTAAAATTTGCTTTAGACTTGAAACAAAGTTTATTAACAATTAGTAAAACAAATATATTAAGTGAAAAAAAGTATCAAACCTTTAATTATGCCAATGAAAAAGTTCAAGCTATCTGCATTATTTTTGAAAATTTAAATTTAAAGTCCTATTAGAAATGTTCTTAAATAACCCTCTTCTTATATAGCAAGTCCTCGACACTTACCAGCTCTATAATAATCTCACCTGATTAAAACCAATCCCTTTTTTGTTTTATTAGTAAATATTTAAGATCACCAATACCCAAAGGTGGATCCTTCCTATGAAGCATATCATGACAATTAGAGCAAACCAATGCAACATCATCTATTTTCGTTACAAGATCATTTTTCCTGTGACCAATAGGTTTTATATGATGTGCTATTATATATTTCTCACCAATTTCACCATAAATATCTACGAACCTCATATTACATACTTCACAATGATAATCAGAACGACTTTTCTTTTCTTCAATTAATTTGTAATTTCTTGATCGAAACATAGCCTCAGATTTATATCTTTCGATTCCTTCTTCTATGATTTCTAATTCCTCTGTCTCCACTGCTGCCTTAAATGCCAAAGATTTTTCAGAATTCTCCATCTTATTAATTTCACTTAATCGCTCACCATTTAATTTTACAACCGTGCTCCGTTGCGTACCTTCAAACCATAACTTAAAAGGTTGAAAATTTATTTCCCAATTTACCGTTACGAAATGCCCCCAAATATGCTTAGCTTCCTTAAAAATATCCGGATCACACTCATTTCTTCTTATCAGTCCCAACTCATCATTAAACCTGATCTCCCTAAGAATATTTGGATCATATTGATACTCTTTAATTATTGTGCCCTTTCCTACAATATTTGAACCTTCTTTTACATAGATTATATCACCCTTTTTCATTTGGTAAACTACTTTCCTCAGGCTACTCCGAGCAGTTCCACTCCGAGGCCATCTCCTTCTCCACATGTCATCATATTCAGCTTCTGTAAGCTCAGAGCAGTCTTCTATAGGTTCCCCTCGATCATCCCAATATCCAATCGCAGCAATCCCTTGTTTAAAGCAATCAGGCCACAACGAATCACCTTTACTACCCCAACACATAGCAATAAGCCAATATTTCATTTTTTAACCTCCAGGTTATCACCGTAAATAAGCTTATTCATAAAAATGTCCTCATTTTTGACAACCATTCTCTATCAGATCAAGAGCACAAAGAAAAGCCAAAACATCATAAATAGGACCGTATTATTCATCTCCTTCAATTTCTCTCAAGAAGCAGACCGCTTCGCTTGCTAATGATGATAATTCTAGACTTATAGTTTCATCATCATTTATTCCTGTAGTTTTTAGCGCATTCCGCTTAAGGCTATGAATATGCTTAAGACGTTGCTCAAAATATGTAATTTTGATTTTTAATTCATCCTTGCTTATCTTTGAATTGTCATTTCTCATAAATCACCTTTTCTTCTTGCACAATAATGCATAATAACTGCTAAACTTTTTTATTCCTTTTCGCTAAATGAGATTTAGCCCGGTTCTCAATCTAGGCAGAATGTTGATTAATATAATCCCTGAGGCATGGATTATTTAAAAAGAATTCTATGATCGCATCGATAGCGTTTATATGTAAGTTCCATTTCATTATGAGTTCGGACCTTAATTGAATTAACCGGATATAATATCTTATTATTGCCAGGTCATTTGAATTAGGTTTTATTTTTGCAATCCAGGGTTCCATTCTTTCCTGCAACTTACTAATTGATTGTAGATTTTCAGCAATCTCAACCGCTATGTTTTCATTATGCTTACTTTCGACAATGCTGCAAATCTTCTTTTTTCTCTCTTCAAAATTATAATCTTTAATCCACTTAGTGATAGAGTTCCTGTGAGCTCCTAAAATGCGAGCAATTTGCAAATTGCTTTTACCAGAAATATAGAGCTCAAAGGTTTTCTCTATTGTCTCTACACTAACATGTTCTTTTTTCATAAAATCCTAAATGATAATTTCAATGTCCGGTATGCAGTCTTACTGTACTTTCAACATTGAAATCTCCCATTTTCAAACGCACCAAAACGTCCCCTTGTACAATAGAACATATTTTCTTTTCAGAATATCAATTCACACCTCGTTTAAAAACTTCATCTACAGGCTTAAAAATGGCAGGTTGTTTCAAACTTTCCCTGGATCAACTTGAAGATTAGAGTCCTCTGCAATTGTTTCACTAATTTCTGTTTTTTCTTCAGGGCTTTTTTTCTGTGCAACTTTTCTTGTTAACTTTTTGTATTTTGCTAAGGCCTGACTTGCCTCATCTCCCTCTACAATATCTCGCTTAAGCACTTCATTTTTTAAAATACTTTCTATTTCTGCAGAATCCACTTTAATGCCAGGTACAATTTTCTTTAATTCTTTTTTGATGTCGTCCACTATTCTATCACCTAAAACCACAGTACCAATATAAAATTTATTAACTATCCCCCTATATTCGCTAAACTCTCTGATAGCATCTCTACGTAATCCCTCTTTACATAAAATAAATAATTGCTCTTGATCCGTTTCTTTATGAGGATCCATCTCTAAAAGGTTTATCCCACATACAAAATCAACATCTAATGGCCTCTCAAATTTTACTTTATAAACCTCCCATATTACGCCATTTGTCAAAACAGCCCAGTCCACCCCATGATTCGCCGCATAATCAATCACCTGTTTTAAATGCTTACTTTGTAAAGCAAAGCCAACCGGCTTAACTTCAATTAAAAACTTAATTTCCTTGCCAACTTGAATAGCCAAATCACAGTATGTATGTTTTATTGCAAATTCCCTGGTAACTTCAGCATACTTATCATAGCCGAAAATATCTGATAATATATCACACACTATTACCACTGTATCCGCTTCATTAACGTCTCTGTCTTTAGCCTCTGTTAATATTTTTGAGTATTTTGCAGTTTCTCTAATAATCCTTGCTGCAATTGTCTTTGGTATTTTCATCATACCAAACACCTCCTGCATTCATATTTTTATACTCTATCATATCAAGAGCAAAAATAAAAAGCAAAATAGTTTACTTATTCCTTCACTCATGCTTATTTATGCACTTAAAAAGCATACATGCATTGTTTCATATATGGCTTTGCTTCATTCTAAAATATCCCTGATATTTTATCTCTCATTTCTTGCCTTTCCCGTACCTTAAGATTATTGAATTTTGACAATCATAAATATAGATTGCAATTCCTAATACTTTATGAAATACTATAAGACAAAGATAGCGGATACTCTATTAAATAGAAACAAGGGGGTTTCTATGAAAAGACTATCAACATTAATTCTTGTCCTTGCTCTTGCTATTTGCTCAACGGCAAAAGCAGAAAAGAAACGAACATTAAAAGCGGAGGAAAAACTAACCTTCAAAAAGGTGGAGTATTTCAAGTTGGTAGAAGGCAAAGATAAACCGGAAAAAATAAAAGGTGAGCTCATTTTTGATTCAGGAAAGCAAACTATTAGCTTTTTATCAGAAAAAAAAGAAAAGATAGATGTTAATTATGCGGATGTTACTGAGCTGATATATGAAAAGACAAAGAAGCCGAGATATGCATTAGGATTGATTTTCGCGTGGCCGTTATTATTCACAAAATCTAAATCACATTACTTGACAATTAATTACAAGGTTGAGGAAAAAGGTCAATACATGCTGTTAAAAATGGATAAACGTAATTATCAGATGATTATAGCTACAATTGAAGCGGAGACGGGAAAGAAAGTTGAAAGGATAGTTGACGATTAGTTCTACTTTCTGTGGCCATTGTGGCTCTGACATGAAAAATCAAGGTGGTTAATTTTGGAATCTTTAGCTGTTTCCAACACCGTGTAAATAGGTTTTTACATTTTTGTCTTTGCTTGTTCTACCAAATTTAAAAATGTCGCAAAGTTGTGCGTATTTAGATTATATATTGTTGAGTCATTGTCACGCCTTAACAAGCTCATATAGCCAGTCCATCCTGCAAGTGCATTCGCTTTTCCTTTTTCAGTGTCGTAGTATGCACCTGTTTCAAAACCTGCCCTGCTCATAAATGTTACTTCAGTGTATGTGTCCCTTGTAGATGTAAAAACTTTTGCTTGTAGATTTTTTAAGGACTTTATCAAACCATCAATTTCATTGCTGTCAAGTAATGCGATTTTTTTGTTATATTCCAATCGTAATGCACTTTCAGTAGTTCCATCATTGAGGTCTTTTAGCTTCAAAACTTTTACCTGGAGTAGATTGTTTATATCGCTCTCCATTTGTCAAATATCAATGAATTGTTTTTCAATTAGCGTTCCTGCTTTTAAAGAAAACTGTTTTGTAGGAAACTGTTCACCATTGCTTAACTGTTTTTCTTTTGCTTTTTGGCTACATGCAAGTCCTATCAGCATAAATCCGATAAAGAAAATAATTATCCCTGTACTTATCTTCATAATTTACCTCCACTTATCTTTTTCTCACCTACCTATCATATCAAGAGCAAAAACCAAAAGCAATCACCTTTCCATTCAAGCATTGTCCTCTATGCAAGTCCGCTCTTGTAAATAATTTATTTTACGCATTATAGCATAATTGCTAATGTTTTTTTTAACTGCAAATTAATTTTCAGTACAGCAAGATTATGGAGAAGAAATTAAAGAAGTTCAAATAAATACAGAAGTTCCTAAATTATTGAAATATACATAGCGTCATAAGTACTTGCGCATAAATATCATTTATGCTACAATACGTAGCGGAGGTGATAGATATGCGAAAGTTAAAAATTAGTGACTCGAAAATAATGAAAATTGCCGTACAACAAGAGATAAAAAGATCATCCGAATCACGATATGAGCACAGACTCCATGGGATATTACTAATTTGTTCTGGAATGAGTTGTTATGAGGTAGCAAAGCTTCTTGGACATAGTGCTCGAACAATCCAATATTGGGTTCGGCGATTTGAGTGCAGCGGCTTTGCTGGGTTGGAAGAAATTCAGAGGTCAGGTCGTCAATCTGCTTTTGATGAGGACATGCAGGAGAAATTGGGACAAGATATTCGACGTTCTCCAAGAGAATTTGGATATGCACAAAATCTTTGGGATGGAAAACTTCTCAGCCATCACCTGTCAGAGAAGTTTCATGTATCTTTAGGTGTACGCCAATGCCAGCGCTTATTCAGGCAATTAGGTTTCCGCAGGCGCAAGCCCAGGCCAGTAATAGCAAAGGCGGATGCTAATGCGCAGA
>MFGW01000251.1:15635-16674 GCA_001780385.1 Candidatus Fischerbacteria bacterium RBG_13_37_8 | reverse complement strand
TCCCCAGTCCCCAGTCCCTAGTCCCCAGTCCCCAGTCCCTAGTCCCCAGTCCCCAGTCCCTAGTCCCCAGTCCCCAGTCCCTAGTCCCCAGTCCCCAGTCCCTAATTCCTATTCCCTATCATCGCTTACTTCGACAGAAAAATGACTCTCAAGATTATTACTAGATAGAGCAGTGATGACATAATAATTCATGGAGTCCAGCAGCAAATATTTGTCTTCATAGGAAGTAGTGGTTAATGGCTGTACGTTGAGTCTTGTGTAATTAGTATGGCTTGTAGTTGCTTTATATATATTGAAACCTGTTATATTAGAATTATTGGCATTCCAATTGATCAGGATATGTTTCTTTGCGGCAAATAAAGAATGGCTTGTAACTATTCTGAGAGAGAGCCCATTAGGAGGTTTTGGCAATGCGGCATTATAGGGCTGAGCTAAAATAATAACATTAGCGAGAGCTGCTTTTGTCGCTTCAGTGCCAAAACTGAGTGTGAGGGTGCTAAGCCTGTCTCCTGGTGTATGGTAGTAGGGATTAGCGATAGTAGTATCTTCTATTGCCAGGATAGCGGGATAATTTTGGAGCCAGAATGGAGAATGGTCACTCCATCTAAAGGAAGCATCAACGGTATGTATTGCATCAAGATTTGTGTATGTTTCCGTGGTTGAAGTAAATAAATCACCCAGCCATTGTGAACTTTCATTGCTAACTATATTTAAATCTTCCGGTATTATATCTACGTACGAGATCATATCAAGATTTACTACACCGACTATTTTTTCATCGCGAATTGAAGCAGTGGCTGCATAATAATCACTCCCATACAATCCAATTTCTTCTGCAGCAAAGGCAATGTATTTAATGGTAAAATCAAAATTATAGTTGCGCAGTATTCTTGCAGCTTCCATTGTTGCTGAAACTGCGGTAGCATTATCATCGGCACCGGGAGCATCATCAAGATTTGTGCTGTCTGAATCATAATGACCGCCAATAATAACGACACTATCAGGATCTGATATGCCAGGCTGAGTAGCTATCACATTT
>MFGW01000251.1:15290-15604 GCA_001780385.1 Candidatus Fischerbacteria bacterium RBG_13_37_8 | reverse complement strand
CTGGGTGAGCGCAATGAAACGCTTTTTGAAATTTTAGTTTTTTCAAGGCTGAGTGCCATGATCATAGTATCTCTTGGAAGAGCAAGGACTTTGCCTGTTCTTTTGGTACCGAATAAAAGCACACCCGGTTCAAGCAAGACTGTTTCCCCAAGGGCACGTATCTTTGCGAGTGAATCTGGTGCACTGTACCTGACAAGATAATATGAATAGTCTTTTCTTAAATCGGCAAGAATTGCATACTCAAGTGAATCATCATCAAATTTCTGAAGTTGTTTTTTTAAGCTTGTTGCAATAATGTAACCATTCATTTGCAC
>MFGW01000251.1:14490-15282 GCA_001780385.1 Candidatus Fischerbacteria bacterium RBG_13_37_8 | reverse complement strand
TAATAAAGACATGTGAATTAATAAGCTGTGAAATGTTGGGTGTAATATTGATTCGCACAAAAATATCATGCGGGACTTGATTTGCAGTGTGAATTTGGGGAAGCATGCAGAGAAAAAGAATTGCTGCGATAAAAAATATTTTTTGGAGAGTAATTTTTTCTTTCATTTTGTAACTCCTTTGCGAGCTTTGCGGAGCAACGCGAAGCAATCCTTGACGTTATTGCTTCTTATCATTTGTCAGGGATTGCCACGTTCTGCTTCGCAGAACTCGCAAAGAATTCTTTGCAGCAGGGACGAACCTTGTGTTCTCCCATCTGTGCCAATTCCTGACGTAATTATCATTCATTTACCGGTAATGCTACATATTCATTATTTTCTTTAAGCAGTGTCGCATGAATAAATGCATTTTCTGAAAGATTCCGTTCATTGTGTAAAATTCTTGCATGAATATAATTATCGCTTAGACCAAATAATGAATTATTATTTTTATAATAAAAAGTCAGCATTTGAAGTTTTTTGTAAAGCAGGCTGTGCCTAAAGGATTCGAATTTAATGTCAGATAGTTCGAGGAGAAGCTTGCTTCTTTCCTTAATTATTTTATGGGGAGAAGTGTTTTTCATAGTACAGGCTTCTGTTCCAGGACGCGGTGAATAAGAAAAAACATGAAAATAGGATAGGGGAGTCTGTTGGAGAAATGAATAACATGCATCAAAATCAGTATCAGTTTCAGTGGGAAAACCTGCAATAATATCCATACCCAGGCAGGCATAATTGCTGTGCTTGCGTATTGTA
>MFGW01000251.1:12254-14473 GCA_001780385.1 Candidatus Fischerbacteria bacterium RBG_13_37_8 | reverse complement strand
ATCATGCAATGCATAGGGACGTCTCATATCTGCAAGAATATTTGGAGATGCATGCTGAATTGGAATATGAAAATGAGGTACAATTTTTTTGGATGTGCAGGCAAATTCAAAAAATTCTTTTTGCTTGATAGAAGGTTCTATTGAAGAAAACCGTACTCTAAAATCAGCAGAAATATTTTCTATTTCAGTGGCAAGCTGATACAAGCCGTTTTCTAATGGCAAATCCATGCCATACAGGGCAAGATTCACTCCTGTAATAATAATTTCTTTGTAGCCAAGTTCGAGCAATTGTTTCAATTGAGCAATTACCTGTTTGGGAGGGAGGCTTTTCCCCTTGGCTCTTACGAATGGAACAATACAATATGAGCAGTTATGATTGCAGCCGTCATGTATTTTCAGATAGGGACGTGTTCGGTCAAGCGTAGTGATTGTTGAGGAAAAAGTATTATCGGGAAAATTCCTGTATGCTGTGTTATTACTTCCGGTGTTTTTCTGAAATTCATTAAGAAGAAGAAGCCATTTATTTTGATTCAGGTTTCCAATGATGCAATTAACGCCTGTCCGGGAAATTTCATCAGGCGCTCTTTGTGCATAACATCCTGTCACACATATTTTTGTATCTGGATAGTGACGCTGAATATGACGAATATATTTTTTTGCTTCAGCATCACTTTTTTGAGTGACAGTGCAGGTGTGAATAATTGCAATGTCAGCCTTACCGGGATGCGCAACAAATCGATGGCCTTTTTTTTCTAAAAATTCTTTTATGACTGTAGCGTCCTGTTGGTTGACCTTGCACCCAAGCACTTTTAAGTAAAAAACTTTTTGTTCCTGGTTGCTATGCATAAATGAATATGAAATGAGACTGCTATATTCGTGCAGAAATAATATCATTCCACTTTTAATGAGCACTCAGCTTTTGTTCCGTTACTGGCGCTTAGCTAAAATATTTCTTCTTTCAGCACTTTGTCTCGAATCTCTTCTTTATGACGCTCGAGGAAGTTTTTTATTTCAATGTTTTGCAAAGAAATAATTCTGAGAGCTAAAAGAATGGCATTAGTTGCACCAGCTTCTCCTATGCTCACTACACCAACGGGAACATTTTTAGGCATTTGTACCATTGACAGGAGCGCATCCATGCCTTGCAAACATGTTGAAGCAATGGGCACTCCAATGACAGGGAGCGTGGTACATGAAGAAATAACGCCCGGAAGCGCTGCTGATGCCCCAGCCGCTGCTATTATTACTTTAACACCTCTTTTTTCTGCTTCTTTTGCATATGCAACCGTTGCATCAAGAGTCCGGTGAGCTGAAAGTATCTTAAATTCATATTTGACCGGTAATTCCTTGATAAGCTTGAGCGCTTCCTGAAAAATAGGAAGATCTGATTTGCTTCCAATTACAATAGCTAACATACCTTCTCTCCAAATTTATTCTTAGAATAACATATTATAAATGAAAACTGAAAATAATAGAAATTGATTTTTGTGTTCACTTAGGTTAAAGTAAAAATACTATATTTTAATAATAGAGGAGAAAAAATATGATGGAAATTATTTCTATTGCATCTTTGATGGCAGCAGCAGGTCTATTTGTCACTTTAGGAAAGGAAAGTGATGAAGCTTCTCATTTTAAAAATGATATTACAAAGAAGAAAATGAAAACACTTTTACCTGCAATTATGAAAAGAGAAGGTATTGATTTATGGCTTATTTTTACCCGTGAAGAATCAAAAGATCCAATGTCGAAGGATTTCGGTGCGGGAAATGCTGTAGCGCGAATGGCTCTTCTTTTTTATCTAGAAGGAACTGCTCTAGCTACTAAAGCAATTGCGGCGAGCTATGATATTACACCACTTCAGGAATCAGGATTTTATAATGAAATAATTTCCTATAAAGCAGAAGGTATTAAACCGCATCTCCTTGAGGTAATTCAACAATTGAATCCACAGAAAATAGCATTGAATTATTCCCGCGATATTCCCATTGCCGATGGCCTGGCGCATGGCATGCGTAATTATCTTGCTGAAGTGTGGGGCCCGGAATTTGATAAAAGAGTAGTATCATCAGAACCTTTATTAATTTCATTTCGTTCTGCCAAACTTCCTGAAGAAATAGAAATTATGCGTACTGCTGTTAAAATTACTGAACGAATTATCGCGCAGGCTCTTACTGTAAAAGCAATAACAGCAGGAAAAACAACAGAAAAAGACCTCGCGC
>MFGW01000251.1:11984-12188 GCA_001780385.1 Candidatus Fischerbacteria bacterium RBG_13_37_8 | reverse complement strand
CTGAACTGAAACCTGGGCGACGAGGTTTGGATGTGGATCAGGCAGCTCGAAATGTTCTGATTGCTAATGGGTATAAAGAATATCCGCATGGGACTGGACATGCAATTGGATTTGAAGTTCATGACGTAGGTCCAATGCTTGGACCAGATTGGAAAGAACGCTACGGTTCAGGAGTGTTTAAAATAATTGAAGCAGGACAAACGT
>MFGW01000251.1:10464-11874 GCA_001780385.1 Candidatus Fischerbacteria bacterium RBG_13_37_8 | reverse complement strand
ACCCCTCAAGAAAAAATGATTATTCTAAAAATGAAAAAATAAAAGGGAATACATATAGGAAGACCTAAAATGGAGGAATTTGAAGGCGGTTTTGATAAATGGAGAAAAATCATAGGTCTCTTTGCGGGACCGCTCCTCATGATTGCTATTTTAATGAAACCCACACCTTCCCTTACTCCTGAAGCTCATGGTTTACTTGCGATCATCGTATTGGTAGTGATTTTTTGGGTTTCTGAAGCATTGCCGCTGGGTGTGACCGCTCTAATGGCGCCAGTCTTGTGCATTGCATTCGGGGTGTGTGATGAAAAAATTGCTTTTGCAAATTTTGCTCACCCAATTATTTTTCTGTTCCTGGGCAGTTTCATTCTTGCTAAAGCAATGGAGGTGCATTCAATAGATAAAATTATTGCTGTCAAGATCCTGTCCCTGAAATGGGTTCGAGCATCTGTTTTGCGATTTACTTTCATGTTCGCATTTATTATTTTTGCACTTTCGGGCTGGTTGAGCAATACAGCAACAACTGCCATGATGTTCCCTATTGCCATATCACTCATTAAAAGGCTGGAGGAAATTACCGGCGTTGAAATGAAACGATTTGGCCTTGGATTAATGCTCATAACAGCTTATTCCGCTTCAATTGGGGGGGTTGCAACCCCGGTTGGTTCACCGCCAAACTTGATCGGGATTGGTATGCTGGAAAAAATGGCAGGAATAAAAATAGGATTCTTTCAGTGGATGCTCATCGCCGCTCCACAATCCTTAATTGTTTTTTTTGCTGTATATTCTTTTATGTACTTAGTAACTATGAGAAGCGCCAAAAAATATTGGAATAAAGAATTATTTGCAAAACTCAAACAACAAACTACCTCCTCATTGAATAGACCACAATGGAATGTGATAATAGCTTTTAGTATTACGGTTATGCTCTGGATAATTCCAGGTATTATTATGTTGGTTCGTGGCAGTGATGCACTCTCTTATAAGTGGCTCTCTACCTATATTCCTGAAGCATCAGCAGCTATGATAGGCGCTGTTCTGTTATTTTTACTGCCAGCGGATCTGAAAACGTACCGGCCTGCCATGGGATGGAAAGAGGCAGTTGATATTAACTGGGAAGCGATTTTCCTTTTCGGAGGCGGACTCACACTCGGAACTTTAATGTTCAAAACAGGTTTGTCAAATGCAGCCGCTGCAGCTATTCTTGAATTAATAGGAAATCCTTCAATTACAAAATTTACCCTACTTTTCTGTTTCCTGACCAATGCAGCAACAGAATTGACTTCAAATACCGCAATGGCGAATATGGCGGTTCCGCTGTCAATATCTCTGTGCCAAAAATCACAACTCTCACCTCTTATTCCTGCTCTTGCTGCAACCATGGGCTGCTCCTATGCCTTTATGCTGCCTGTC
>MFGW01000251.1:6815-10265 GCA_001780385.1 Candidatus Fischerbacteria bacterium RBG_13_37_8 | reverse complement strand
ATTACAAATTCCGGATACACTGAAGGTTCTGCCTTTGCGTGATACGGTGTTGTATCCGGAATTGATGATACCTCTCGTGGTAGGGAGGGATAAGTCCATTAAATTGATAGATGACGCTTTAAAAACGGATAATATCATAGGTGTGGTGACCCAAAAAGATGCAAAGGTTGAAGAACCTGAGCAAGAGCATTTATATGAAGTGGGAACGGCTGCACTTATTACAAAGATGATTCGGATGCAGGATGGGACACTCAGGATAATCGTGCATGGTTTTAGCCGTTTCAGAATTAAAAATTATACTTCTCTTGATCCCTATTTCATAGCTGAGACGAGGATACTTTCTGAGCAGGAGGAGCGAAATAATGAATCAGAAGCGCTCATGTTGAATGTTAAGAAATTATTTGAAAAATTTGCCGAGATGGTTCCTTATATTTCTTCTGATTTAACCTCGATAGTAAAAAACATGGATTCGCCGGGCAGGTTAGCTGATTTAATAGCGCACAGTTTACGAATCAGCACTGATGAGAAACAGCAAGTATTGGAACTAATTGATGTAGTGCCGCGTTTGGAGCGAGTAAGTTATTTATTAAGTAAAGAAATCAACATCATTGAAATAAGGAATAAGATACAATCAGAAGTAAAAGGTGAGATAGACAAAACGCAAAGGGAGTATTACCTAAGGGAACAGTTAAAAGCAATTCAGAAAGAGCTAGGCGAGGGTGATGAAAGGGAACTGGAGGTAAATGAATTCAAAGAGAGAATTGAGAAAGCAGGATTACCACCGGATGCAAAGAAAGTAGCAGAAAAGGAATTGAAGCGTTTATCAAAGATGCATCCTTCTTCTGCTGAATATAGTGTTTGCCGGACCTATCTTGAATGGTTGACAGAGCTTCCCTGGGCGACTGCCACGGAAGATAATCTTGATGTGAAGGATGCGGCGCGTGTACTTGACGAGGATCATTATGATTTAGAGAAAGTAAAAAAGAGAATGCTTGAATATTTAGCAGTACGTCAATTGAAATCTGATATGAAGGGACCGATTTTATGTTTTGTAGGTCCTCCTGGTGTAGGTAAGACCTCATTAGGAAAATCGATTGCGCGTGCTCTTGGGCGCAAGTTTATCAGAATCTCCCTTGGCGGAGTTCATGATGAAGCTGAGATCAGGGGTCACAGGCGGACATATGTCGGTGCATTGCCGGGTCGTATTATTCAGGGAATAAAGAGAGCGGGTACAAGTAATCCAGTTTTCATGATGGATGAAGTTGATAAAATCGGAATGGATTTTAGGGGAGATCCTTCTGCAGCATTGCTGGAAGTATTGGACCCGGAACAAAATTTTTCATTCTCTGATCATTATCTCGAAGTATCATTTGATTTATCAAAAGTGATGTTTATTGCAACGGCTAATTTCCTGGAGCCGGTACCTCCTGCTCTAAAAGACAGGATGGAAGTCATTGAATTGCCCGGGTATACAGACGATGAGAAACTGCGTATCGCAACTCAATTTCTTGTGCCTAAAGAACTTGATGCACATGGTCTTAAGACTGAACAACTGCAATTTGAAGATGAAGCAATATTGGAAATTATTCACAGTTATACTCGTGAAGCAGGGGTGAGAAACCTGGAGCGGGAAATTGCCAACATTTGTCGTGGTGTCGCTAAGGAAATTGTAGAAAGGATACTTGAAAATACAGCTATTACAAGAGTATTGGTGCAAAAATATCTTGGACCGCAAAAATTTTATCCTGAATTAGCGGAACGAACTTCGATACCGGGAGTTGCTGTTGGAGTAGCCTGGACACCGACCGGCGGTGATATAATTTTTGTAGAAGCTGCAAAAGCCAAAGGAAAAAGAACACTTACCTTAACGGGACATTTGGGAGAGGTAATGAAAGAATCAGCACAGGCAGCCCTTTCGTATATTCGCAGTAAAGCAAAAGATTTTCATCTTAATCCTGATTTCTTTGAAGAAAGCGATATTCATATTCATGTTCCTGCCGGTGCTATACAGAAGGATGGTCCTTCAGCGGGCATTACTATATTTATTGCCCTTCTTTCCTTACTAACGAATAGACTGGTAAAAAGTGATGTAGCGATGACGGGTGAAATTACTTTGCGTGGAGCAGTACTGCCCATAGGAGGATTAAAAGAGAAAATACTGGCTGCAAAACGAGCCGGTATTAAACATTTTATTCTCCCGGATCGGAATAAAACAGACCTGGATGAAATTCCTGAACATATAAAAGACGGATTCACATTTCATCTTATTAAAATAGTAGATGAAGCGGTAAATGTAGCATTGCAAGAAGGAATACCAACAACTGTTCCTATTGCTCCAAAAACGGAAGAAGGCAAAAACTATAATGCTGATTATGTTTCAAAAGTGAATTAATCAGTGCTTTTTACCTTCATTGACTCTTGAAGGAGCATGTGTTAAAATTGTATTTTAAATTATTTCTCAAGGAGAAACATTATGAAACATTGTTCTAAATGTGGTGCAACGATCGAAAGTGACGATTTGAAGTTTTGCCCTCAATGTGGAAATGCCGTTCAGGAAGGAGCTGAAGTGCCTGTTTCAAAACCGGCTGCTCCATCAGGCGGAATGGAAGACAATATAGCGGGTCTTCTCTGTTATATTGCGGGCTTTATTACCGGGATTATATTCCTGGTTATAGAACCATACAATCGAAAACCTTTTGTTAGATTTCACGCATTTCAATCAATATTCTTTAATGTAGCAGCAGTTATTCTTATGATAGTACTTGGCATTCTCGGATTCATTTTTGCATTGATTGGTGTAGGAGCAATTTTCTTCTTTATCAATATGCTGATATGGTTTAGCATTCTTGCCTTGTGGATTGTCTTAATGGTGAAAGCTTATCAGAAACAAAAGTGGCAGTTACCAATCATTGGCGGTTTAGCAGAAAAACAAGCTAATCCTGAAAATTAAGCAGTAACTGTTCGCTTATCACTAAGTTACATTCACATATCAGAACATTTTTATAAAAACTGAAAGAAGAGAGGGAAGATAATCTCTTAGCTTTTGTATGAGTCAGAGGGATTAAGCAAGAAATTATCATTTATCTAAAAAGGGAGTAAAACAATGGCAAATTTCTGTACAAATTGTGGTAAACCAATAGATGGCGCAAGTAAATTTTGCCCTCATTGCGGTACGACATTAGTTTCTGGTGCATCAACACCAGCAGCTTCGGCAGTTGTTGAGCCGGTGAAATATGAAATTCAAGGTGATAATTTGCAGATCCTTCGTATAAAATTAAAAAGCAATCAGGAAGTTTATGCTGAAGCGGGAAAAATGGTTTTCAAAACAAATAATGTTAACATGGAAACGAAGATGGCAGGCAAATCACTTGGAGATAAGGTACTGGGTGCATTGAAGCGAAAGGTAGTAGGAGAATCATTGTTTACGACTCATTTTAAAGTACCTTCTGG
>MFGW01000251.1:5526-6792 GCA_001780385.1 Candidatus Fischerbacteria bacterium RBG_13_37_8 | reverse complement strand
GGGATTATCCCGGGAGAATAGAAGCTATAAAATTGGATGGGAATAAGGCATTCATGGCACAGAGAGATGCGTTTATCTGTGCAGAATCCACCGTGAATTTCACCATAGCATTCCAGAAAAAAATAGGAGCCGGTATATTCGGCGGAGAAGGATTTATTCTTGAAAAATTTACCGGCAACGGAATTGTTTTTATACATGCTGGTGGTGATTTTGTTCATTTTGATTTAGCCGCTGGTGAAATATTACAGGTAGATACAGGTTGTGTGGTAGGATTTGAAGAGACGGTAGATTTTGATGTACAGTTTGTCGGTGGAATTGCCACTGCTGTATTTGGTGGAGAAGGATTATTCTTAGCTACACTGAAAGGTCCAGGAAAATTAATACTTCAGACAATGACCTTATCAAAACTTCGTAGAGAACTTGGCATCATGGCACATAAAAGCGGCGGTGAGCAATCCGGACTTGGAAGTATTACGGGAATCCTCGGCGGCAATGATTAATTATCTTTATTCCCCAATCCCAATTCCCCATTTCCTAATTTAATTCATAGGAGACATTCAAATGAAAGTAGCTCTTGCTTCCGATCATGCTGGTTATAAGTTAAAAGAACGCATTAAAGCTTACCTCGGTAAATGCAACACTATTTTTGTTGAGGATTATGGGACATTTTCCACTGACAGCGTAGATTATCCTGATTATGGCAGCAAGGCAGCTATTGCTGTACAGGAAGGCAGTGCTGATAGAGCAATACTTGTATGCAAAACAGGTATTGGTATGAGCATCATCGCCAACAAGTTTCGCACTATCCGCGCAGCGCTTTGTCATGATAAGGAAACAATACTGATGAGTCGCAAACATAATAATGCAAATGTGTTAGTATTAGGTGCTTATCTTTTTGAAGACTCACCTGAGGTTAATGAGCTAATTACCTTATGGTTGAAAACAGAATTTGAGGGAGGAAGACACCAACGTCGCGTGGATAAATTAAATATCCCCGGCGCTTAAGGATTTGTACTCGGCAGACACATAGGTCTACCCCTACACCTTACAACCACCCAAAAAGTGCAGGAAGTATCTCTGCCGCTTTACCTTGCAATGAAATATCTACAATAGGTGTGAGAGGAGTCTCTTCAATATTGACCTCAATAACAAACGTATTGGATTCTTTCGCTATTATTGGCAATGATGCTGCAGGCTGAACAATAGCAGATGTGCCAATTACAAATAATAATTCGCAATTATCAATAGCCTGTATTGCATTTTCGA
>MFGW01000251.1:3334-5467 GCA_001780385.1 Candidatus Fischerbacteria bacterium RBG_13_37_8 | reverse complement strand
CATTGACATTTGGGTGGTATTTCTTTTAGAGGGGCTTCAAAATTATCGATGACATGTTTTTCCGCGGTACATTGCATTTTCCAAATATTACCATGTAATTCAATAATATTCTTAGTTCCTGCTTTTTGATGCAAGCCGTCAACATTTTGCGTGACAAGGCAAAAATTATCATAATGGGATTCCATTTTTGCCAGAGTAAGATGAGCAGCATTAGGTTCCAATGGTTTTATCAGCGTTCTTCTCCAGTCATACCATTCCCATACCAGTGATGGATTTGATGCAAATGCATACGGTGTCGCTAATTCTTCAGCACGGTACTGCTTCCATAAACCATCCTTACCTCTGAAGGTCGGAACACCACTCTCCGCTGAAATACCTGCACCAGTAAGCACAGCTATGTTCTTTACACTTTTTAATTTCTCAATTACGGTAGTATCAAAATTCATGTTATTCTCCAAAAATAGGGGACAGTCACCTATTTTAAGTTAATATATTGCTACTTTATAAAACCGTTCACGAAATTCATCAGTATTCATATGAGCTGCTTTCGCCAGTGGAATCAATTTGCTTTTTTCTGCAAAATCATTCTTATCAAGTCTTATCATATAATTCTGAGCAACCTTGTATGATTCAGATGCTAAATTAACTTTACGTACTCTAAATCCTTTCTTATCAGCATCCAATACATCGTCAAAATATACAGGTGATAGATTAGCACCACGAAATGCTATGATAGCTCCTGATTCACCTGAAAGTAAAAATTTAATAGCACCATATCCTAAATTCCTTGTGTATTCAATATCAAAAGCAATAGGCGGTGCACTTCTTAACACGTATCCTATTTCAATATCAATTATTCTTTTATCAATCCCACGTGCTTTAAGCGATTTCATTACAGGATCTTTGAGTAATTTACCAAGCGGAATTTCGGATAATCGCACATTCCCGTTTTCGTCCCTTTCATAATAAGCCGGGAATTGAAAATTTTTCATATCGATCTTTGACGTAATGCCTTCTGCTAATACTGCAACACCATGCTCTTTTCCCTGGGCTAATCTTTTAATGATAGATCCTTCAATAATATCAATAAGCAATTGTAATGATGGATTTTCATAAGGTTCCAGTTCTTCAGGGATAATCGCTAAAGTTGCACCGCTTGCTTTGGCAATGCCAAGCGCAAGATGCCCTGCGAGTCGTCCCATTGTCACTGCAAAATACCACCTTCTGGTGCTTCTTGCATCTTCCATGATATTTCGAACCAGGTCTGTGCCTACCTGTCTTGCTGTTTCAAAACCAAAGGTAGGATGATTCTCCGGAAGGTCAAGATCATTATCAATAGTTTTGGGTACATGCGCTATTTTAATTTTATCTTGAAGAATAGTACTGAGCAGGTATGCAAGATAACCAGTACCTTCTCCACCAATGGTAACAAGATAATCTACTTTTAATGCTTTTAACGATTCAGCAATATTTTCTAATTTAGCTGCTGTATCTATTGGTGTATCCCGTGAAGTTCCTATTATAGAGCCCCCTGCGTAATGTATGCGTGATACATCATCTATGCTGAGTTCTTTATAATGCTCAAGATCATTCTGACTTAACCATTTGAATCCTTCATAAATTCCAAGCACCTCTAATCCTTCATTAATTGCTTCAATAGTCACAGAACTGATAACGCTGTTGATCCCGGGAGCTGGTCCTCCACCTACTACTACTGCCAATCGTCTTATCATATTTCCTCCTATGTAAATAAGGTGTAGGGGCAGACCTATGTGTCTGCCCTTTTAATAGTTTTGTTCTTATTATTTGCTCTTATCTCTGGGTGCCCCTTTAGAGACATAAGCGACTCCTATGTAAATAAGGATTCAAGTGCTGGCGAACGAATCGTTCGCCGGTTCCTCGTATTCCTTTCTCAGTATGTATTGAAGGAGCGAACCTTGTATTCGCCCTTCATAAATGCTCTAGACATAATTTGCCATGTATTCTTTTCGCTTATTTTATAGATATGATTATTGCTGTAATATTTTTTCCTTTCATAAAATTAAATTATAACATATTAATCATAATAGGCAATAAAAATAAAGAGGTTAAGGTTAAGAAAAGAAGAGGTAAAGGTAAAGGTAAAGGTTAAAC
>MFGW01000251.1:961-3286 GCA_001780385.1 Candidatus Fischerbacteria bacterium RBG_13_37_8 | reverse complement strand
AAAAACACCAAGTTATTTTTACGCTAGCGCTTAGCATTAACCTTGACCTTAACCTTTCTATTTTTAATACTTCAACCTGTAGTTGTCAATTGTATTTTATAATGCTATTATTAATGGAACCTTGCTGAGCAATAATTTTATGGAAATTCAAATGGAGGTATCATGTTTTCCGAGTGTGATCTCGTATTAATTATTGATGAAAAAGGAAGAAAATATATATTCAGATTAAAGAAAGGCGGTAAATTTTCTTCGCACCTTGGCACCATAGAACATAATGACCTAATCGGTAAAGAAGAAGGGAGTATGGCAAAATCACAGCTTGGGAGTGAATTTCTTATCTTCAAACCATTATACAAGGATTATATTGTGAAGATGCCGCGTGGTGCACAGGTAATATATCCCAAGGATGTAGCGACAATACTGCTATGGGCAGATATTTTTCCCGGTGCCAGAGTAGTCGAAGCAGGTACCGGTTCCGGGGCATTAACGATCGCTTTATTGCGGGCAATAGGTACAACCGGGATGCTGTTCTCTTATGAAATACGTGAAGATTTTTATAAAAAAGCAATGAAAAATATAGAAGAATTTATGTCTCTGCCAAATAATCTCATTTTGAAAAACAAGGATATTTATGAAGGAATTGATGAGGATATTGTTGATAGAGTAGTATTGGACCTGCCCGAACCATGGCATGTTATTCCTTTATTAGAAAATTCTTTAAAGAATGGTGGCATTTTTCTAGCCCTTTTACCAACGACCATCCAGGTAATGAATCTCGTTGATTCACTGGAAGCAAGCAGGCGATTTTATCCTATTGAAGTATTTGAGACGATGCTGCGTTATTGGAATGTAAGAGGTCAGAGTGTCAGACCGGAACATTTTATGGTAGGACATACAGCATTTATTGTCATTGCAAGAAAAGTAGCTGGCAATCCTTCCTTGTTTCCGCGAAGCATGGAACATTGGAAAATCGGCTTTTAATACGAAAGTATCATTTGTAGGGGCAGACCCATGTGTCTGCCCTTGCGTGGCGATCCCTGACGCACTATAAGATACGCACTCTAATTTGATTTTTGAACCTATTTGCATTTACAATGTCCTATTATTAGTTGTACAGTAAAAGGAGTCCACAATGAAACAAAAGAAAATTCAGCGTCGCGAATTTATTCAAAAAAGCGCTCTTGGACTGGTTTCTGCCGGTTTGGCAGGTAATCTATTAGAAAGTATATCACATACCGCGCCCGAAAAATTTTCTATCGTCACTCGAACACTTGGCAAGACCGGATTGAAAATACCACTTATCAGTTTTGGCGTAATGAACACTGATAATCCCGCAATGCTTCATAAAGCATTAGAATATGGTATCAAACATTATGACACAGCGCATTTATACCTTCGCGGCAACAGCGAGAAAGTAATCGGCGAGGTAATGAAAGAAACCGGGAAAAGAAAAGATGTGTATATAGCAACAAAGATGTATTTCAACCGTGATAAGGATAAATTTATTTTTCTTGCAGACAGCAAAGGCGACGCTCCAGGTGCCACGGCTGAAAATCTTGAACTGCAATTAGAGAAAAGCTTGGAGCGGCTTAAGACAGATTATGTGGATGTTCTTTATATTCACAGTTGCTATAGTCCTGAAATGGTGACATATGAAGAATTAATGAATGCAATAGTGAAAGTGAAGAAAGCAGGCAAAGCAAGATTCATTGGTGTCACTACACATGGCAATGAACCGGATGTACTGCGTGCGGCGGCAGATTCTGGTGTGTACGATGTCGTTCAAGTCGCTTATAATTACCTTCAGAAAAATCATGAAGATATCACCAAAGCCATTGCCTATGCTGCTTCGAAGGATGTTGGAATCATTACCATGAAAACAATGGGTGGTGGTCAATTGCAACAGGATAAATCCGTCACTATTAACAAGGTTGCCGCTCTTAAATGGGTACTCAATAATAAAAACGTAAGCACAGTTATACCGGGTATGACTGCATTTGATCAAATGGAGATGAATATGTCCGTCATGGCCAACCTGGAATTAACTGATGAAGAAAAGAAAGACCTTGCCAGCACCGAAAAACTGAGTGGAATTCTTTATTGCCAGAATTGCCGAACATGCATTGGCACCTGCCCGCAACGTGTTGAAGTTCCTGATCTTATGCGCGCTTATATGTATGATGTGGGCTACGGAAACAGCATCCAGGCAGAAATGACCATTGCTCACCTGTCCTCTGAACGCAGCTTAAATATATGCAAAAAATGCACAACCTGTTCCGCCAACTGCCAATACGGAATCAATATTCCAAGCCGCTTGCGTCACCT
>MFGW01000251.1:0-928 GCA_001780385.1 Candidatus Fischerbacteria bacterium RBG_13_37_8 | reverse complement strand
TTAATTTATCTTTGAAACATAGCCCCTTACGGATTATTACGTCCCGCCGGAGCAGGACTCATAATGACAAAAACCAAAGATTATTACGTCCTTCTTATGCAAGATCACTAATAACGAATTATAAAAGAATACTCACAACCTCAAAAGAGATTGCTATTTCTCTTTTTTTTCCGCCGAAAAAATATTTTGCACCCAAAACACTCCCATTCTTTTCAGAAATGTATGAAAACAGCAATTCTTTTTGTCGTAAAAAGGAATTTTCATGCTATCTTTGCATACAAAAAAAAACGCTTGACATGGCAAAAATAATATTATAAACTACTTTGCTGGAATAAAATGACTTTCATGATAAAATAAGGGTGGTATTATGAAAGGTAATAAACATTATAGGGACTCTCTATTCTCTATTCTCTATTCTCGTTAATATTATCCTATCAAAAGACATTTCACGCATTCACACTATTTTCATTATTATATTATGCAAAGAAGTACTGTGCGAATGTGTATTCTTTGCGAGTTCTTCTGTAGGGGCAGACCAGTGTGTCTGCCCTTTCGAAGCAATCCCGAGAATCGTGTCATTGTGAGTTTGCTGGAGGCAAACGTAACAATCCCTAACGGAGTATGCTTCAGTCCGTTACGGATTATTACGCATTCTTTCAGAATGCTCATAATGACGACAAGTCATGGATTGCTTCGCATGGCGAACACAAGGTTCGCCCCTTCGGTGTGCTCGCAAAGAATAGCATTTATTTAAGGAGGACAATTCTATGAAACGCATTATCTTTAGTTTAGCAATAATATTAGGCAGCATAGCATTACTCTATTCAGCAACACCACCGGACGGATGGCGAATTATTGTTGAAGGACGAAATATTGACCTGGTCGATGCCGGGCGGCTTACTGTCGGCGCCTGCACGGCTTGTCTCGA
>MFGW01000250.1:43851-46451 GCA_001780385.1 Candidatus Fischerbacteria bacterium RBG_13_37_8 | reverse complement strand
TCCCTATTCCCCATTCCCTAATCCCCAGTCCCCAGTCCCCAGTCCCTATTCCCCATTCCCTAATCCCCAGTCCCCAGTCCCCAGTCCCTATTCCCCAGTCCCTGTCTCCGGCATATGTGCCATATATGAACTACGTACTAAAGGATTGGATTCTACCAATAAAAATCCCATCGATATTCCGATCTCCTTTAATGAATTAAATACTTCTGGGTGTATATATTCTCTTATCGGAACATGATCTTTTGTTGGTTGTAAATATTGGCCTATTGTTATTATCTGGCAACCACACTCTCTCAGATCAGCCATCGATCGAATAATATCTTCCATGGTTTCCCCTAAACCTATCATCAAACCCGATTTTGTAAGAATATGTGGTGCTTTCTCCTTAACATAGCTCAGTACATTCAACGAACATTCATAGGAAGCTCTCTTGTCTCTTACTACTGGCACTAATCTTCTCACGGTCTCTATATTATGTGATATCACATCAGGATTACTGCTGATAACTAAATCCAGCGCTTTTGTATCACCTCTGAAATCAGGTATTAATACTTCTATTTTTACTTCCGGGGCACTATTTCGTATGGCGAGCACCGTCTGGTAAAACTGCATAGCTCCGCTATCTTCTAAATCATCCCTGTCCACGGATGTTATCACCACATACCGTAATTTCATAAACCGAACTATTTCTGCAACCTTCGTTGGTTCATTCCGGTCAATTTCACCTCCTGGATTTCCCATTCTGACAGCACAAAAATGGCAATTTCTTGTACAAACATCACCAAGAATCATTACCGTTGCTATGCCTTTATTCCAGCATTCCCCAATATTAGGACAACGTGCTTCTTCACATACCGTATGAAGATTAAGTTTCTTCATCTCGCGCTTCAGGGCAAAATAGTCTTTTCCCGTCGCCAATTTTACTTTCAACCACTTCGGATGTTTTTTCGTTGAATTCATTTTGACAAGGGCTCCGGTAAAAAAGCATTTGTCCCGAATAAAAATTCCTGAATAAATTCATCTGGTGATTCCTGAAGCTCTTTCAGCGTTCCAAAAAATCGTATTGCACCTTCATGCAACATTGCTACTTTATCAGAAACAATCTCAATGCAGGCAATATCATGCGTTACAACAACCGATGTTAATTTTTTATTAATGTTAAGGGTGCGTATTAGCTTGCTTATTTTTTTTCCCATTAGCGGATCTAAGCCTGTTGTCGGCTCATCATATAACAAGGCATCCGGTTCTGTTGCAAGCGCTCTTGCAATAGCCACCCTTTTTTTTACTCCTAAGGTTATGTCCGATGGATACTCTTGTAAATAATCTTCTACATCTAACATGGAAGCAAGTTCATGTACCCTCGCTTCTACAATATCATATTCATATTCCACCTGTTCCAGCAATGGATACGCTATGTTATCAAACAAGCTAATAGAATCAAATAAGGCTCCTGACTGAAAAACATAACTTATCTTTTTTCTGATTGCTAGTAATTCTTCTTCTGTTTTTCCGGCTAAATCTTCACCATTAACCAGTACCGTCCCTTTATCACATGGTAATAAGCCTGATATTAATTTTAATGTAACACTTTTGCCTGTTCCACTCTTTCCTAATATGCCTACAGTTTCCCCCCTGTGCACATCCAGGTCTATTCCTGCAAGTATTAATTGGTCTTCAAAACTTTTCCATACATTGCGAAGTTGAATATAAGCCGGTTCCATTTTTTTCTCTCTCAGTTCATAAAAAAGGAAAGATGCATCGCTTTGTTAACCGCTATTCCTCCAACAATTTTAATAAAATCGCTTTCTGAATATGAAGTCTATTTTCCGCTTCATCGTATACAACCGAACGATTGCTTTCCATTATTTCATCGGTTACTTCTTCCCCGCGATGAGCAGGAAGACAATGCATAAAAACCGCATCTTCCTTTGCATATGAAAATAATCTCCCATTTATCTGATAATCTTTAAATGCTTCCAAACGCTGTATTTTTTCTTTTTCCTGACCCATCGAAATCCACACATCTGCATATATCACATCTGCATTCGAAGCAGCCTCCAATGCATTATGCGTTGTATAAATAGATGCCCCTGATTCCTTCGCATTCTCCTTTGCCAACGCTACTATTTCATCAGATGCTTCATATTTAACAGGCGTCGCTACGGTTATATTTACTCCAAGTTTTGATCCACCTAATAATAAGGAATGACACACATTATTGCCATCCCCAATATATGCTAACTTCACTCCCTGGAACTGTCCCTTCTTCTCCATGATTGTCAGATAATCCGCTAATGCCTGACAAGGATGCAGTAAATCACTTAAGCCGTTTATGACAGGAATCGTTGCATTACGTGCCAATTCAACTACATCATTATGAGAATACGTTCGTGCCATGATTGCATCTAAATAGCGGCTCAATACCTTTGCTGTATCTGTAATCGTCTCTCCCCTCCCAAGCTGCAGCTCACTGGCTGATAAAAACAATGCTATCCCGCCTAATTGATACATGCCAACCTCAAAGGATACACGAGTTCTGGTGGATGATTTCTGAAAAATCATGCCGAGTGTTTTGCCTGTTAGACTATCCCTGTATGACT
>MFGW01000250.1:41910-43840 GCA_001780385.1 Candidatus Fischerbacteria bacterium RBG_13_37_8 | reverse complement strand
TTTATTTCTCTCGCTATATTAATTAATTCATATAGCTCCGCCGCTGAATAATCTTGTAATGTTATAAAATCTCTTTTCATAATATCCGTTCACAAAACCTGATATCCTTCGTTGCAAACTGCATCGAAAAATCTTTTCAGTTTCGCTTAATACCTCCTCAAGTTTATTAATTTATCAATAAAGAGCTCATCTCATCGTTTTCCTTATGCTGTGTCCATTGACCTGCGCAATGTTTACGAAACCACAGCATTCAATGAAAGAATTCTCGTGCCGGATGTTCCGTCAAGTGCTTCTTTCAGTTTGTCGGCAGAAGTTATTATCGCTTCCTTTCCTCCTCGTTCTATATAAGCAATGGCAGCTTCAACTTTTGGTCCCATACTGCCGGCTGGAAAATGCTTCTCCTTGTAATATGTTTTCATTTCATCTACCGTGACTACATTGAGCCATTGCTGATCCGGTTTGCCATAATTAAGCGCTACGCGCTCCACATTCGTTAATATAATAAAAAGTTCTGCATTAATCGCTGAAGCTAATAATGCAGAAGTATAATCTTTATCTATTACCGCTTCAATACCTTCATATAATCCCTGTGCATTTTTAAATACCGGAATGCCACCACCTCCACACGCTATCACTAAAAAATCCTGATCTATTAATTTTATTATAGCATCTAAATTAACTATTTCCACGGGACGCGGCGACGGAACCACTCTTCGATATCCCCTGCCACTGTCTTCCACCATTACCCATTTCTTTTCTTTCTGCAACATCGAAGAACGATACCTGGTGAAAAATGGCCCGACAGGTTTCGTTGGTTTTTTAAATGCTTCATCTTTCTCATCAACACTTACTTCCGTTATCACGGTCAATACTTCATAACTCTGCTTCTCTTTTCTTAATTGATTCCTCATCGCCCGTTCCAACATATAACCCATACTCCCCTGAGACATCGCAACACACGTATCCAGCGAAAAAGGTGGTATCTTCGTTACCGCTTCCTCCATCTGTATCAATATGTTGCCTACCTGCGGTCCATTGCCATGCACTATTACTAACTTATACCCTCTCTTGATTATCTGCATGAGCACACGGCAAGCTTTTTCCGCATTCTTCAATTGCTCACCTTGTGTTCCTCGCTCTGTCTCTTTCAATAATGCATTGCCGCCAAAGGCAATTAGCGCTATCTTATTTCCCTGCATAACGTCCTTTCCGTTACTGCTATTCAGTAAATACGATAAAATTTATACCGCAAAATATTTGTGGAGCAAGTCTTTTAAGGTAGGCACACCTATCTCCTGAAGTTCATACGTAATTCTACAACATGGTTGTTTTATCATAACAATCCTTCTTAAATCTATAGGAGTTGCTATAATAACTACATCAGCATTGATTGCATTGATCGTCTTCTCCAGCTCGGCAATTTGTGTTTTAGAATAGCCCATGCAGGGGATTAATGAACCAATATGAGGATATTTTTTATACGTATCTCTGATAGAACCAACCGCAGCATCCCTTGGATCTATTATCTCTTTCGCTCCATATTTAATAGCGGCCATTACCCCCGCTCCATATTTCATCTCTCCATGCGTTAGTGTAGGTCCATCCTCAATTACTAAAACTCTCTTGTTGCTTATTAAACCATAATCATCCGTATACAAGGGCGAAGCAGCTTCCACTATCTCTGCATGTGCATTATTCTTTCTTATATTTTCACGAACCATCTGTATATTCAAATGATCAGCAGTATCTATTTTATTAATGACAACTATATGAGCTCTCTTTAGATTGACTTCTCCCGGATAATACCGCACTTCATGTCCCGCTCGATGCGGATCCGCAACCACTATTTCAACCATCGCTTTGTAAAAACTAAAATCATTATTACCACCATCCCATAATATTACATCGGCTTCTTTTTCCGCTTCCCGCA
>MFGW01000250.1:40297-41880 GCA_001780385.1 Candidatus Fischerbacteria bacterium RBG_13_37_8 | reverse complement strand
TTTCCACAACCAGTCCGAGTTGCACATATTGATATTACAGGCTTCGTCGATTCAAGCATCGTATCATGTGTTCCCAATAATACAAAATTTGCTCCCTTCGCAAGCACCGTGCTCGCCCTGTGCATTAAATAATCATATGATATATCACTATACGAAAAAATAACTTCATCCACTTGCAATTCCTCTATTAAACGTGGCAATTCCCCCTCATCAAAAATAGGTATTCCTTCAGGATAAAGTTTCCCACTGAGGGCCGCCGGATATCTCCTTCCTGCTATATCCGGTATCTGTGTAGCCGTGAATGCAACAACTTCATAGTTCTCATTATCACGGTATTTTACATTAAAATTATGAAAATCCCGTCCTGCCGCACCCATAATTATTACTTTCTTTCTTGCCATAAAACTTTCTCCTTGTAACTGGTCGATGTTCACAAAAACGTTCCCATCCTCTACCTTAAAATTGGAAAATTCATAGATGAGAATATATTAAATTAGCATAAAAACAGTTACTCGTCAAGGCAAATAAAATAGTGTCCAATAAGGGGGTCAACCATTACCTTCTAATGGTTGACCCCCTTATTGGACACTATTTTATACATGATATTGCGTGACTCATTAAAATAGATTACAATATACTATGCTGTTATTGCGAGGACGAAACAAGTGCCTGAGAGGAAATTCATTAAACAAGCCAGGCAGTAACTGCAAGCCCGCAATTACAGCAAAACCATTGCTGGAGAGAAGTATGAAACTATGTAAATTAATCGTTCTGCTCTTGCCCCTTTTTCTCTTTATTAGTCCCTCTGTGAAAGCACAGGATTATCTTGAATATATCCAGTACTTTACTGAGGATGTCTCCACTTTTAATATGTTGCTTTCTTCAAGCATGGCTCAACGATTACCGGTAATGGCGAATACCGGTGTAATAGATGCAAGCACAACTCTCAGCGGTCATATTTTTACTGCCGGTATCAGTATCGGCTCAGCTTTTACACCAGATTTCTATGCGTCCCTAACCAAGGATGTTTCCTATCATTTACTCGATGTTTCTGAAGACCTCGGAATCGAAGAAAACCTTGATTACCTGCCTCTTCCTTCTTTTACATTGTTTGGTAAAATTAATACTTTCTCCAATTGGGCTATTGGCGGAAAAATTAATTTCATTCCAACTTTCGAGCGAGAAAATTTTAAATTCAATACCTTCACACTCAATATTTTCGCTGAACGTTCACTTTTTAAATCCGGTGATGAAAGCGGATTCTCACTGGCACCGTTTTTCACCTATACAAGGGGAGACGCAACCTATTCCACGGATCCCTATGTTCTTCCCTTTTCTTTCAATAATCTTGATTTCGCTTTGGAAGGAGTGCTGAATTTTTCACTCGATTGGAACCTCTATTCTGTTGGTGTGGAAGCCAAAGCCAGCCAGAAACTACTATTTTTTCAACCATATATTGGAGGCTTACTCTATACAAACTTTGGTACTACTACCGTCGGAACGGTCCCCACAATTGAATTAAAATTACTCAATCCGCCCCAATTGCTCCTTAAAACTAATTTAGATTTAATAGAAGAAGAAAG
>MFGW01000250.1:36780-40134 GCA_001780385.1 Candidatus Fischerbacteria bacterium RBG_13_37_8 | reverse complement strand
GTCCCCAGTCCCCAGTCCCCAGTCCCTAATCCCCAGTCCCCAGTCCCCAGTCCCCAGTCCCCCTCTTGACATAAACCCCCTTTCTATGATTAACTTGATATTGGCTGATATTAAGGAGGATTGTTATGCTTATTTTTGCTGCCATTTGTTTTGGTTGCGCACTTTTTTTCATTGGTTCTTTATTTTTTGGTAACGGAGATGCTGACAGTGATTTTCATGGAGCAGATGTTGATTCCGGCGATATTGGTGGTGATCATGATGTTGCCGCAGCAGATCATCATTTTGCTGATTCTCCAAAAGTACTTTCGCTGCGCATCCTTATGCTTTTTGGCATGGGCTTTGGTGCGGCTGGTGCTATTGCCAGTTACTATGACAGCAGTATGATTGCATCAAGTGCATGGGGTTTTTTCAGCGGTATCGTTTTAGCAGCTCTCGGCTGGTTTATCCTCAGAATATTTTTTCAACAGCAAGCTTCTACACCAATGACAACAGGATCACTCGTTGGAAAATCAGCAGAGGTGATTGTTGCAATTCCCGCAAATGGTCTCGGTCAAATTCTCTCCTCTGATAATTATAATCGCAATGTGTATCTTAGTGCACGAAGTGAAAGTAATGAACCGATTCCATTAAACACAATGGTTGAAATTGTAAGCATTTCTGGAAACTCTGCTGTAGTCAAAAAAAAATAACCACTTAAAAACAGTGAATTTTTAATGAAACTTCATCGCAAGGAGGTATTTTCAAATGGGCTTTTTAGAAAATTGGTTGATTCCTGGAATAATAATAGTTGTTTTCATTGCGTTCTTTTCTCTTTTTCGGATGATCGCGAGAAATTGGATTAAAGTAGCACCAAATGAAGTAGCTATTGTATACGGGAGAAAGCATAAGAGTATCGACGGATTAATCAGGGGTTTTCGTGTAATAACGGGAGGTGGTTTTTTCAAATGGCCCGTTATAGAAAATGTTCAGAGGATACTGCTCAATATTATGGCAATCCCTGTTGAAGTAAAAAATGTCCCGGATAAAATGGGTGCACTGGTAACAGTCCAGGGAATAACAAATGTAAAGATTATTTCTTCTGAGGAATCGCTCCCTTTAGCGATTGAACGTTTTTTAGGAATGGACATGTCGCAAATTCAACAGGTAGCCAAAGAAAATCTTGAAGGAAATTTGCGTGCTATGGTCGGCACAATGACCATTGAGGAACTTATTCAGGATCGCCAGGCACTCCAGGAACGGATTTTAAAAGAAGCGGTTATTGACCTGGCAAAACTCGGATTAGGAGTTGATTTGCTTACCATACAGGAAATGCGGGATGAACGCGGTTATATTGAATCTCTTGGAAAAAAAAGAACTGCAGAAGTACGGCGTGATGCGATAATCGGTGAAGCTGAAGCAAAACGAGATGCTGATATTAGATCAGCAGAAGCATCACGACAGGGAGAAACAGCGAAAGCAGTCGCGGAACAGAATATCTCCGATGCACAGCGAGAACGTGATGTCATTAAAGCAAAGAATTCTGCCCAGGTACAATCAGAACAGGCTCGTATTCCTATTGCAGCCCAGATTGCTTCTGCTGAAGAACAAAAACGGTTGAATATCACATTGGTAGAAGCAGAAAAAGCACGCACCATTTCTGAAACGCAACGACAGGCAGAGGAAAAGAAACGTCACCTGGCGGAATTGGATGCAACAATTATTGTTCAGGCAGACAGGGATAGAGAAGCGAAGATTATTAGTGCAGATGCTGATCAACAAGCTGCAGTCCGTACCGGAGAAGCAAAAAGAATTCTTTCCGAAAAAGAAGGACAGGGTGTCCAGGCAAAACTTACGGCAGAAGCTGAAGGTCGAAAAGCAGCCGCAGTAGCTCGCCAGAAAGAACTTGAAGCGGAAGCTGCCGGTGAACGTGCTCAATTAATAGCCCAGGCAGAAGGTGAAAAAGCGCGTCTCCTCGCTGAAGCCGAAGGTACTAAAGCACGGCTCCTCGCCGAAGCCGAAGGCGCTCTAAAAAAAGCAGAGGCATACAAAGCACTTGATGATGCCGGCAGATTTCTCATGATCATGCAAGTTTCTCCTGATGCTATTCATGCAATCGGTGAAGTAGTAAAAAGTTTCATGGAACCTACCGCTCAAGCAATCGGCTCAGGTCTGGCTAATGTTCAGGAAATACGGCTTATCGATTTCGGAAATACACAATCCGGAGACGGTAAAAATGTGCTCTCTCAGTTTGTGAACATGCCCGCAGAAACTATCTTTAATCTCATCCAGAAATTAAAAGCAGCAGGGCTCGGTCCTGCTTTCGTTGAAGTAATGCAAAAAGCCGGGATTAATCTCTCCTCTCTTTTGACTGATTCTCCCCCCGTAAAAGATGTTATCCCGGATTCAAAATCTATTACACCCAAAAAATAATATGAATAAAAATTACAACTTATATGTTTTATTATTTTCGCTGTCGATCTTCCTTGTTTTTATTGGACCGGGAGATACAAGAGCCAATCCCGCTCAAAAATCTCAACGACCAAACATACTACTTATCACACTTGACACAACCAGGGCTGATCGTCTTGAATGCTACGGATATAAATTAAAAACCATGCCTTACCTGTGTGAACTCGCTGAAAAAAAAGCCCTGCTGTATCAACACGCTTTTTCCAATGTACCTTTGACATTACCCGCCCATGCTTCACTGCTGACCGGCCTCGATGTTCACAACCACCTCGTTCTCGATAACGGCCTCTTTCGCCTTGACAAAAAGACAACGACTCTCCCCTCGCTTCTTAAAAAAAATGGCTACTCCACCTACGCCTATATCAGCGCTGCAGTCCTTGATAGAGTGTACGGCCTCGACAACGGCTTCGATAAATACGATGATAACGTGAGAATGGGCAAAAGAGAATTCTTCGACTATAAGGAACGCGCAGCTTCACAAGTAATGAGCGTCGTCGAAAAAGATATTCCCTCATGGAAACAACCCTGGTTTGTCTGGATACATTTCTATGATCCGCACGATCCCTATGTTCCCCCAAGACCTTTCGATTCAGCATATAGCGACCCTTATGACGGAGAATTAGCCTTCGTCGACAGTCAAATAAAAAAATTGTTCGATCAACTTACCTCTACTAAAAAATGGCAATTCTCTTCCGATTGGGCTTTCGTTATTGGTGATCATGGTGAAGACCTCGGTGATTTTAATGAAGTGAGACATGGAATTCTTATTACTCCTCCTACCATTCACGTTCCCTTCATTGTTTTCGCTCCAGGTAAATCCGCTCAAAAAATTCCTGATCCTGTCTCCCTCTCTGACTTCGCTCCTTCCGTCCTGAATATTCTCAACCTCTGGAATAATAAAAAACA
>MFGW01000250.1:33493-36758 GCA_001780385.1 Candidatus Fischerbacteria bacterium RBG_13_37_8 | reverse complement strand
GTTATCCCCCCCATTAAAAGAACAGAACCAATCTTCATCACTACAATGATGCCTCTCTTCAGCTTCAGATGGAGTCCTCTCATCGCCGCTCTTGATTACCCACTCATCCTCATTAAAGGATCTAAAGATGCCCTCATAAATTGGGAAAAAGATCCTATGATGAAAGAAAAATTAAATAAAAAAGAAGCAAAACAATTTGCTTCCCTGTCTAAACCACTGAATAAAATCAAACGTGTCTTGATTGCTCATATGAATCCAGACCTTAATAATGTGCAAAACCTCGAAAAAATTAGAAGCCTCGGCTACGTGGGAAGCGTAGGAAAAAATATGCCCCCTGATCCGTTCGTTCTCCCAGATGCAAGAGATAAAGTCCATCTCTACAAAGAATTCCTCGATGCAGGAAAATTAATAACACAAAATAAACTGCAGGAAGCTCTTACCAAATTCATAGTATTAACAAAAGAAGACCCTTACAATACACTCATGCTAAATAGATTGGCAACTGTCTACGAAGGGCTGAGCGAAATTAAAAAATCTGAAGATACACTACTTAAAGTGAAAGATCTCATTCCTGACATGGACTACCCCTATTACCACCTCGGTCAATTTTACATGAGACAAAAGAATTCTGAAGAAGCAAAAAAATATTATCAACTCGCTCTTCAAAGAAATCCTCGCTATGCCGACGTTTATTCAGACCTCTTTCAAATTGCTATCGAACAGCAAAAATCCGATGAAGCTTTCTCCCTCCTGAAACAAGCTTACAAAAATGGCGTGGAAGATGTCGATCTTCTCCTCTATTTTTCAATCTTCAGCAGAAACGATAATAAATGGCAGGACGCACTATCTGCAATCGATGCTGCCATTGTACTTAATCCTGCTGATTTGCGACTGCTGGTCGAACAAACCAACATCATCTGCAATCCCTCCTCTTCTTTTAACAGCCAGTGTCCCTCCTACTTCGCTTCCATAGATTCCCAGGCATTACAAGTCGCAGAAACATGGGTCGCCGCTGCCGAATGGCTCCAGGTAAAAGGAAGAATGCAGGAAAGCCTCTTCTGCTGGCTTGAAGCATCTCGCAGACCCGTGGGTCATCCTCAACTCCCTAATAAAATTAAACAAACCATCCAAAAACTCCAATCGCAGGGCTTTACTCCTCTTCAACCCAAATGGAAATAGGGGGCAGGGGAATGGGGAATGGGGACCCGTAAAGAACTTTCTCTTTCTTAATCTCGGAAAGTCAGAATTAGAAATATCAAAGAATCACCTTTTATAAGTAAATGGTGGATGATTTTGCAAAGTACATATTTCAGTCCTTTAGTTTTCTCATTTTTTAGAAATTATGAGCAGTAAGTTCTTTACAGGTCCCCATTCCCTAGTCCCTAGTCCCCATTCCCTATTGGGCTTGAATATTTTTTAAAGATGTGATTTAATTAGTATTTCGAGGGGATTATTCCCTTCAACGGAGGTGTACATGAAACTGGCACCCATGGATATTCAAAAACAACGATTCACCATTAAATTCAGGGGCTATGATGTCGAAGAAGTACATACCTTCTTATCTGCCATCGCTGAACAAATGGAACAAATGTTAAAAGAAAATTCCCTGCTCGCAAAAGACATCGACCACCTGAAAGATTCCCTGGAAGAATACCAGGAACGAGAAAATATCCTGAAAAATACCCTCGTCACCGCACAAAAAGCAAGTGATCAATTGAAAGAAAATGCTCAAAAAGAATCTCAAATTCTCGTCAAAGAAGCTGAACTCAAAGCAATAAACATTCTTGAAGCTGCTCAAAAACAACTCCTCAAACTCCAGGAAGACATCCTTCAATCGCGCCTGCGAAAAAAACATATGCAGGAAAATATTCTCGCACAAATTGAATCATTGAAACAACTTATCTCCATGCAAAAAGAAGAAGAAGAAAAAGATAAAAAATTAAGCTATTTCATGAGCTCACAAAATAAATAAACTATTCATGACTGAAAAAACACCGGAAAAGAACATTACTATGATTGAAGTTAACGTCGTGCCAAAAAGTCAAAAAACTGAAATTATACAAATGAACAACACAACTTTTAAAATAAAACTCACCGCACCCCCTGAAAAAGAAAAAGCAAATAATCAATGCATCGCTTTGCTTGCCGAATTTTTCAATATTAAAAAAAATGCCATTACTATTGTGAGCGGGCATCATTCTAAAAAGAAAAAAATTGCTATTAAAAGGAAATAGCGTCTTCTAATTATTCAGCTATGACAGTGAAAAAAGCAACCCTGGTTATAAAAAACATTGGACAATTAGTAACCTGCGCTGGTGGTTTAAAACAAGGTGATGCAATGAATTCTCTTGGTCTTCTATCAGGTGTTGATCTGGTCTGTACTGATGAAACCATTGCATATATTGGCAAAGAACCTTACCCGGAACTTGTACTTGAGCAAAACGCAGTGAAAATTGATGCTTCCGGCAAGGTGGTAATGCCCGGATTCGTCGACTGCCACACCCACCTTATCTTTGCAGGAGACCGAGTGCGTGATTGGAAAATTAGAATGGGCGGTTCATCTTACCAGACAGTGGCAGAAAAAGGCGGCGGTATAATGTCGACAGTTACCGCCACACGCGCTGCCTCGGAAGAAGATCTATTCAACTCCGCCCTGGCAAGACTATCATTGATGCTGCACGAAGGCACAACCTCCTGCGAAATAAAAAGCGGCTACGGCCTCGATTTCGATACTGAAATAAAACTGCTGAAGACAGCCAATCGCTTAAAAAATCACACCCCTGCTGACATCGCCGTGACGTTCCTCGGTGCTCATGCCACTCCTGCAGAATATAAACAGAAACAACAAGAATATGTTAACCTGGTAATTAACAACATGATTCCCGCTGTCAGTGAACAAAAACTCGCTGAATTCTGTGACGTGTTCTGTGATGCAGGTTATTTCAGTGTTAAGGAAAGCCGATCCATTCTCCAGGCAGGAAAACAATACGGCTTAGTCCCAAAAATACATGCCGATGAATTGGCCTATACCGGAGGAGCTGAACTTGCAGGAGAATTAGGCGCTCTTTCTGCCGAACACCTTCTCTTTATCTCACCTCAAGGCATAACATCCCTGGCAAACAACAACGTCATCGCTGTTCTTTTACCTACTACCTCTTTCTTCCTGAAATCAACCAAATCCCCAACCAGAGATATGATCAAACAAAATGTAGCAATCGCCCTGGGCACAGATTTTAATCCCGGAACATCTTTCTGCTACTCGATG
>MFGW01000250.1:21762-33459 GCA_001780385.1 Candidatus Fischerbacteria bacterium RBG_13_37_8 | reverse complement strand
ATATGACCGTCGAAGAAGCAATTTCCGCTGCAACTATCAATGCAGCTTATGCTGCCGGTCGGGGCACTATCACCGGGAGCCTGGAATCAGGCAAACAGGCAGATTGCCTCATTTTTAATATCCCGCTCTATGATTACCTGGTATATCAATGCAACGCCCACAAACCTGATGCAATCATTAAAAAAGGTAAATTAATTACTTAGAAATCGCCTATGCCCTTAAAGCGACACCAAGAGATAATAATACATAATATGAATGAAATTATTAAAAAAGGGCAGACACTGGGTCTGCCCCTACAGCAAAGTTCAAGGAAACCTTGAACTTAACTTCATAGGAGTGAATTATGTTCATCAAGAATACGATCGAAGAGTTCCTGACTACTCTCGCCAGTGAACAACCTACCCCAGGAGGCGGCAGCGTTGCCGGACTGGCTAATTGCCTCTCCGCCTCACTTCTCCTCATGTTCTGCAAACTAAGTATAAAAAATACTAATGACGAAGATAAAGAATTATTCACCAAATTACTCGCTGAAACAAAAGATGTCATGGAACATGCTAAAATACTTATTGATAAAGATGCAGATGCTTTCGATAATGTAATTGATGCTTTTAAATTACCAAAAATAACCGATACGGAAAAACAATTGAGAACAGAAAAAATTCAAGATGCCTTCTACCATGCAGCCCTGGTTCCTCTGGAAAATATTAAAATTTCTTCCGATCTGCTGGAAATTACTGAGGAAATCTCCAGCAAGGGAAATCAAAATGCACTCAGTGATTTTAAATGTGCTATTTATCTGGCAAAAGCTGCTTATCAATGCGCACGCGAAAATGTTCTCATTAACCTCGAATCAATCAAAAACCAGGAGAAAAAAAATCATATCCTGCAAGAATTACACATCTTTGAAAAAAAATTATAATGTGTCATAATTAATTATGAGTAATAACCTATTCATTGAAAAAATTAATAAAAGCCTCTTCCTCAAAATAACACTTATCTTCTCCATCGCTATTATTATTACCGGTGTAATCGCACTCCTCATTGGATGGAGACAACAACATAATTACTTCTACCAAAATGCTGAAAATGATAATGAAAGCTTGTTGACATTGCTCGAATTGTCCGTGGACGATTCTATGCTCAGCAATAACCGCGACAAAATACAACATGCTGTCTCGTCAATCACTAAAATCGGTACTGTCAAAAATGCCATGATCTACACACCCTCCGGTATTACTGCATTCCATTCCAATGAATCTCTTAAAGGTAAAATTGCTTCTGTAAAACAGGATGGCTGCATAGAATGCCATAGTAAAAAACCTTTACCACTGCATACCATTACCAGTCGAAATAATGCCGAATACCTCCGCTCTTTTAAGCTATTAAATAATAAACCGCTTTGCTATTCCTGTCACTCAAAAGAACAAAAAATCCTCGGTTTTATCATCCTTGACATGCCTCTCCTGCCTATTAAACAAAAAATTAGCCGGCTTCTCCTCTGGAGAATTTCCAGTACTATTGCGCTATTATTAATTCTTGAATTGTGCCTCATTATCAGTATAAGAAAATTAATACATGCTCCCTTAAATAAACTAAATGAACATATTGCTCATCTCATTACAGGCGACCTTCGTCATCCTCTTGCTTCATTCAATAAAGATGAAATAGGAACCCTCGCCTCCAATATTAACGTCCTCTCCACTAATCTCACCAGTATGCTTCACGAATTCTTCTCCCTTAACTCCACCATGGCTTCCACGTCAGAACAACTCGGCTCCGTTACACAGAAACTCAATGTCTTTACTCTAAAAGAAGATGGCCAAATCTATAAAGTACTTAAATCCATCAATAGCATTAGAGATTATAGCCATACTGTAAAAATTAACCAGGATAGCATCGCTTCCTCCTCCAATCAGTCCGTTAACTCTTTGAAAGAAATTAATAAACATCTCCAAATCCTCGTTACACACTTCAACCAATTAAAAGAATTCGTTGCTAAATCACATGACTCAATTACTGATTTGTTTAAAATAACAAAATTGGTAAGCGATAAAATTGAAAACCTTAATGAATCAGGTATTAATACCGTTAATTCCATCCAGGAATTTGAAAAAATCCTGACAGAAATCAAGGATATAAGTACCAATGCTTTCGAATTCTCAAAAGTCGCAGAAACTGCCGCTCGCGAAGGTGATGTTAAAGTACAAAATACCTATAATAACCTGAATATGATTAATGAACAAATTCAAAATGCCTCCACCCTTATCCTGAAATTAGGCGAACAAGCAATCGCCGCAGGTACGATACTCGCCGTCATCGAAGATATCGCCGATCAAACTAACCTCCTCTCCCTCAATGCCGCTATCCTCGCCGCTCAAGCCGGTGAAGAAGGAAAAGGCTTCAGCGTCGTCGCTAATGAAATTAAAGAACTGGCTCAAAAAACAAGAAACTCTATCCACGAAATTTCAGAAATTATTAGAGCCGTCCAGGATTCATCTAAATCAAGCGTCAATATTATGAATTCTGTCTCTCATAATATGACAAATTGCCTCGCCTTCTTTAAAGACCTCATCCTCGTCCTTAAAAAAATCGAAGAAACTTATAAAAAATCTGCTGAATTTAATGCTAAAATCAATAAAGCTATCGAAGAACAAACATCCACAATCAATTATATAAAAAATATTACCATCAGCGTCAAAGAACAAATTGAAGATATGCACGAAAATGTTAATCTTGAAAATACTCATTTCAATGAAATAAAAAATGGCCTGGATCTCCTCTCAGGACTCTCCGAAGAATTAAGCCACTCAACAAATCAACACTTCACTTCTATAAATCAATTATTCGCATCTGAAAAAGAAACAGGTCAACTCATCGAACAAAGCTTCCAAAATATTAAAGACCTCGTAAACGATATCCATAACATCGAAACATCCATTAACTCCATAAAAGAAATCTCGAAAGGTAATATATCTATAATTAAAGTCCTCTCCGATAATACCAATAACCTGGCTGCAAAACTGAGCGACGCCCAATCACTGACCCGCAGATTTAAAATATAAACCCCCTACATCAACACCACCTGAAATCTAACTATAACTACCTGAACCTTCATTTATCTTGGCAAGGCACAATGTGCACACGCATACCCATGTTTCAGCCCTCTCACAATTGAATAATAATATTATATAATATTATATAATATGCTATTGTTGTTCACGTTAATTTATATTATAATATATTAATATGAAAACAGAGGCAACAAAATATACATTGAAAGACCTTCCCTCCCAACAACGACCTCGTGAAAAATTACTCTCCGCCGGTGCTGAATCGCTCAATGATGCAGAACTGCTTGCCATTATTATACAGAATGGCACCATTAAACAAACAGCGTTGGAACTCTCCTACGCGCTCCTCACCAGGTTCGGTTCCTTGCATGCTTTGAAACATGTTGGTATTGCTGAACTGCGTTCCATTTCCGGAATAGGTTTTGCCAAGGCATGCCAGATAAAAGCTTCCATCGAGCTTTCCAGGCGATTCTATTCATTTTTGCCTGCACCTGCACAATCGGTATGTTGTGCTGAGGATGCATATCATTTAATGAAGCACAAATTTCTTCTCGAAAAGAAAGAATTTTTCTATATTTTGTTATTAGATATCAAGAACAAGCTTTTAAAAGCCTGCATGATTTCACAGGGCACATTAACATCCAGTCTTGTTCATCCTCGGGAGGTATTTAATCCTGCAATTAAAGAAAGTGCAGCATCGATTATTCTGATTCATAATCATCCGAGTGGCGATCCCAAGCCTTCATTAGAGGATGTGGAAATAACGAGGCAGATCAAACAAGCAGGTTTTATTATCGGTATAAAGGTACTTGACCATGTCATTATTGGCAACAATGCTTATTTTTCCTTTGCGGAACAGATGATTGAATAATGAACAGTGATCAGTGAGCTGTGGGCAGAATAAGGCCAGCATGAATGTTATAATAGTAGTCGTTATGCATTGTTATTTCTTATCCGAAGGCAGGTCAGCGACAGATCAGATCCTCTAAAAAGCACTGGAGCCGGCAATGGGACTTGAACCCATGACCTGCTGATTACGAATCAGCTGCTCTGCCACTGAGCTACGCCGGCTCACCATGATACTGTATATCATTTTCTCTTTTTTTTCAAGCGGGGGGGGGCGGACCCTAACATTAGACACTCCCTCAAAGCAGTGCAGCACTGCATTTCAAAGGACCCCGGGGGAATTTCAGCAAAATCTGTGTGTGATGCCAGCAGCAGGTAATAATTCCTGACACTCCGCAGAACTCATAATGACAATGTGCTATGATTGTTACGTTTGTTTCCAGCAAACTCACGATGACAAAGAGCTCAAAATTGACAAAATATTTGAAAGGCTTATTCTATAGTATAATGAAGAAATATTTAATCAGCATAATTTGTGTTGGCATTTTGATGATGGTTAGTTGTTTGCGAGAGGCGCCTCCCGGTCCGAAGCAGTTGCCTCCTTTAAAAATAAGGGAGTACCAGGGTGAAGAGAAAGGTCTTAATGATTATTCATTCCGAGTATTGATAATAAATTTTTGGACTACATGGTGTGGACCATGCAAGGAAGAAATTCCTTATTTTAATGAACTGTATGAGGACTACAAGGAAAAAGGGCTGCTTATACTGGGAGTTACCGCTGAATCGCCTTCCAAAGTGCAGGCATTTCTCAAAAAAAATATAGTGAAATACCCAATCATAATTGATGATGGAAAAACAGAAGATGCTTTTGGAGTTATTTATTATCCCATGACCTACATTTATAATTCTGATAAAGTATTTCATACGCAAATAGCAGGTATTCGCGGAAAAGTATTTTTCGAAGATATAATAAAGCAACTGCTTCCCTCGCAATAAAAAAAAGTTCTTGTTTCCCCTTGAGCTTTTATCTGGTATAATGATGAATTCTGCGGCAAGATTTGTAATTTTTCCATATGCCATTACGAATCAAGACGCGAGGAAAAATAAATAGCAGGAGTGTAAGCGTAATGATTAAAAGAGTGTTAATAAGTGTTTTTGATAAAAAAGATATTGAAAAATTATGTCAGGCGCTTATGGAGAAAGGCGTTGAGATATGGGCATCTGGAGGAACCGCAGCTTTTTTAAAGAATAATGGAATAAGGGTAAGAGAGCTCGAGGAAATCACAGGTTTCAGCAACATGCTCCAGGGACGTGTAAAAACATTGCATCCGATGGTTTTTGCCGGAATTTTAGCTGATTCGAATAAAGAGCAGCACCAGAAAGATATTGAGCAATACAAGATCCCAAAATTTGATATGGTGGTGGTGAATTTATATCCTTTTGAAGAGAAGGTGATAAAGGGAGACCTGCCCATAGAGGAAGCGGTTGAGTGGATAGATATTGGTGGTTCTGCTCTGATCCGTGCTTCAGCTAAGAATTATAATAATATAACCATACTGATACAGCCGGAAGATTATCCTGCCATTATTGATTTTATCAAGGAGGGAAAAGAGATACCTCTTGGATACAAGCAGAATCTTGCAGGAAAAGCTTTTCAATTTTCTTCATATTATGATGCTCTTATCAGCAATTATTTTTTACAGGAGAGTGAGCAGATGCCTTTATATTTAACGTTGCCATTGAAAAAAGAAGCGGAGCTTAGATATGGTGAGAATCCGCATCAGCGTGCTTGTGCTTACAAGGATATATCATTATGGGAAAAGGGGATACTTTCTGCTGAGCAGCTTCATGGAAAAGAAATGTCATTCAATAATTATATAGATGTTCAGGCTGCTTTTGACATAGTAGGTGATTTAACGGGGCATGCCTGTGCAATAATCAAGCACACAAATCCTTGTGGAGCTGCGTGGTCAGATAATGCACTAACTTCATTTAAGATCGCGCGGGAAACGGATCCAGAAGCTGCTTTTGGCAGCATAGTAGCATTCAACTGTGAAGTTGATGAAGCAACAGCGCAGGAGGTCTCCTGTCTTTTTGTCGAATGTTTAATAGCTCCATCATATAGCGAAGAGGCGCTGACGCTTCTGAAGTCAAAGAAAAATCTACGCATCCTGCTGTTGGATTCTGAAAAATTACCGGCACGGGAATGGGATCTTAGACGCATAAAAGGTGGAATATTGCTTCAGGATTATGATAATCTGCTCAGCAAGGAATGGAACATAGTAACAAAGAGGCAGCCCAATGATTATGAAAGAAAAGCGCTTACCTTTGCCTGGACTGTAGTGAAGCATGTCAAGTCAAATGCTATAGTTTTTACAACGGATCATAACACTATTGGAATTGGGGCTGGGCAAATGAGTCGTGTAGATTCTGTCAGGTTGGCTAAATCTAAGGCACGCTCCTCGCTAAAAGATAGCGTGATTGCTTCTGATGCATTCTTTCCTTTTAAAGACAATGTTGAAGAAATCGCTAAGGCAGGAGCGACCGCTATCATTCAACCTGGTGGTTCAATAAGAGACCAGGAAGTAATTGAGGAAGCGGATCGTCAAAATATTGCCATGGTATTCACAGGAGTCCGGCACTTCAAGCATTGATAAGACCGCATTATTTTTTGCAAAAGGTGTGCCCGACATTGCTATAACTTACTGCTATTCCAACATGATGAACAAACGCCGATTAGGTCAAAATTTCTTAATAAGCACCAGGATTGCACGAAGGATTGCGCAGACTGCTGCTATTCGCGCAGGAGATACTGTCATTGAAATTGGACCCGGGAAAGGAGCTCTAACAAGACATCTGTTGAAAACAGGCGCTCGTATCATTGCAGTCGAAATAGATCCGTATCTCGTACAATTGCTGAGGGAAAAATTTGCTTCAGAGCAAAATCTTGTTATTATTAATGACGATATTCTTACCCAATCTATTTCTGCTCTGACACATCAGGGCAATCAAACAGAGAGCGTTACAAAAATAATTGGAAATATTCCATTCAGCATTACCAGTCCGTTGATAGAATGGCTCATACACGAAAAACCTTTTTTCCACCAAGCGTTACTAATGTTGCAGAAAGAATTTGCTGCGCGACTCATCGCATCTCCTCATAATAAAGATTATGGTAAATTGAGTGTAATAGCAGAGCTGTATTTTGAGCGAAAATTTAGTTTTGATGTAAAAAAGAATATGTTTTATCCCGTGCCAAAAGTTGACGCAACAGTCATAAAACTAACAGTTAGAGATAAATTGACTATACCGGTTCAAAATAATGCAATACCTTCTTTTGAAGAATTTCTCATTCATTGTTTTGCACACAGAAGAAAAACGCTGTTAAAAAGCCTCCAGGTTTCTTATGGCGGAAAGAAATCAGCAGCATTAAAAAATAAGCTTTTAGGAATTTTGACTGACCTGAATATTAAAACTAATATCAGGGCTGAGCAACTAACGTTGGCAGAATTCTGGACTTTATTCAAGCACCTTGATAAACAGGAATCTTTATGAGCAACAAAGAAGATAAAATTCATATTTTATTTGTAAATCCATTTTCCTCTTCGATTGGTGTCAGTGGTGCTGATAAAAGCCTGTTAAGTTTAATAGCAGGACTTGATAAAAATAAATATAAAGTTTCTGTCGCTTTTCCGATTAAAAGTCGCTATTTAGAAGAAACGACTGACAGTTTTTACCGTGAAGAATATGAAAAATCGGGAGCGAAACTGTATCACATGAGAATGTGTGTCCTGTACCGGACGAAAAATCCATTTGCTCTTCTTAAAAATCTTCTTTTTCTCATTCCCAATATAATAAATCTAATCCGTATAATAAAAAGAGAAAAGGTAACCATTGTTCATTCCAATAATACCGCCATTATAGGAAGCGGCATCGCAGCGAGAATATGTGGCATTCCCAGTGTATATCATGTTCGCGAAATAATAGGCAAGCCTAAGATCATGAGATTTCTCTACCCGCGGCTTATTAACCGTTTAGCGGATGTTATAATTTGTATATCTGAAGCGGTAGCCCTGATGTTTCTTGAAAATTCTGTGCCGCATTATAAAGCAGTAGTTGTGTATAATGGTATTGACCTGAGTCATTTTAATAAGCCACTCGACAGCATGAAATTGAAGAGAGAATTTACCATTCCAGAAGCATCTCCGCTTATTGGTATTGTAGGGAGAATATCACCTCGGAAGGGTCATGTTTATTTTATAGAAGCTGCCGCAAAAATCATCAAGGAAATACCTGATGCTAAATTTTACATAATTGGCTGGGTGGAATCGCATGCCCAGGTTTATACTGAACTGCTCAATAAGCTGAAGACACTCATTAATTCTCTGGGTCTTTATAAGCAGGTAATGTTCACCGGCGTGCGCAAGGATATTCCTGACATAATGGCTTCGCTGGATATTATCGTAATGGCATCTGCTTCTGCAGCAGCGCCAGAACCATTCGGAAGGGTAATAGTAGAAGCAATGGCAGCAGGAAAACCAGTGGTATCAACAAATGAAGGTGGTGCTCCTGAATTAATTGAAGATGGTAAAACTGGTATCCTTGTACCTCCAGCGGATTCCGAAGCATTAGCACAAGCAGTTCTAAGTTTGCTTAAAAACAAGGAGCTGAAAAAAAATATGGGCGCACTCGCAAAAGAATCCGTTCAGAATAAATTCTCCGAACATACTATGGTCGCTAATACCGAACGATACTACCGTGAAATTATATCCGAGTCACATCCTGAATTAGCACGGCAACAATTTCAAACCGAGCCGAAAAAAACAATTCTTTACGTAAATCCTTTTTCTTCTGCCATAGGGGTAAGTGGTGCTGATGTCTGTCTTCTGGATTTAATCAATGCTCTCGATAAAAATAAATACAGAATTTTCGTCGCTCTCCCTACAAAAAGTCAATTTAATAAGGAACTGAGAACCAGTTATTATTACAATGATTATATTGCTGCTGGAGCAAATGTTCATTATGTAAGGATGTGTCTTTTTTACCGGACTCTCAATATCTTTGCCATAGCTAAAAATATTCTTGAACTCATGCCAAATGTTATTGGATTAGTTAAGCTCATAAGGAAACACAAAGTAAAAATCATTCATTCTAACAACATGGCGTTGATTGCTCCCGGTATTGCAGCAAAAATAACAGGTATTCCCTGTATTTACCACATCCGGGAAATAATCCGGCATCCAAAAATTGCTGCGACTGCATACCCTTATATCATTACAAAACTTGCAGATAAAATAATATGCATCTCGGAAGCGGCAGCTTCCATGTTCAGAAAATTCAATTCGAAAGAACGTGATCTTCACGTTATTTATGACGGCATTGATCTCACGATGTTTCACCCTGATATTGACGGCACTAAATTGAGAAAAGAATTAAATCTCAGCACAGATATTCCTCTTATAGGAATGGTGGGAAGAATATCAAAACGCAAGGGACACATTTATTTTATCGAAGCATGCAAACTGATAAAGCAAAAAATCCCAAACGCTAAATTTGTAATTGCAGGATGGATTGATTCTGAATTTAAGCCCTACCTGGAATTGCTTAATGCAGTAACCAGCCGGATTGAACAACTGGGACTTAAAAATGATGTTTATTTTTTAGGAAACAGACGGGACGTTCCTGAAATCATGAAAGCCCTTGATGTACATATCATGGCGTCTTCCTCCTATGCAGCGCCGGAACCTTTTGGAAGAGTCATAGTAGAATCCATGGCAATAGGCACTCCAGTAATTGCTACCAGAGATGGTGCCACGCCTGAAATAATCAACGGTGAAAATGGAATACTCGTCCCCATATTAAATTCTGAAGCTATTGCTGAAAAAGTAATATTCCTCCTTGAAAACAAGGATTATTATGAAAAAATAGTGCAGAATTCAATATCGACTGCTCATGAAAAATTTGACATGAAAAATTCTACCCACGAAATAATTACTCTCTACGAAGATATAATGGAACGGAAATAAAGACTTTCTAAAGTTGATGAGCTGCTGAGTAACGTCCTTCAATAATATCTGTTATATCTCCCCTGTCAAAAGCTTTGATAAATGCTTTTACTACTGAAGGATCAAATTGTGTACCGCTGCAGCGTAGAATTTCCTGCTTGCCTTTCTGTGCCGTAAGACCTAAGCGGTAAGGACGGCTTGAACAAATTGCATCAAATGTATCTGCAATAGCAATTATCTTTGCTATCAAAGGAATTTCTTTCCCTTTCAACTTATAAGGATAACCTTTGCCATCATACCGTTCATGATGATAAAGTACACCTGGAAGTATTTCCTCAAGTTTTTTGATACGCTTAATTATCTCAGCTCCTAAAGCAGGATGCTTTTGAATTATCTCAAACTCACTATGATCTAATGGTGCAGGTTTTCTTAAGATATGATCATCTATCCCAATTTTACCAATATCATGAAGAATCGCTGATAATTTTAAACAAAATATCTCCTCAGGACTCATGCCTAAATAATTGGCTATGGCTAATGAATAATTTACTACTCTCCAAATGTGTCCCCCCGTATAAGGATCCCTCTTTTCGATGGCTTCAGCGAGTGCCTGCGCAGAATCAACAAATAATTGCTGCAATTCATTAAAGAGACGCGCATTTTCAAGCGCTATGGCCACCTGCTCAGATAAAGAAGCTAATAATTTTAAATCATCCTTGTTAAATTTACCATTATTCTTTTTATTGATTGCCTGGAGAACACCTATTATTTTATTTTTTACCTTCACCGGTACACATATCATATTCCTCGTAGCAAATGCAATCTTCTGATCCACTGACGAAGCAAACCGCCGGTCATGCCTGCAATCATTAATCAACACCGCCTTCCCATGAAGAGCAACCCAACCTGCTATTCCTTCCCCTTTCTTTAATGTTATCTCCTTTATCTGCTCCTCCTTGTCACCTAAAGCTACTTCAAATTTTAATTCCCCTGTCGTTCCATCCAACAGCAATAATGAACCAACTTCAGAATTCACTACATTTATTATCGCTTCCATTGCCTGCCTTTGAATTTCCTTCGGCTCTAACATCGAATTAAGAATTGAACTGAATTTGGCTAGCTGGTTTCGCTGTAACACCTTTCCTTGATTGCTAAGTATTTTATACCCCTGCATTACAAGCAATTGTATGTCCGCCTTCATCTCGTTCACTATTTTTAAAGCATGACTTCCGGGAGATTCCTCTAAAAAAAGTGTGCAGTCAAGTATCTTTTCTTTTTCAAAACTTACATCAATCTGTATCTCTTTTTTTTCTTTCTTCGATTTTACTGCTTTTTGAAATTCATCATTCTTTTTTTTCTTTTCCCCCTTTTTTTCGCTATCTTTTAACGGTCTTTTCCCTTTTTTTCGCGTAATCCAAATTCCATCCGGAGATTGGAGATCCATTTCAAATGCCTGCCATGGCACTATTTTCTTCATACCCTCTAAATATCTGCCAAGCAGAAAAAATAAATCCTTTATGCCTATAGAGGGACGTAAAATAAGATCATTCATGACCTTCTGAAATTCTTGATTATACATTCTCATCTCGCTTTTCCGCATGCTTCTATTACTCCCCCTTGAGTTAAATCCTCACCCGCCAAACCAGTCAACTCTCTCTATCCTCGACGATTTTCCTGTTCCTACCCTGAAACCTTTTAAATATCACCTTTAATTACGTCTAATTACGTCATTGAATCCTGATGAATCAGTGCAATGACTTTACTACCATTTAATC
>MFGW01000250.1:16085-21743 GCA_001780385.1 Candidatus Fischerbacteria bacterium RBG_13_37_8 | reverse complement strand
CGGTATCCTTCGGGGCATCACCTGATAATGGCTTGACAAGCTGTAATTCCGCTACAAAGGCAGTTCCTTCCAATGAACCAAATTCAGCACCGCCCATTAGATGTATGCCAAATCTCTTCGACCAATCTGAACCACCATCAAAAATCAAGGTGCTCATTAATCCCAGACCGCCTCCCCCATAGGGTCGTATTCCTTCCGTGGCTGTCTTATACTTCACATTTACAAAAATGTTTAATGGTATATAATGAAATGTTTCCATTACATCCAGAATTTCAATTTCCTCTGAAGAGTACGCCATTTGAATTTCAAATCCTACTCCAAGCTGATCCCAATTCATATAATCCGAACCAAAACTGATACGCCATTTATGCTTGAACGCTACGTCTCCATCAGGCGCTAAAAGTATTCCCCCTTTCAAAAACGCATCACCAGCATTCGCAAATCCTTGCAGAAATACTACTACTGCAAATATTGATAAAAGCAACATTTTTTTATACATCGACATACCTCCAAAGTATTATAAGATAGCCTTATCTTTAAAATATATACTATCATCATCAATTAGTCAAGTATGATTGAAGAGATAAAAAGCTGAAATGAATAAAATGAAGAATACACTTTTATTCTTACATTGAAGAAGAAGGGGCAAGCATCTGTCCAAATGCTATTTTTCCTGATGGCATGCGAAAACCCTGCACCAATACCCACTTGTCCTTGTTCCTGAGAATCTCCGATACAAGTTGAAAATGTAATGAATGCCCGGCTTTGTATGCACTGATATCTGCTAGAATAGGATATCCTAATAATGAAAGATCCCCGATTAAATCAAGTATCTTGTGTCTGACAAATTCATCTTGAAACCGCAAACGATTATTTAAAATAGCATTCTCACTCAAAATTATTGCATTATGAAGCCCTCCCCCTAATGCTAATCCATTTTTTCGCATTGTCTCAACTTCATTAAGAAAACCAAAGGTTCTTGCTGGAGATATTTCTTCACGAAATATTTTTTTCTTTATCTGGAAAGTTCGTTCCTGCACACCGATTGAGGGATGATCAAAATCAATAGCATATGTTATCTGAAAAGAATCAGATGGCTTTGCTTCTAAATATTTTTCACCATTGCCTACGTGAATGGTGTCTATTAATTTCAAATATGATACCCTTTGTGATAATCGTTTCGTACTTGCTTCATCTAATAAAACAAGATAAGGCGCCGCACTCCCATCCATTATCGGGATTTCTTCCGCGTCAACATGAATATTAATATTGCTAATTCCTAAGGCATATATTGCGGCTAATAAATGTTCAACCGTAGTAATGGAAAATCCATTCTTGGTCAACGTGGTAGCATAATTCACACGAGAGACATATTCATTTTTTGCTTCTAACATCTCTCCCTTTTTATCTTTGCGAAAGAACCTAATCCCGTTGTTTTCTTCAGATGGTGATAGCGTAAGATTCACCTTCTTGCCTGAATGAAGGCCTAATCCACAGCACCTTACTTCTTTTTGTAACGTCTTCTGAAAAATCATATCATCCAATAATTTGTATATTCTATCCTTATATACATATTTTATGCCAACTTTATTTTTGCTGTTATTATGCACGGGAACTGCATTTTCACAAATTTACTGAAATTCTATGTGAGGCTTTTCTGTCCCCTATGAATTAAAAAGTGGCATAAATGTCTCACTCTTTGTCCGCAAGAAGAATTGTTTTGACCGCTTCCTGAAAATAATCAGGAGATGCGGGGAGTTTTGGTGAGATTCTTTGATTATAATGTTGTCGTCCAAGAGTTAGATCTTCTTTCAGTGAAGCCAATAATTCATCTTTTCTTTTTAATCTGTGAAACAATTCCTGGTTATAAAGTTTTATCTCAGATATAATAAGTCGTGCAATTCTTTGAGCTTCTAGCACTTCAGCAGATAACGCAACTGGTTCTACGGTAAGGAGGGTATCTTCTTTTGGTGTGGCAATGATTTTGCCATCTTCCTGTGCAAGATCAAGTAACCAGATATGAAAGCAGCTACGGCATCTTATGCGCAATATTTTATCGAGATAAAGCTCTTCATTCAGTTTAGCTTTTTTACTGCATTGTGGACATTCAATAATCATAACGAGTTAATTCTATCATAGCAATTAATCGCAGTCAACAATAGAATTAGCAACATTATCTTCTTGTAATAGATTAGGGACTGGGGACTGGGGACTGGGGACTGGGGACTGGGGACTGGGGAATAGGGACTAGGGACTAGGGACTAGGGACTGGGGACTGGGGAATAGGGACTAGGGACTGGGGAAGCATTCTTTACTTATTACTTCCTCTCCATTGTTCAGGGTTCAAGATTCTTGAAGTCCTTGCAAGATGAAATATTTTGAATGCTGTTTTGCCTGAGATAGGATATAGAAAATACTTATTAGCGGACAATAGATAAAGAGTCCATTAAGCTTCCCCAGTCCCTATTCCCCAGTCCCTATTCCCCAGTCCCCAGTCCCCAGTCCCCAGTCCCTATTCCCCAGTCCCCAGTCCCAATGCTTGACTATTTAATACTGATGAATTATATTAATGAGCGCAATTTATCAATGGAGTTGCCTCTGTCTTTAAGAGGCACCAAAAATAAGAGTAAATGAAACTATAAATACAACCATAGCGTACTATAGAGAATGAAAGAAAAAATCTCTAAGTTCTCTGTGGTTTAAAAATACTGCGAAATGCAGGTTTAGATTTATATACTTAGGAGCAAAAAAATGGCGGAAAAAATTTTCTCTCAGGTCGGTGAAGCTGAAGTGACAAAAGCTATTGTAAAAGGGTTTCTGGAACAATTTTACAGTTATGCTAATTCTGATGTTATCATTGTAGGTGCGGGTCCCTCCGGACTTATTGCAGGAAGGGAACTTGCGAAGCAATCAGTCAAAGTATTGATCGTAGAAAGAAATAATTATCTTGGTGGCGGATTCTGGATCGGTGGTTATCTCATGAATAAAGTTACTTTAAGGAGTCCTGCAGAAAAAGAGCTGCAAAAACTTGGAGTTCCTTGTGAGGAGCACGTAAAAGGGCTATGGGTAGCAGATGGACCACATGCCTGTTCAAAGCTCATAGCAAGTGCGTGTGATGCTGGCGTTAAATTTGCAAATATGACTATGTTTGATGATATCGTGCTGAGAGAAGAAAACAGGGTTGCCGGTGTTGTCATTAATTGGACACCTATTTCTGCATTACCGCGTGAAATTACCTGTGTTGATCCGATTGCTTTAGAATCAAAGCTTGTCATAGATTGCACGGGGCATGATGCATGCGTGGTAAAAAAACTTCAGGATCGTGGATTAATAAAAATGAAAGGATTCGGTGCTATGTGGGTTGAAATGTCAGAAGATTTAGTTGTTGAGTATACCAGCGAAGTACATCCTGGTCTTATTGTTGCAGGAATGTCTGTTTCCACGGTTTTCGGTTTACCGAGGATGGGTCCTACGTTTGGGGCTATGCTTTTATCCGGAGAAAAAGCTGCTCATATTGCTCTGGAAAAATTAAAAGCTATGGGCTAACGTTTCATATTTTTCATGAGTATTCACCTTTACACAGACTATCCTTTTCATAATAAGGACATAGCACAATACTGCACTTTTCTTCAAGAAATTTCTGTAAGCATTGTGGAGCATTTTCATTTTTCTGAATTGCTCACTTCACCAGAAAAAATTGCTTCTTTTGCTCAATCCTTAGCTTCAATCCGCATTCTCTCTATTGATAAGAAAGACCTTAATACACATCTTTTTCCGGTTGAAATTGAATATGAAAAAAAATGTTTATTAAACTCTTCAAAAGCTTCACAATCTCTCTACGATGGCTTTGAATTTCAATTGCTTCTGCGAACTGAATGGCCTGCTTTATTTCTGAAAAAAGAACGCCTCAACATTATCTTAACGGAACGAAAATTATTAACGTTCGAGGAAGATAATCGCTATCATCTCCGTTCTATTATTCTCGGCTTTCCTTGCATTATTTCAATTACCGGAATTATAGAAGCACCGCCAAAACCTAAAGAATACTCCTTGATTACAAGAACAGGACTAACCAAAGAATTACAAAACTGGCTCGAACAGAATAAAGAAAAATATCTTGATTATAATGATGACAGAGTACCTCAAGTAATAAAAGGATATCTGCTTCAGAGTTACTTTTTCTGGCTGAAAGGCGCGGTTCAATTTTGCAATAACAAGAGGTGCGCCCTTTATAATTCACACTGGCAAGAAGAAGTATTATCCGCGCAATATTATCATACGCTTTGCGATAAACACCAAGCTTTCATAAGATAAGCAAAACATTCATGCAGGCCTAATTCTGCCTGCTGTCCACTGCTCACTGTCCTCTGATTTGAAGATGATAGACAAATACATTGCGACATGATACAATAGCGATTCTAATTTTATCTCATTTTGGAGGTTACAAATGGCTTTACTGATTAATGAAGAATGTATTAACTGCGGTGCATGCGAACCTTCCTGTCCCAATACTGCCATTTATCCTAATGGCGAACCTTATGAAGTGGACGGTAAAAAACTTGATGCCCTTAGCGCTGATTTTTATTACATTGTACCGGAAAAATGCACAGAGTGCATTGGCTTTTATGATGAGCCGCAGTGCAAAACTGTATGTCCCGTTGATTGCATTGTTCCAGATCCGAATAATCCAAGAAAATAAGACACAGACCTCGCTAACAGCTCTACGTGAAACATGTTTCAGGAAGTTAGCTGTTCCTGGGGTACTGCTCGAGAAATTTTTTCAACGCTCTCTGACTTCCTGCCCATGGCAGGTCAAGTAAATCTGAAAGTAATTCATCAGCGGAAGAGTACCTGTCCTGCTTGTCTCGCGATAAAGCTTTCAATAGTATTCTTTCTAATTCCTTCATGTATTCCGTGTCCTTTCCTATCGGCCGGTAGTCATTGCGTGTAAGCGCTTTTATTATCTCCAGCGGTGAAGATAGTTCATCATTCTTTATATAGGGATGTTCCCCTGTAAGCATTTCATATATGATCACACCAACACTGAAGATATCCGATGACGGGAAAGCTGTTCCATTTACCTGCTCTGGCGACATATACAACAATTTCCCCACAAGTACCTTATCCGCTGTATTATGATGACTGATCGTTGCTTTCGCAACCCCAAAATCTGCGATCTTTACCTCCCCCTGTGTGCTGATAAGTATATTATGCGGTGAAATATCTCTGTGAATAATATGCAAAGCCCTCCCTTTATCATCCTTGGCGCTATGTGCATAACTTAATCCATAGCATATTTCCTGCGCAATATAAAGCACCAGCGATTCCGGCAACGAACTTCCCTTGCTATTCTTAATGATATGCGCTAAATTCTCACCCTCGACATATTCCATGGTAATATAAAGTTGCCCCCGGTAATTACCATGATCATATACCTGCACTATGTTGGCATGATTTAAATGTGCACATATTTTCGCTTCATCCATAAAACGCTTTATGAAATCCTCCGACCGTGAAAAAACATTATTTATCAGCTTTACTACAAGTAATTTGCGAAAACCACTCATCCCTTGCTTCATTGCCAAATAAATATCCGCCATTCCCCCTTCTGCAATTTTTCTGATTAAACTATATTCTCCCACTTGATGCAACTCATCC
>MFGW01000250.1:12689-16055 GCA_001780385.1 Candidatus Fischerbacteria bacterium RBG_13_37_8 | reverse complement strand
TCTTCCCCCTCGCTGCCGCCTGTCATGAAACTAGCTGTGTCTGCTGTCTTTACATAATCACTGCAATCGAATAAGTGATGCGATAAAATAACTCTCAATTCCTGCAAATTCTCTGGATAACAAAATATATAATCAGCTCCGCTTTTAATCCTGGCATACTCAATTTCTGTTACTCTTTCATGAATAAATAAAACGGTCGTAACCTCCGTCGCCTGCTCCTTGATACTCTTGCATACCTCGATACCTCCCTGCCCCCTTAAAAAATCTTCTATCATCACTATCCCCGGCATATGTTCATTAAAAAACTCCATCGCCGCTTCACTATTACTTTCATGAAATACGGAGAACCGCTTGGAAAGTACCTCCTTCATCTCCTGAAATAACATTGTTTCCCTGAAAATCATTAAAACATTATCCGCCATGTTTTTCCACCATGTTATTCGTACGCATAAACATATTATTGATACCTGTGAATTCCATTATGCAGCGAGGATTATAATGAGAAACATCCCGCCAATCGATCTCTCCCGATTCAATCAGTCCTCTCAACGTGCTCTCGTCTATCTGCTCCCTCTCTATAAAAAATAGCAGCTCTCCCTTGACACCTCTCATGCCGCATGCTTGACAACCTTCTGGATTTCTCTCCCATACGGCTAAGAACTTCTTCTTAAAATACGCTTCCTCTCTCTTTATTCTGCATCTACTGCATAACTTCCTGAATCGCCAAAAAATCATCACTTTCACTACACGAGGATTTGATTCCACTACCTGCTGCACATACATCTCTTCATTGATTATCGCTATGACAAAATGAGATGCACTTATTCTGCTCGCCTCTTCCAAATCCTGCTCCTTCTTTATAATGCAAATATATTTAAAAAAAGTACTTCCTTTTACCGATGAAAGATTAAACAAAATTGTATTCTCTCCCTTTATCGAATTACAATTTACTCCTACTGAATACTTGCCCATTTCCGCCATAGCAACAAGTGTTCTTCCTAATGTTTCTGCAAAGATACCTGCTTTTACGATAACTAAACCTGTCTGAAAGCGCATAAGATTAATGAGTACCTGCAAACCTATACTCTCCTCATAAGTGGATATCCAGTGAAAAGGCTGAAGCGTTAAAAAAACTTTACCATCAATCATCCCTCGCTTAAGATAATAATTTCCCTTGCATGCCTTTCCCTCTTCAGGAATTATGTTAGTCAGACTCCAAACAAGTGAACTGTACGCAAACGGTGCTATCGAATGTAATGTCCATCCCCTGTCGTGCAAAAAAAATATGTTTGATTTATCCTGAAATTGCGCATCCGGAGCTACCAATAACTCCTCCCGCCCTGACTCTATCACTTCATCAATAATCCTTTCAAACCATTCCTTTAAAGAATAAGCAGGCTCTATAACCCTCTGTGGTTCAACGTCTCCTGATGATACACTTTCCGCTATCATCTTCCAGGTTCGTAATTCCACATAAACAGGTATTACCATCGCCTTTAACCTTTCCTGCATCCTGTGTACTCCCGTTTGCCCAGAACCAAAAGGAAACGCTACTACATAATATTGCTGATTGTGAAATTGTACCCGCTCAATTATTATTCCGCTATGCTCATGCCAAATTTCCCTGCTCTGTAATGAATCCTCCGCTCCCTTGATAAGATGTACCGGCGTGTAATGCATGATCCGCTTTATTTGCTCAGCCTCTTCTTTACTGAAATAACCTAACTTGAACGCTGCCTTTAAAAAACCTGCTTTCAATGCCTGGCTCTCCTGCATAATATCCCTCACCTCATCGTCATCCAAAAGCCCTACCCTCTTGAGCCATTCAGAAATTTCTTTCTTCGTCCCTACCAGGATCGCACCCCGTCTTTCTCCTGCTGGTACATTCTCCCAGAAATAAATAAACGCCTCCCTGTTGCTGCAATAACACTTTAAACAATAAGGGCAAATCTTCGTTGGAAATTGATAGGAACATTTACACCATACCGCTTTCCCCGCTTCAAATACCTGCGAACAATGTGCACATCGTATTTCCCATCTTGACATAATCACCTCACATGTATTGCAAAGCAAATGTAAAATCTATGCATTCTAACGGAATATCCTTTCCTATGCTCACTACCCTCATTATTTTATCAGGCTCTACCCCAATAATCTCTTCCTTCCTGTTATACGCCTTCACCTCCTGCGCCATCGCCCGCCTTAACGCTATATACCGTTCTCCTGGCAATTGCTCAATTACCCACTTCTGTCCTTCTCTTACACTTAAATGCTTGTATAAAAATTCCTTTAACCTGCTGTCATGCTCAAATAATAATGCATCAGTTCCTAATGCTTTTCTAACTCTCATCTCTGTCTGCGAATTCTGTAAAAACCAGTTGATCACATTATTCGCCTGCAAAAAATCCAGCAATAAAACACTCCTGCTTCCACGTTTCCCTACCAATACCTCTTCTCTTATTTGCAACAGATCAAGTATGTCATACAAAATAACATGTGACTTGCCTTCTAACTCAATAGCTACAAGCATCTATCAGTTACCTCCTTATAATCAGTTGTCAGTGGACAATGATCAGTAAAACAAACCTCGTGTTAGATATCACCTTCTTTGCGAGCTTTAATGACCACGAAAACCAGGCTTGCTTCGTTCTGCTTCATAGAACTCGCAAAAAGCACATCCTATACCATATAATTTAAAATGTCAATATCTTTTAGTCTATTTTATTGAATAATTTTAACTAAAATATGCTTTTACGCTGTTATACATGATAATATTGCTTGTTATGACGAGACAAGGCCACGCTCCCCTATTCCATATCCCGAACAAATCGGAAGCCAAAAAGAATATACCACGAAGGGTTTATTCCCTGCTTTTATATATCTTTCCCCGCGACAGTGACGCTAACATCCCCGAGAAACATACAATCGCAAAAACAAAAAAAGATGTTTTCACACTGCAAAGAAACTGCGGATAAAATTCCACCGTTATTTTTACAGATCCCATGTATGTTGAGATAATCAGCATAGTAATGCCCATGCTCAAGGTTTGTCCTATCAGACGCATTGTCCCGATAGTTCCGGATGCCACACCATAAAATTTTTTCTCCACGGAACTCATAACGGCGTTTGTATTGGGTGATGAAAAGAGTGCCAGGCCTAATCCAACCACGAATAATCCTCCGACAATATAAGCGATTGATGTATTTTCGTTCAAAAAAATAAAAATAGTCAAGCCTGCTGCTGTCAGTGCCATTCCTATTGAGGCAACAAAGCGCGGTTCAATCCTGTCTGATAATTTACCTGCAAATGGTGAAAAAAGCGCCATGGTAACAGGCTGTGCTACAAGTATCATCCCTGCCTCGCTTG
>MFGW01000250.1:12346-12622 GCA_001780385.1 Candidatus Fischerbacteria bacterium RBG_13_37_8 | reverse complement strand
ATTTATTAATGCTGCAAGGTTGGAATAGGCAAAAATTTTATTATCCAGGAACAGGTGTATATTTAAAATGGGAGTCTCAATTTTTAATTCCCACCACACAAAAAATATCATGCCTGCAATTCCGCTCAGCACAAGATAAATACCTGTATAAGATGGCAGTAATGAAAAACCATACATCATAGCAATGAGGGCACATCCGTAGACGGCGGAACCTATGAGATCCATTTTCTCACCGGGTGCTTCTGCCCATTCTTTCTTTAATCGTATTAATACGGT
>MFGW01000250.1:12208-12332 GCA_001780385.1 Candidatus Fischerbacteria bacterium RBG_13_37_8 | reverse complement strand
TTCCCAGCGGTACATTTGCATAAAAAACACTTCGCCAGCCGTAATGTTGAGTAAGGAACCCACCTACGAATGGTCCGAGAGATAATCCAGCATAAACTGCTGCAACGTTCAGACCTAAGGCTCG
>MFGW01000250.1:10050-12174 GCA_001780385.1 Candidatus Fischerbacteria bacterium RBG_13_37_8 | reverse complement strand
AAAGCCATTCCTGTTCCAAAAATCATTGCTGCACCTATTCCTTGCACGACACGAAACAGGATAAGCATATAGGCGGTAAATGACAATGCAGAAAAAAGTGATGAAACAGTATAAAGAATCACTCCATAGAGAAAGATCTTTTTTCTGCCGTAGATATCGGCAATCCGGCCAAAAGGCACCAGGAAAACGGCAGCGGCAAGAAGGTTGGAAGTCGCTACCCAGCTTAATAAAATCGCACTCATAGAAAATTCCCTGCCAATTGCAGGAAGTGCAATATTCACTGAGGATGACATAAATGGCGTGAGAAAAGATGCCATTGTTGCCACCAGAAGTGTTGCTTTTTTTTGCCCCTCTTGCATCAATATTCTTCCTTTTATCGTGTCAATTCAATTATACTATTTCTGCACCACATCCCTGAGCTTCGTCAACCATTTAAGAGGATCCTCCGGTTCTATGCCATCCCTAATTTCAAAATAAAGTGAATCTCCCTCCAGTGATCCCGTTGAACCTGAAATTGCAATGGTCTCTCCACCGTGCACGATATCACCGGATTTCACTTTTATAACTGAATTATGCGCGTAAATCGTAAACACATGTCCCTTGTGCTCGATTATTACCATCTTCCCATATCCTTGAAACCAATCAGTATAGACTATTTTGCCATCAAATACTGCCTTGACTTCCTGTCCTTCCCGTACCTGCAACTCTATTCCTTTATTATAGATATAGGTGTTAAATTTAGCATGCCTCTGCTTCCCAAATGGTTTAATTACCTTCCCGCGTGCTGGCCAGGGTAAAATTCCTTTGAATACTCTGATCTCCGGTAATGATTCAAAATACTCTTTCTTCTCTTGTAATCCTCCGATAAAATTCTCAAGTTTTTTCGCCGAAATCTGCAGCTCATTGACTGCTTTCAAATACATATCTTTCTGTTCCGCTATCCTGTCAAGCAATAATTTTTTTTCTTTCGTCCGCTTCGCCAAATCGTACCTCGCATATTCTATTCCTTGCCTGGCTTTTGCAAGTACTTTTTGTTCCTGTACTAAGTGAGTACGCTCCTGCTCCAGTTGTCCTTTCTTTTCTTTATATTCCTCCATTAATTTCATGTCCTTCTTCGACAGTATCGAAATAAACTGGTATGATTTCACCAACATCGCTGAATCCTCTGGGTAAAGCAACATCTTGTAATAACCCATGATTCCCATCTTATACGCCATCACCACCCTCCTGTTAATGTATTCCTCCGATGACGCTATCTCCTCCCCCAGTTTCTTTATCGTATCATTCATCTCCCCTATATTTTTCTCGAGCTGGCTTATCTGAATGTTGTACATCTCCACTTCTTTTTCTTTCAACCTCTTCTGCAAGGCAAGTTTATCTATGGTAAAAATAAGTGATTCTTCATATTGTTCACACATCTGTATCTCTTTTTTCAGTCTTTCCATTTCCTCTTTTACTTTTTCGGTTGGTTCCTGAGAATAAAAAAATACTCCTCCCATTATCATTAACAATAGCAAACTGATCGTTGCAATAACTATTCCCTTGTTTCTCTGTTGTGTCATTTGCTAACCGCTCCAACACCCGCGCGTAATAGTTGCTGCCAGGTGCCCGCTAAAAATGTTTTTATAATAATATCCAATACCCACATTCCCAGCGCTGCATACAATATTTTTTTTACTTCCTTAAAATGATACTTATATCGCATCAGCTTCGCCAGGAGCGGCTCTGATAAAACTACTCCCATAATTACATATGAAATTATCCTTATGACAGACCAGGGATGCCATCCTAATAAAAGCAGCCATCCATTATCACCTACCAGCGCTAAATTTGCTACATAATACGACATGTAATTCATTAAAAATGCTCCCATTATTATAGAAACCAGGCTACATGTGCATAACGACAGCGCTACAAAGATGCATGCCTCCAGTATATGAAAAGGAATAAATTCCGCTGGGTTGCCTTCCCTTCCCACACCTGTCAACACCCACTCCATCATTTCTGATTTGTATCTCTCCCCGTTAAGTATCTCCGTCTTTGCAACCTCCGGCATCAAATACACCAGCAATGTCATCGATATTCCCAACAGTACCGCCCACACAACCATACTTATTATTGCTT
>MFGW01000250.1:3641-10040 GCA_001780385.1 Candidatus Fischerbacteria bacterium RBG_13_37_8 | reverse complement strand
GCCGTTTCTCAAAAACTGAACCATCACTGCGTACGCCGGCAATACACATATCACCGGCACCAGGTAAGGATTCATTAATAATGCTAAGGCACACACCAATGGAGTACTTCCTATTGCTAGAAATAACCACTTGTTGCTGCCTACTACCACCTTTGCCTCCCTCGCTCGCTGCTACGCATCACTGCCTCTATTCCGCAAAACCATGCCTCGTTCAACAGACGCTCCCCCCACATATATTTACTTTGTGCATTACCTCGCAACCTATAGTTCATTTTTAGACCTCGCTAATACTATACTCATCCTCCTTAGCTCCTGTCAATAGCATAGTACAAAAAATCAAGTTCTCAATTGAAACTTTATTAAGTATTCTTTACGAGCATTCTGTCGGGGCAAACCTTGTGTTCGCCCTTGCAAAGCAATTCTGGTTTTCTGTCATTGTAAGTTTGCTGGAGGCAAACGTAACAATCCCTAACGTTTATAGAAGCATAGTCCGTTAGGGATTGCTTCGTTTGCCTTCGGCAATGCTCGCAAAGACAGTCCGTTACGGATTATTACACATTCCTCCGGAATGCTCATAATGACAAGAAAAGACTATTGAAAACTTAAGGGTTTCCTTATACAATCAAATAACCGGTCACGACAACAGCAACGCATTAATTGCCGTTTAATCCGCAACGACGAGAGAATATTATGAAATATGTATATATAAGTACTGGTGAAGCTTCCGGGGATTTATACGGGGGTCATCTTCTCTCTTCTTTGAAAGAGATTACGCCTGAGCTTCAGGTAAAGGCAATGGGTGGCGACTTGCTGAAGCAAGCGGGCGCTGACATTATTCAACCAATTAAAGAACTTCAATTAATAGGAACGTTTGAACTTATTCCTGAGCTATTCAATGTGTATAAAACTCTTCGAAAATTAAAACGCTTTTTTTTCGCCAATCCTCCTTCTCTTGCTATCTTAATAGATTTTCCTGATTTTCATTTTAACATAGGAGCTTTTCTTAAAAAACTTTGTGTTCCTATTGTGTATTATGTCAGTCCACAAATCTGGGCATGGCGTTCCTCAAGAATTCATACGATTAAAAACCTTGTAGACCTCATGATTCCTCTCTATGAATTTGAAAACAGAATGTACCAGGAAGCAGGAATACCTACCTTTCATAGCGGACATCCACTTCTTGATATCGTATCAACACAATTGACTAAGAATGAATTCTTCAGTAAATATGCTATTTCAGATAATAAGTTCATTCTTGGTATTCTCCCCGGCAGCAGAACCACGGAGTTGCATTATCATATACCAACGCTTCTTGCAATCATGCGACAACTCAAGCTGTCGAACGATCTCACCTTCCTTATAATTAAAGCGCCAACCTTGCCCGATAATTTATTAACTCCCTTTGCCAATGAAGGCGCAATAATAATCAATGAAGATAAATATGAAGCCATGTCATTCTCGCACCTGCTCCTGGTTGCCTCCGGTACCGCGACCGTCGAAGCCTGCATCACGGAAACACCGATGATCGTTTTCTACAAGGTTAATCCGCTGTCGTGGTTTTTCGGCAGATGGCTTGTCAAAACGAAAAGCCTCTCCATGGTGAATATCTTCGCAGAAGAACATATCGTGCCGGAATATTACCAGCCTGTGTTTAAAGCTCGCCCTATCGCTGAACATATTTCTAAAATGATAGAACAGCCCTCACTGCTTGCACAGCAAAAAAGTGAATTACAACGAATAAAAACAAAGCTTGGCAAACCTTATGCTACACGCAAAATCGCCGAATTTCTCTCCTCCCACTTTCTCGGTAAAGAATAATATAATAAGCCCGTTCGAATGCCAAAATAATTAATAATGCAAAGCCACATCAAACCTTGAACCTTGAACAATCCAGAAGTGCTTACTTTACTACACGATAAATCATAAATCCAATCAGAGCCAGCATAATAATCGTTATCGGAATAGCAGAGAAATAAAAGACCGAACCGATTGGATTATCCTCACGTGAGCTCCCAAACGCAAAAACTTTCATCGCAATGTACAATACCCCACATGCGATGAGTACAAGGAAACAAACTGCTCCTGTTTTCACTGCTTTCGTAAGCTTGAATTCTTCCCTTCTTTGCGGGGCAAATTCATACTGCAACTTTATGAATTCTTTATCCGGATATTGCGCCCCTGCTTCATTTTTCTCCTTCTCAATAAGCTTCAACGTGGCTTCATCAAATGGAGTCGTGCAATATAAACAATAATTAAAATTAAACGAAACTATCTTTCTGCCGCATTGCGGACATTCAACCGCCATTCTCTTGTTGTACCTTTTTTTTAAAGTTAATAATTATTTCACTTTGTGTTTTTGCTGGCGGACGCGTGGCACCGCCCTACACTATATATCGAGGTTCTTCACTTCCAGTGCATGCTCAATAATAAATTCTCGTCTCGGTTCTACTTGTTCTCCCATCAATGTAGAAAAAATACTGTCTGCTTCTATTGCATCTTCAATTTTAATCTGCAAGGTAACACGCGTTTCAGGATTCATAGTCGTGTCCCACAGTTGATCTGCATTCATTTCACCCAATCCTTTAAAACGAGTAATGGTCAATCCTTTCCTGCCTTCCTGTTGAAAAATACGTAATGCTTCCTTCCAGGAATATACGGTCTCTTCCTTTTCCTTCGTTTTTACCCCAACCTTTCCGTTAAACAAAAAGGTCACTTTCCTGTATAACTTCAGCAATTGCTGGTATTCGGAATGCAAAATAAGTCTTATGCTTATCTTCTGATTATGGATCCCCCTGATAGGATCAGAAAATTCTAACTGGTACAGTCCATATTCCTCATCGTGTTGCACCTGGCTCAATTGGACAAAAGGAAAACTGATCTGCAATTCATCCCGCAACTTTTCCAGCGGTTCCGCGGAGACAAAATAATCCTTCCCTGAAGCATTCGCCATCAATAATTTATTTATAATATATTCTGGATATCTCTTTCCTTCAAGTTTGCTGAGATTTACATCAAATTCTGATATTGCTAATAATTTTTCAAGCAGCTCTTCACCTTTAATCTTCTTACCGTCATTAAGAATTATGACTATATCTTCGGCTGCGTTTCTCATTACAAATTGATTCAGTTCTTTTTCATCTTTTATATAGGTTTCTTTTCTACCTTTTTTGGCTCTGAATAACGGCGGTTGTGCTATGTAAAGATGTCCGTTTTCAACTATCTGCTGCATTTTCCGATAAAAAAAGGTAAGCAGCAATGTCCTGATATGAGAACCATCTACATCAGCATCACACATGATTATAACCTTATGATACCGCAGCCTCGTAATATCAAATTCATCTTCTCCTATTCCCGCACCTAAAGCAGTAATTATCATTTTCATTTCATGGTTGCCGAGCACTTTATCATCACGCGCCTTCTCCACATTCAATACTTTTCCCCTAAGTGGAAGCACCGCCTGAAATCTTCTATCCCTGCCTTGTTTCGCCGGACCTCCTGCGGAATCTCCTTCTACAATGAATAATTCCGTCTGCGTTGGATCCTTTTCCTGGCAATCTGCAAGCTTGCCCGGTAACGTATATCCATTCAATAAGCCCTTCCGGCGTGTCAATTCCTTTGCTTTCCTGGCTGCCTCGCGCGCTCGCAATGCATCTATCGCTTTTTCAGATATTATCCTGGAAATCGATGGATTTTCTTCAAAATATAACGATAATTGCTCGTTTACCAAAGACTCAACAATACCTTTTACTTCACTGTTGCCTAACTTAGTCTTCGTCTGCCCTTCAAATTGAGGATGTTGATCATTCGGTATCTTTACTGATATTATCGCTGCTAATCCCTCCCGTACATCATCACCACTTACAGGGTCTTTTATGTTTTTCGCTAAATTGTGCTGCGTTATATAATTATTTATCGTTCTCGTAAGTGCAGATTTGAATCCGCTTACATGCGTTCCGCCTTCCTTCGTATTTATGCAATTGGCAAATGATAATAATATATCTGAATACGTACTGTTGTACTGTATTGCCAATTCAACAATAACTCCATTCCTCTCCCCCTGTACAAATATCGGCGGATCATACAAAGCTTCCTTTCCCCTATTGAGAAATTGAACAAATTCAACTATTCCACCTTGAAAATGAAATTCATGCTCTTTGTCTTCCCTCTCATTAATAAATACAAATGATACCTGCGGATTTAAAAACGCCAGTTCACGAAATCGCTGCACTAATTGTTCATGTGAAAAATCTATGCGGGGAAATATTTCAGGATCCGGATGAAACCGTATTTTTGTCCCACGCTTCTCTGTCTGACCAACTTCCTTTAATTCCGTAATTGCTGCTCCTTTACTGAATGATTGCACATATACCTTACCGTCACGCCATACTTCAAGGTCTAATCGCTTCGATAACGCATTGACTACCGATACTCCTACACCATGCAATCCCCCGGATACCTTGTATACCCCATTTCCAAATTTTCCACCAGCATGAAGCATCGTCAGCACTACCTCCGCAGCAGATTTCTTCATCTCCTGATGAAGATCTACCGGTATTCCGCGTCCATTATCTATTACCGTTACACTATTATCTATATGCAATACTACTTCTATCTCCGTACAATAACCTGCCTGCGCTTCATCTATTGAATTGTCCACAACTTCATATACAAGATGATGCAGTCCACTTATATCGGTCGTGCCAATATACATGGCCGGCCTGCGCCGTACTGCTTCTAAATCATGCAGTACTTTTATATCTTCAGCCGTATAGCCCTCTTCTGCGAGGTGCATTTCAGCATAGTTTTCATCGCCATATGTTTTCATATACTTCTCCATATTGAGTATATGGTCATCCCTTTACTCAATATATTGATTATAGCGTATTTTTAACCTATTTGCAAGCAAAAAAAGGTTAAGAGAGGAAAGATCAAATTATAATTCTTCCTCTTTTTCCAGGCCTAAATATCTTCTCGACCCCGACCTCTCTTCATCCTGGACTTTTCTTAACCTTAACCTCAACCTTTTCTTATTTTTTCTACAACGCCTTCGTGTACTTGGTATACCACAGCATCCTTCAATGTTTCTGCAAGATTATTCTGGGTGGTAGTGAGAAAGACCTGCACCATTGAAGATAAAGAGGAAAGGAATGCATTCAGCTTCATTGCATCTAATTCCGTATCAATATCATCACACATGAGGAGGGGATACTCTTCGTACTCCTCATGAAACATATTCAATTGCGCTAATATCATTAATATAACCATTGCTTTCAGTTGACCGGAAGATCCAAAATAACGTGCATCATAATTATTCAACAGGATGACCATATCATCGCGGTGTGGACCTATAATGGTAAAGCCCATCTGTTTTTCCCTCTCTTTTTGCATTTCCATGCAATACTTAACTTCTTCTGCCCATCTCTTCTTTTCTAATGATAATTGGGGCGTAGTCTTTAATCCTATTTCTATCTCGTCGTTCTCTTTAAAGAAAATAGGTTTCAACTGCCCAACTTTTTTACATAAATTTTCGATGTATTCCTGTCTTGCTTTCCAAATTATTACGGCATAATTAATGAATTGCTCATTCCAGCTCTCCATTTCCCTCTCGTTATATTTACTTTTAAACAGAGCATTGCGCATTTTTAAAATTCTGTTATAGCTTGCAATTGCATGAAGGTATTTTTTATCCAGGCTCACTATTGCCCGGTCAAGATATCTTCTGCGTTCCCGTGGAAATCCATAAATTAATGTAGAGAATGGCACGTAGAATATTACATGCAGATTACTCAGGTACTGTTTCAATTCTACTATCTTTTTGTCAACAAAAAGATGCTTATTTCCACTATCTATTAAAAGAACAAGTTCTTTTTTTATCTCGTTATTACAGACTTCACCCTCAATTCTGGTTATTTGAAAACCATGTTTTACCACGTTGTTCAGGTTTGATGTTCTTGGAGACTTGGAATAAGCGAGCAGATAGATACTTTCCAGGAGGTTACTTTTTCCCTGTGCATTATTTCCGATTAAAATATTCAATGAGGCGGTAAAATCTAATTTCAGGTGAGAGAAATTGCGATAATTCTCAAGCGATAATGTTTCTAATTTCACATTCTTAGCTTCTTTGCTCTCTGAGAAATAACTTTTCAGATTTATCCAAAACTTAGTGCCCCTGTGGCTTTGTGTCTAAACGATATTTGATATATCAAATATCGTTGTCTATATTTCGTCCTCGCCAATATTCATCGGCATAACAACATATCTATAATCATGCGGCGTTTCAGCGGCTTGGCGGAATACTGCTCTTTTATTTACTGTTCTGAATTCAGCTACAATTTCATCATCATCGATCACATTCAGAAAATCAAGTAAATAATCAGCGTTGAATCCTACTTTAAATAA
>MFGW01000250.1:0-3627 GCA_001780385.1 Candidatus Fischerbacteria bacterium RBG_13_37_8 | reverse complement strand
GGCAGGCAATTTTTTCATTTGCATTTCCTAATTCAGGACTGCGTGCGCTGAGATCAATATTATTTGTGGCGAATTTTATTTCTATTCCTCTTGCGCGTTCATTGGACATGAGGGATACTCTTCTTACTGCATTGCTGAAAGCCTGTCTTTGCAAGATCATTTTTTTATCAAGGTCAATCTCTATTGCTTCTTTATAATTAGGAAAGGACGCTTCCAATAGCCTCGCAACTAATAAACGAGGCTCTATGTAAAAATACATAAAATTCCCCTTGGTATCAAATATTACCGGCGAAGTTGACTTCGGGTCCATTATTTTCAGTAATTCATTTAATGCTTTTTTTGCTACTACCGTCTTTAATCCACTTTTATTTTCACCTTTTTTATTGACTACCTCTATATTCTTTTTATAATAAGCCAATCGATGTCCATCTGTAGAAACCATTACCACACCATCTTCTTCGACCTGAAGCAATGCACCATTAATGAAAAACCTTCCTTCTTCCTGTGTCATAGCAATCACTACATGCTTGATTAAATCAAATAATTCATTTTGTGGAACACTATATCCCGTTTCAAAATCAATATCTGGAATTGATGGAAAATCTTCCGGTGGAAGACCCGCTAAATTAAACTCACTGCTTTCGCATTGTATATGCAGCCAATTATTTTCCTGGCTTGCCATTGTAATATCAACATCAGGAAATGAACGAATTACTTCAAATAATTTTTTTGCAGGAACGAGCAGTGCACCTTCACGAATAGTGGTACAAGGAAGCATTGTTTTCATCCATACTTCGAGGTCGGTTGCCAAGAAGGTAACATTATCCTTTTCAGCACTGACATAAATATGTCCTAAAATTGGTGTTGTGGTTTTCTTTTCAATTACTCCTTGCATTAACTGCAATTCTGCATTAATGTTTTTTTGCTGGATTGTTATTTCCATGCATATCTCCCTAAAGTATGTTTATATTTTAATTAAACAGAATAATAATATATTATTATAATACACGTTGAAATTTTTTAAAAGTGCTGACAAATTACATTCCATCACTTTCTTGTTTGTTGAAAAAGCAACGTGTAGAAATGTTAATATTTTTTTTGCTATCATGACTCATCATTGTTAATGTGAATAATGTTGAAAAACATAAAAACATTGTTCATTGTAATGATTTGATAATAGTATCAACATGCTGTTTAAAGAGTGGATCAGAGTGCATTTTTTGTTCTGTTTTATTAATTGAATGAATGACAGTTGCATGATTTTTATTGAATAAATGACCGATTTCTACCAGTGAATATTTTGTTAATTTCTTGCAGAGATACATGGCAATTTGACGGGGAACTACAATCGCGCGTTCGTTGGTTTTAGAAGAAAGCACGGTACTTTTCAGATTAAAACGTTTGCTCACTGCTTTGATAATTTCAGAGGGTGTAATTAATTTTTCTTCTTCAGGAAAAAGATCTTTTAGGACTAATCGCGCGAAATCTATAGTAACCGGACATGATTTAATAGAAGCAACTGCATACAATTTGATAAGTGCACCTTCCAATTCTCTAATGTTAGATTGTACGTTCGAGGCAATATAAAGCGCAATATCATCGGGGAGGTGATATTTTCTTAGTTGGGCTTTTTGATGAAGAATAGCTATTTTCGTTTCAAGGTCAGGAGGTTGAATATCTACGGTAAGTCCCCACTGAAAACGTGATTTTAGACGCTCTTCTATTTTCAAATCCCTCGGAGGACAATCGCTGGTAAAGACAATTTGTTTTTTTTGAGTATATAATTCATCAAAAATGTGAAATAATTCTTCCTGTGTTTTTTCCTTGCCTATTAAAAATTGCACGTCATCCATGAGAAGAATATCGCAGGTAAGAAATAATTCTCTCAATTCTTGAAGTTGATGATTTTTAATAAACTGAACCATCGTTGTCATAAATTTATCAGCATTGGTCAAGAGGATGTGCGTATTATTTTTTTTGCGGGTTGCATTGCCGATTGCGCTGATAAGATGTGTTTTCCCTAATCCGACACCTCCATAGATATAAAGAGGATTATAAGCGGAAGGAGTAATGTCCGAAACTGCTTCACAGGCTGCATGGGCAGTGCTGTTGGAGGAACCGATGATAAAATTGTCAAACGTATAGAGCGGATTGATAAAATTGCTCATTTTGTGGAGCGCCGATTTTCCATCACCATTGGCAATTACGTAAGAAAGTGTATATTCGTTGAGATGTGATTCCGTTAAAGCATTTTCAATAAAAGGAGCATAATTATGTGTCAGTTCCTTTTTAAGTTCCTCTGATGTTACACCGATAATCAGATGATTAGCGGAACATTCTATTTGAAAGGCTGCCCTGGAAAGCTTGTTGAAAGTATGAGGGTGAAGCTTTCCTTTTAGTTTCTCAAGTATTGCTGTCCATTGATCCATAAATTAAACCTAATAAAAAGATTTTAACAATTGTTAATAACTTGTTGAAAAATAATTTTCTCTCAGCGAGATAAAAAATCATTTGTGTCTCCAGCTACATAACCTTGTTCCATTGTTCTGCTCTATTCTTAAAGAATAGTTCAGTAACAAAAATGATACGGCTGCATTATACCATTGCCGATTCATTTCTCCAAAAATTCCTGGCATTTTCATAGATGAAAATAGGCGATTGAAAGCAATTAAAAGCAGAAAAAGTAGTTTTTTCATTAAATAAATCTCTTTTTTTAAGTATTTTTGATTATTTCATAGCATGCACAAATTTTCACAAAGGCGACTCATTATTTAGTGAGGGATAATTTTGCAACGCATTATACAGCTTCATCTATTCCTTTATGAAATAGTTGTGCTGATAACTTCCTCGAGAGAAGTAAGACCATGATATGCTTTTGAAAGACCATCCTGTTTCATGGTAATCATTCCTTCCTCAAGGGCAGTTCTTTTTATATCTGCGACGGGGAGATTATAGTGTAAGGATTCATGTATTTTCTCTGTCATTTTCATTGCTTCTACAAGCGCAATTCTATCGAAATAGCCGGTATCTTTGCATTTTTTACAATAGTAAGTAGTTTTGGAATGAGCAGATTTATCTGGAGTGGAATAGAGTTCCATATTTAAATTAGGTCCTTTGAACATATCGCTGAGAAAACCGAAGCGTTGCAGATATTCGGATGGGTATGATTTTTTAATTCTGCAGGCAGGGCATAATCTTCTCACGAGCCGTTGTGAAACAACAAGCAGGACCGTTGAGCAAATGAGATATGGTTCGATGCCCATTTGAGCTAATCGCACAATAGTTAAAACAGCATCATTTGTATGGAGGGTTGACAGTACGAGATGACCCGTGAGTGCAGCCCATATAGAAGCTTCGGCTGTTTCTTTATCTCTTATTTCACCGACAAGAATAATATCAGGATCGTGTCTCAGAAATGATCGTACCGCATCGGCAAAGCGGAAATCAGCTTTTTCTCTTATTTGGTGTTGAACAATACCCTGCATTCTATATTCAACAGGATCTTCAATGGTCATAATCTTTTTCTGGTTATTGTTGAGTTCCTTGAGGAGGGTATAGAGAGTTGTTGTTTTTCCTGAGCCTGTTGGCCCAGTGACGATGATAATGCCATGCGGTTTTGAAATCATT
>MFGW01000249.1:5699-7228 GCA_001780385.1 Candidatus Fischerbacteria bacterium RBG_13_37_8 | reverse complement strand
TATGCGAACGGGCACCGGTTCCTGCCGCGTTATTTTCATTTAGAGCCGGTTGATCCGGTACTATTTCAGGTAGATACTGCCAATGAATCAGTCTCGGAGATAGGAACGAGTCCGGACAATACCGCAACACCACTCGGTGCATCAGCGCTGCGAGCAGTGCCGGTATGCGATGTCGATTTACCACATCAATCCATCATATCCGATGAAGAAGAGTACCGGTTTCAGATGGGCGTAGCAATTTACGGGTATGAGCAAGCGCGGCACAGCGGTGGGAAAGCATATCAATGGGGAACGCGCATACTTACGCATCGCACGGCAGTACATCTTCTCGACATGGAGATGGAAGACCTGCAACTATTATGCATAGGCAGTCCCGGGCAGGCGCAGGTGAATGTACTGTTGTATGATCCCATGCCGGGAGGTTCCGGATTGCTCGAGCAGATCATCGCACGCTGGCAGGAAATAATAAGCGCAGCTATTGCATTTGTGGAGGAGTGTGCGGAGCAATGTGAGCGGTCATGCATAGATTGTCTCCAGCATTTCCGCAACGCATTCTATCATCGCTACCTGAACCGGTATCGCGTACACGAATGCCTTCAGGAATACGGAAGCATTCTTAACTTTTCGCATGATATACCATCGGCAATGGCGAAGGAAGGCATCTGCATTTATCTCGATGGCATGAACCGCCACATCCACGGCAATCCTGCAACCGCACACAAAGACCGGCAGATACGAGAGGAGCTCCGCAGTCGCAATTATGAAGTCATCGAGATAACGCTTGCGCAGCTCACGGATGTGGAGTCAATGAAGCGGCATTTCTTCCGTCTGGGGAGGTTGCTTTGCGGTAAGAGCAAAGCGGAGGAGATTGCGGAGGATACAAGATGGTACGTGCTCGGAAAGAAGTAAGGTAATTTGGAAAAATTGAACCACAAAGAACACAGAGCTTTCTGCGAACCTTGTTCGCAGAAAGCAGTTCAAAGTTCAAGGTTAAAAAGGCACCGAATTGCTGAACCTTGAACTAAGGAAACTTTGAAATTATCGGCGTTTGGACAAAATCGTAAATGTTTTTCAAGATTTTATTCCATAGGTATAACAAATACAACGAGAAAATGCTGTAGGAACAGACCTGCGTGTCTGCCCTTTTGTTCCAATCCTTGACGAATATAAAATCCCTCTCTTTGCGAGCTTGCAGAAAGATTTCAAGTTCTATTGCTAAATTATTTTGCTAATTTATTATTTTCAATAAGATTTATTACTTTTAGGATTTCATTTTTTGTGCTTTCCTTGGATTTGTCATCTTCTAATTTTAATGGATCCCATGGCAAAGAAAGAGCGCTGCCTATAGCATGTATTTGAAAAGGATGACCATTAGTATATTGAAAAATTTTATCTTTTACGGAATTGCTAAAAGTAACATCGGTTCCTTCTAAGAGACTATGCAATAACTCAATTGTATGTGCTTTATCAAAATTTGTTAATTCAATTCTTGGTATAAAGAAGCGTCCGATTGGATGATTCATTTTTAT
>MFGW01000249.1:3004-5691 GCA_001780385.1 Candidatus Fischerbacteria bacterium RBG_13_37_8 | reverse complement strand
CCCATCCATCTATTGTCGAGCTTAAAATAAATAAAATTTTTGTCTCATCTATTATTTGTTTGTCTGAAAGAACATTTTTCAAAGTGGTGAATATTCTTTTAGCTTTTGAAATATTCTGTACATCGTCAATTAACACAAAAAGTAGTTCCGTATCTTTAGAAATATCTTTCCAGATATTCAATAATCCGTCTGCAATAATAATTTGCGGATCAATCAGTTTGTTTTTATCGACTTCAAAAGATATATTGAAACCAGAACCTAATACCTGTAATCCAAATCCCTCTATTGATTTAAAAATATTACTATTCTTTTTGAATAAGTTGGATGGAGTATTTCTTAATATTGACTGAATGATGTGAATGCTAATTTCTAAGTGAATGCGCCATGAGTTCCCTGCGCTCTTGGCGCAGGGATACCTTATTAAGGGATTCCAAAGGAACGAAGTCCCTTGGTCGCCCGCAGGGTAAATACCCTGCGGTGCGAAAGCAAATTTATTTTTGAATTCTTCTTCCTTTTTGATTTATTTATATTTCATTCTTCTTATAAATATTACATGTTATTTATTCATTACATGAAATTGCTTTATGCAGAGCAGCTTTTATCCTGGAGTTATCAGGCGGTTTGTAATCCTGAAGAATCTTCCTCGCTTCTGGCGTCTTTAGACGGGAGAGACATGATATTGCATTTATTACTTCATTTGCCTTTGCATTTGGACTTAAATAATGCTTGAGCATTTCCGCGGCAAGATGCTTTTCTCTCACTTTTGACATGATAATTCCCATAGGATTCTGCACATCTATTTCATGTCTTTCGAAATATATAGGAAAAGGATCCGTATTGAGCAACAGCATTCCATCAATTATTTCATGTTCTAATGAATCAAACTCCAACTCATCATTTTGATAAAGTAGCTTAATCTTATCCTTTGCACGTTCAACCTTCATTCTTGCAAGTATATAAGCTGCATGTGATGCTACTGGTTCATATGGATAATCAAGAAGCCTCATCAACTCCTTTATGCTATCTTCGCCAAGAGGCATAAAAACTTCTTCCGTAAGATAGATTGGAGCATCATTCCGAATAAGAAATCCGCTAGTTAAAGCAGGCAATACGCTCTGATCCGCCATTTTGGCAAGCGCTATAGCAGCAAAAAAACCTGCATATTCATCCTCTACGATTGACTTCAAGTATGATTCTGTCACTTCATTACTTCCTATTTCTGCAAGTGATTGCATGGCAGATAATTGTATTTCGCAATCCGCGCTTGATTGATACGTTGTTAATAAGAAAGCCAGATTCGCTTTATCCTTGAATTTCCCAAGTGATCTAATAATCTCCACAAGCAAATCTCTATGTTCAGGCTTGCTCTTTGAATATTGCATGGAATTATATTTTTGATAAAGCTCAATTAACTTGCCAGATGCTTCCTTCGCTTCATAAGTACCGAGATTTTTAACAATTTTCTTTAAGACTGGTGACGAAAATGGTAAATCAAGCATTTTTATGACCTGCGGTGCAAGGTATGATACTGATTTAATATCAAGAGCATCTAAGATTATTTCTTTTGCATTATCCGGGATCTCAGGCTCAGTTATATATTGAATTAGCTTATTATTGATCTCAGCATTTTCCAATTGAATAATTCGTAGTATTATTCTACTAAATTTCATGTATGAATGACCTGCTTCTTTGACTGCCTGCTGACCATGCATCGCAGCTAAATTATCACGAGTAACTTTATCAAAGGAGTAAAGTGCTTTGACAGTCTTATCAATTAAAGTAATTAACTCCGGAATCAATGGTTCTAATCTGCTTTTATCATTATCCGTAAGATAATAAATTGCACTAATGGCAAAATGATTAAGCTCAGGCTCTCGCTGTGCCGCTTTCAATATCTCTGCCTCATAACCAGGAAAACCATTGAGGGCAAGCGTTATAGATGCCGTATCTCGAACAAACGGATCACTTGAATTAGCAAGTTCCTTCAGTTCCAGAAGTGCTTCAGGCATTTTCTGTTTAGTCACACTATAAGGATTCCATACTGGTACTGGTATCCTTAAATAAAATATTAGTTCGTAAAATGTCTTGCAAGGAACTTCTGAAAAATATTTCCCGCCAATTACCAAAGCCCTTGCTTTATCTCTTATTGGATTATTAGAATTCTGAAGTATTGTCTTCAGAAACGGAAAAGCATAATTTATATTCTCCATAAGATCACGGATGAAAAATTCAGGTCCCTTTCTTTCCTGTTGTTCGTATGACAAGCGCTCAATATAAGTTTTAATCATGTATTCATCCAGAGGAATATTTGTAATTGCAAAATTAACATTGTGCTCTATTTTCATCTTGGTGATCATATTATTGACCTCAATCGGAAGTTCTGTTGTGAGATTCGTAATAAGCAAAGCAATCTTTTGCTGGATTTTTTCTTCTGCTTCAGGAAACACTTTCATCAACACATTTATCGCCTTCTCACCATATCGTTCGCATATCATCTTTGCAATTGCTAATAATTCATAATTTTCGGATGTGTTTTTTAATTCATTCATAATAAAAACAAGTGAATCTGGTTCACGGTTGAGAAGTAATTTGAGCGCCTTCTTCCTTGTTCTATAATCGCCATTTGCAATAGCTTTCACAATTAAATCAGTAGTGCTGTTTTCATTAATTTCAATAATGCTATTCTC
>MFGW01000249.1:274-2974 GCA_001780385.1 Candidatus Fischerbacteria bacterium RBG_13_37_8 | reverse complement strand
TCCCTCAGGCGGTAATGCATTCCATCGAAAGATAAAATTTCCAGTTTTATCATACACATTGATAGAAGAAGATTGCAACATAGCAACAAAAATATTCCCTCTCTTGTCTACCGTCACAGCACCTGGTGTATCCATTTGCTCTTTTATCCTCATGTAAAATTTGCCTTTAAAATCATATAGTGTAATACTTCCTCGCCGCCATAGTGAATGCATACTATCTTTATTCTGAAAATACATTTCGTTATCTACAATTCTTAAAGCCAGCAGCATATTTTGCATGCTGAGTGACGATTGAGTAATATATAGCATATCATTAACATCTATAGTCATGCCGCTTATATAAGCATCTGCTGTAATCGGATCAGCCGTTACCGTCCAGCTTTTTATCAATTTCCCCTCTAATGAATAAGTCCATACTTCTGCATCATGGTTTCCAGTTATAAGAACAGCTACATTGCTTCCTGCTGAATCCACCACAAAAAATAGCTCAGGTCTATGCTCAATAGATAAACATGCATTAGATTCATTCCTCTTTATTAAATCTGTAAGAGCAAATAGTCTGACTTCTTTGTTGTTTTCAAAATTATACTGTGAAATTTCTATTTCATCCTTATTAGTCCTTAAAAAATACAGTTGTCCTTTTCTATTCACAAAATAATGTTTTGATCCCTTCGCTTTAGCTACTATCTCCACTTCATTTTCCTTGCTGAGCTTAGATATTACAAGCTCCTCACCTTTATCTGATGAAGCCCAATAGTTCCCATCTTCGTCTATAAAATCAGGACTATCATGGAGATCTTTTAGGTCGGTTCGTTCTTTGATGAAATTCCCAGAACTATCAAATTGCATAATTCTTTTTAGCAGATGCTCATTGTATGAAATTTCCACTAATATAGTATCTTCTGAATTTTCTTTACTATCAATCAATAAATTTTGATAGTGCGGTTCTTGAGGATCAAATTTAATCACTGTTGCCCGTAAACCGCTTGCATAAATCAATAAAACGGCAATGAAAACTAAATCTATTAACTTGCAATTCATTAGCGCCTCCTTATTATTTGAAGAAATATTTGCTGAGTGTTTAATAGTACATCTTTCCTTATATTCAAGTAAATAATTTTTGAAAAAACGCTTTCACATTTTCACTTTGAGAAATTATTTTTTCTTTGCACCTTTAAACATTGGAGCCTGCTTTATATGGCAGGCTCCGCATTACATAGGATGCAAATTCAAGCTTATTTGTATCATGATAAAATGAAACGTTAAAAGCAATTATTTTTATTAGCTTAAAGGCGGCTACTATGCTTCCACTTACTTATATTCTTAACAACATTGCCATGGCGCTTTGCATGCGTATGCACAGGTCTCAGATCCAGAATCGCAATAAAAGTATGATGAACAACATACATACCAATTACAATCGCTAATTCCTTTCCACGTATTGCCACAAGAACTAATGCACATATCTCGACACCATATACAATTAACAGCATTTGGCCCAATATCTCCGAAATTTTTATTGAACGTATTGCTGGGAACATTTCTATAAGATATTTCGTTATAGAGAGTCAAACCTCGCAATGATTTAGTCTCTACTTGCCAATATTTGTTTTGAAAAATGACTCTAACAGGAAATGCTATCATATCAGTAATCTCAAAGCCATTGTAGTTAATAACTTCCTTCAAATCAATTTCAAATGATCCTTTTTCTCCTGAGGCTAAATTTAAAGCTATTCCCTTACTAAATCCTCCGTACTGCAGAATGCTAAATCCTTCTATTTGAAAAGTAAAGCCAGCTAAAGCAATGCTATTAATATCTTCAGGTGCCCTGTTTTCAAGAATCAATCGAAAGATCCCATTTTCATTGATTTGCTTCATCTCGGACAGTATTACTGGTGAATCTACAACATTAAACAATTTAACATGAATAGCAGATGATTCTAGAATCAAAGGATTAGTTGTCAGAGCTTGATCTCCAGCAAGCAAGGGCTGTATTATGCAAGCTACAAGCATTAATGTGAAAAATATTGCCGCTTTTTTCATAAGCAACCTCCTATTTTTAATGTGACATCAATTGGCAATAAATATGCCAAAAGTAAAAAGCGCTAAAATACTATATTTTTCTCTAAATCCCAAACAAAAATACCTAAATCATTCCTAAAAGTAAACACTTTTTAGGGAACAAAAGTATACAATCTGGTAATTTTTACTTCTTGCATAAAAAATTGATTTTGAATTTTCGGTGCATATCCGTTTGCGGATGCGAGCGTTGCTGAATCTTGATGAAGCACGCTCAGCACCGCTGATGAAAGGTCCGTATATCAGTCTGAGCCGTCCGTTTCGGGAGGGGGCGAAGGTTGCTGATATGGTGGCTGAGGGATTGCTGCATCCGCTAATGGAGAACCTGATTCCGTATGCACATTTGTTCGGGCACCAAAAAACCGCTATCCGGAACATAGTTGCGGGGAAATCTGTGCTTATATCCACGGGGACGGGTTCGGGGAAGACGGAATGTTTTCTATATCCAATTATTAGCCATTGTCTGAAATTGCGCGACGGGAATGGACCTGCGGGAATTTCTGCGGTGATCGTGTATCCGATGAATGCACTGGCGGAGGATCAGCTTGCGCGGATACAAGTATTGCGTGAGCTCACGATGGGCGTCAAGCAGAGGATTGGACTGGAACCGTAGGGCGTATT
>MFGW01000249.1:0-255 GCA_001780385.1 Candidatus Fischerbacteria bacterium RBG_13_37_8 | reverse complement strand
TTGAGTCCGACGTGGAGTTTTTCATGAAATGGGCGGGACATGCAGGCGCGTGCATTTACGGCGTGGTCCGAATGGCGCCTGCATGGCATATCGCTGCAGCGGCGCGGTGCGGTTCGAGGAAGAAAATGCGGATGATTATGACCTGATGGTGCTGGATGAGCGATTCGACATGGTGCGACCGCGTGAGCATTCTGCACAGATACCAGCGGTGGAGCGTGAGTATATCGAGCGGCAATTCAAAGGAGACAGCGAGGC
>MFGW01000248.1:5414-7225 GCA_001780385.1 Candidatus Fischerbacteria bacterium RBG_13_37_8 | reverse complement strand
ATCTTGTAATTGAAACTATACACATCTCGATCATTGTCATTTGCTGCATTGAATGAGGGCACTTCGATTGTTTTTATGAATCCTCTCGGCACAATCCAATCTTTATCAACATATTCACCTTTCGGATCTTCATAAGCAGCAACTACATCGATTCTTCTTCCAAAATCATCGGTTATAGATCTTATAATATGTCTGAGATTAATAGTTACACCGTCCTGATTAACGAAATAAATATTATTATATTCAATTGTTATTCCATTTCCCCACGCATCCTCAATTCGGGTCGGATACCACCCTTTGAAATTATCATCGACAAAATAAAGATAGCCTTTTTCGTACGGTTCCGGGGCTTCTCCGGGTGCTTCAATAGCATTCACCTTGCGTTCGAACGTATATTTCGTTCCATCCGGAAGCCAGAGAATCCATCCTTCATCCATCGGTTTTTGCAGAGCGCGGATATATGAAGTATCCTTTGTTTTAAAACAATCGCCCCCTTCACCGTCTACCTGCGTGCAATCCGGCTCAACAGATGAACCCCACAACCGGTGCACAGAACCATCGGATGATTCAAAAAAATATCGTATCTCAAAACCGGCATAATTCTGTATCCAGTAAATTCTACCAAGATGAAATGTCCAACCGGAACCCATCGATGAAGGTGAGCGAAATACCGGCGCCATCCCGATTCCGGTCGCAGGTAAATCACATATGTTCTCATCAAGTATCCAGATCTTGCTGTTGTAAATCCTATTCAATTGAAATGAAAAAGCACCATTTCCTGGGAATAACGGAGAGTTCGGATGAATAATACTTAAATTTCCGTTCAGAATATTTATATTTTCATCACCATAATTCTCAAAAATATTATTACCGGGAAATCCTCCGCTTTTATTCGCTTCTGTTTTATCTGTATTTGTATATGCAATATTCAATGAGATAATTACAAAAAATAAGATGAGCGCCATTTTTGCCATACTGCATTTATTTTTTGAATCAAAATACGATCGATATAATGAATATATATTACTCTTTTCAGAGTCACCCCTATTCCTATTCATTTTAGCCCCCTGTACTGATATATTCCTAAATATATGATTATAGAAAAAAAAACATTTGTCAAGTAGCATGCAAAAATTTCAATGACAATGCATGGAATTCGTTACTCGCTACATACTGTCCTCTGTCCCCTGCCCCCTGTCCCCTGTCCCCTGTCCCCTATTTCTCTCATTTACCTTTCTATTTTTTTGAATTATAATAAGCTGCTTATTAGTAACTATGAAATTAGCAATAGCCCAATTGAATTTCACTGTTGGTGATTTTGATGCCAACAAGCAAAAAATACTCGATGCTTATTATGAAGCTCTTCAAAACAAAGCAGACCTTATTATTTATCCCGAATTAGCACTTACTGGCTATCCTCCCAATGATCTTCTCCTGAAACATTCCTTCGTTGAAGAATCCAGAAAAAAACTTGATGAGATTGCACAGTATATTACCAAGGGAGCAATTATTATTGGTTATGTCGAAGAAAATAAAAACAGCGGTCGTCCTTTCTTTAATGCTGCCGCTTTTATCAAAAAATCAAAAATTACTCATATTGCGCATAAAATATTAATTCCGTCGTATGATGTGTTTGACGAAGACAGATATTTTGAACCTGGTAAAAAAGCTATTGTGCTTCGGTATCTGAATTCCAAGATTGGCATTTCAATTTGCGAAGATATATGGAATGACAAGGATTATTGGAGAGTTCATAGATATATCAGGGATCCCATACATGAGCAAATAAAAAAAGGAGCAACTGTTTTAAT
>MFGW01000248.1:2010-5337 GCA_001780385.1 Candidatus Fischerbacteria bacterium RBG_13_37_8 | reverse complement strand
ATAACGTCACTGTTGTCTATTGTAATGTCACAGGAGCTACTGATGAATTAATTTTTGATGGATGCAGTTATGTTATTGGACCTCAAGGTAATTTAATAGCGCGCGGTAAATCATTTGAAGAAGATATTATTTATGCAGATCTTGATAATTATACTGGTACCATCAGGGAGGAACTTACAGAAGAAGCAGAAGCATTGAATAAGGCGCTTATTCTGGGTGTCAAAGATTATATGAAAAAATGCGGATTCAAAAATGTGGTAATAGGTTTAAGTGGAGGAATAGATTCAGCTATAGTAGCTTGTATTGCAGCAGAAGCTTTAGGATTTGATAAAGTGCTCGGTGTTGCAATGCCTACTCGATATTCAAGTAAATCAAGCGTGGAGGATGCCAGAATTCTTGCTCAGAATTTATCAATCGATTTTAATATTATCGATATTGATACTATTTATGAATGCTATTTAAAATTACTTCAGCAGATGTTTCATGGGCTTCCCGAAGATACTACCGAACAAAATATCCAGGCTCGAATTCGAGGAAATATTTTGATGGCAATTTCAAATAAGTACAATCGTCTTGTCTTATCTACAGGCAATAAATCTGAGCTTGCGGTAGGTTACTGTACACTGTATGGGGATATGACTGGTGGATTAAGTGTTCTTGCTGATGTTCCAAAAACTCTTGTTTATAAATTAGCTTCTTATATAAACAGGATAAAAGAAATTATTCCCATTAGTATTATCGAAAAGCCGCCATCGGCAGAATTAAAACCAAACCAGACAGACCAGGATGATCTTCCGCCCTATGATTTCCTGGATACTATATTGAAATTATATATAGAAGATGAAAAAAGCCTTGATGAAATAATAGCATTACATAACAATAAAGCAGTGGTTAAGGATATCATTTACAAGATTGATAAAAACGAGTTTAAGCGCAGACAGGCTCCTCCAGGATTAAAAGTAACATCCAGAGCATTTGGCTTGGGGCGGAGAATACCAATTGCTCAATTATTCAGTAAATATATTATGGAGAAAAATAAAACGCAATGAACAATAAGAGACCAAGAATTGATAAAGTTGTCACAAAAACTGGAGATGAAGGATTTACTCATATTATTGGGGGTGCACGCAAAAGCAAAGCTTCCGAGCAGGTAGAGGCCTATGGAAATGTAGATGAAATTAATTCATTGCTCGGTATTATTATTGCGCAGATGGTTGAAAAGTATCAAAATGAGATAGAACTGCTTAAGAATATACAAAATGATCTTTTCGTAGCAGGTTCCGATTTAGCTTCGACTCAAGATCTTCAAGTACCAAGAATCAAGCAACAGCATATTGAGAAAATCGAAGAAGCCATAAAGCACTATCAAATATTTCTCACTCCTCTGCAAGAATTTATTTTACCAGGAGGCTCCCAGATCGGCTCCATGCTTCACCTTGCACGAACAATTATCAGAAGAACTGAAAGAAGTATTGTGAAATTCTCAAAAACAGAATCTATCAATCCTTCCCTGCTCATTTATTTTAATAGACTGTCAGATTTATTTTTTATCCTTGCACGCTATATCAACAAAATTGATAATAAGACAGAAGATTATTGCAATTTCGATAAAGAATAAACCACTAAGGGCACGAAGAAAAAAATGAGCCAAAAATATTTGAAAATTTCGAATATTTTTGGCTCTTCTTTTTACCTTCGTGTCCTTCGTGAGCTTCGTGGTTTATTCTTTTTCTTGCCAAAAATGCAAGACGGTTTAAATCGATTTTTTTCTTATGCGAAATTTTCGCCTTAATTCTTTCTGGACGATATTAGGTATTAGTCCCTCCAAAGAACCTCCCAGCTTGAAAATTTCCTTGACTAATTTTGAACTTAAGTATGAAAATGATTCTGCAGGCACCATGAATACAGTCTCAATATCTGTAGAAAGTCGGCGATTCATCAGTGCCATCTGAAATTCAAATTCGTAATCTGAAATAGCTCTTATCCCTCTTACTATTACTGATGCTCCTAATTTGCTCGCATATTCTACTAATAATCCATCAAACGTATCTATTTTCACCCGCTTGCTGTTCTTGTATAGAGTTTCTATCATCTTTCGGCGCTCTTCTATGGTGAAGAGCGGAGTTTTTTCAGGATTTATAAGTATTGCCACTATTACTTCATCGAAAAGATGTAAACTCCTCTGAATAATATCAATATGCCCATTCGTTATTGGATCAAAAGATCCCGGATAAATAGCTCGTATCTTTTTTATTTCTATTGCTTTTCCCAAAATTTTTCAATCCTTTTTTATTATTTATTCATGTATTATTCTGCAGAAAATAAGAGATGATTCAGTGTTTTTTCTCTACATATATTGTGTAGACATAATTTTGCACATAATGACCTATAACCCTATGCCCATTAGTTTTGCACCAGGCTGATAATTCTGAAAATACTTCAGGATCATCAGAAATTAATTTAATAATTCCTCCCACCTCTATTTCTTCCACTTTTTTTGCTGTCTCTTCTATTGGAGTCGGACAAAATTTCCCTGTAGCATCTAATAAATAGATTTTTTGTGTTTCCTGATCTGTCATACTAATACTTCCTTTATGTTCTATTCTATCACAATTGTCTTAATAATCGAATCCCCTATTTCTAATTTTTCAATAACTGACATTCCCTGGTTTACTTCTCCAAAAACGGTATATTTATAATCCAATCGTGGTTGTGGGCTTAATGTAATAAAGAATTGGCATCCACCAGTATCTTTGCCTGCCAACGGCATTCCAACTATTCCTTCTTTATATTGTACAGTATTTAATTCATCAGGCAACACTATTCCTCCAGTACCCCAGCCATCGCCACGTGGATCACCACCCTGCACTACAAAACCAGGTACGACACGATGAAATATCAGACCATTATAAAATCCAGTCTTAGCCAGCGTTACCATATTGATAGTATGCAATGGCGCTTCTTTGCCAAATAACCGCAATACAAAATTGCCTTTCGTGGTCTTAAAATAAATTAAAGGACTTCCTGAATAATCTTCATATGAATAGGTTGGACTTCCTATTGGACCAGAAGATTTTATCTTATGAATATCAGCAAAATAATCCAGGCTAAATTTTTCCTTCAACAATTCAGCGCTCAATATTCTTATTGCAGTATAAGGAGATTTTATACTTTCAGTTAACATATCTTTTGCATTTGGATATATCTCTACGATTGCTTTCAATATTGTCTGTTGTCCTTCGAGGTCTTTATCATGTTCAGATTTACTCAATGCTGCAATATAATTTTTAACATAGGTCTTATCCTTGAATTTGGAAAGATTTTCAG
>MFGW01000248.1:266-1997 GCA_001780385.1 Candidatus Fischerbacteria bacterium RBG_13_37_8 | reverse complement strand
TATTGCAAGATCATCACTTTCCAGGCATGCTGCAAAAATTTGTTTTGCACCTGGAGTATCAAAATTTCCTAGTGCCTCAATGCATGCTTCCTTCACCCTGATATCATGATCCTTCAGCAAAGTTTCAAGCAATGCAAAACTTTTTTCATTTTTTATATTACCCAAAGCATGTGCCATTCCAGATCTTATGATCCAGGAGCTGCTTCCTGTCTTTTTTTTCACTTCTTTAAAAGCATGTTCCGGATCTATTTTAGAAAAGGAAATCGCTGCCTCTGCAACTACCATGGCACTTTTATCCTTCATTAACTTCTTTAAAAGCGATCGCGCTGTATCATTTTTAAACTGTGCAAGTACTTTGGCAAGCTGGTATCGTATATGATGATGCTTAGATTGTGCTGCTACTTTCAGCATTTTTATATTAGTTTCCTGGATAGTGCCAAGTGCTTCTAATACAGCTACTACTACCGTTACTTTTGGATCATGCAATCTGCTATAAAGCATAGGCAATGATTCCTTACGCTTTGAAATACTTAGACCTTTTGCAGCATAAAAACGAACCCATTCATACCTGTCATTCATTCCATTAAGAAAGATTGCAAATGATTCCTTATCTTCTAATTTATAAAGCGCATAAAAAATAGCAACACGTGCTGCATCATTACTAATTTCAGCAAATTGTCGTAATGATACGGCTGACTCTTTTATTTCAGCCAGTGCAATTGAATAAGCAAGTGCTTCTATGATTTGTGGATTATTTCTCTTCCCCAATTCTTCTACCCTATCTCTTAGCAAATTACTTTTAAGCATCCCCAATGCTTCTATGCATGCAATAGTTATTTGCGGTTCCCGGTACAGAAGCGGTGCAAGATCATTATCTGCACTTTTCTCACCTATCAATCCCAGAGAATATATAGCACCCTTTACAATATCATCATCACCATCTCCCAGCAACGCTACTAAATAAGGAATAGCTTCTGGATTTCCTATTCTTCCTAAAGCAGTGATTGCTTCTTCACGAATCTGTTGATCTTTGCTATGCAAAAAATGATATAACAATCCATCTCCTGTATCCCTCGTAAACTCAAGTTCTTTAATCTGTCTTAGTTTCTCTGAACGTACGAATGGACTTAAAGTCTCAACTTCACAGCTCGCTGTAAGCAAGATTATTGTACTTAATAATATAAAAATAGTGATTTTCTGCATAGTAGTAGTAAATCATCATACAAAAAGCTAATCCCTAAATCAAGTACATAAGAGGGGACTGGGATCAGGGATCAGGGAACAGTGATCGAAGGAATATTTACCGGAGATAGAATGCTTTAAATTGCACGCCCGCTGCAGCTTTTCCCCGTTGAGCAATGCTATCCAGTTCCTCCGGTGTGACTTTTTTAATTTGCTCTTTTGGGACAGGACGGTCTATTGAATAAATATGTACCTCCAGGGGCTTAATTTTCTTTATATGCTGAAAATATGCATTAAGCTCTTCATCTGTTACATTAGAAGGTTCACCATCAATAAGTATAGTCTGGATAATTATTTTATCAAGCGTATTCAAATTATTTAGTATTTCTTCAAATTTCACAGTGCGCGGCGGCCTGTTTATTTTTTTGAAAACTTTTTCCGTACCAGCATCTAATTTAAGCACAGGAACATCAATCTTTGAAATTGCCAGGCGAACCTTATCATCTTTCAAACCTGTTGAATTAGAGAGAAGAGCAATTTTCACTTCCG
>MFGW01000248.1:0-222 GCA_001780385.1 Candidatus Fischerbacteria bacterium RBG_13_37_8 | reverse complement strand
TAAAAGTAAGGATACAGCGTTGGTTCGCCATTCCCAGAAAAGGTCAGGTAATTGAATTCCATTTCAGAGCCCGCTGCCTGCTCCACAGCATGCACTATGTCTTCAAGAGATGGCATATCAGAAATATATTGCTTCATATCCATAGTATGCTTATCAGTCCATCCGAAATGACAATACACACAATTAAAGGAACATAATTTATATTTTGATGGCATTACATTT
>MFGW01000247.1:7652-14379 GCA_001780385.1 Candidatus Fischerbacteria bacterium RBG_13_37_8 | reverse complement strand
ATTATTCCGCGGGAGATGCTTTATGTTTCTGACGAAGTATTTTTTACCGGCACCGCTGCCGAAATCACTCCTATCCGCAGTATTGATAAAATCAAGATTGGAGAAGGGAAACGAGGTCCTGTGACCTATAAAATTCAGAAAGCATTTTTTGATATTATAAGTGGCGAAATGCCAGATAAACATAAATGGCTTACCAATATTAGCATATAATAGCCATCTATGATTAGGAGGCAAAAAACATGCAGATAAATGATTTGCTCAAAATAGCGACAGAGCGAAATGCTTCAGATTTGCATTTAAAAGTGGGAAGCCATCCGGTCTTAAGAATAGCAGGAGAATTAGTGCCGCTGATAGAACTCAAACGATTAATGCAGGAAGATACCATCGCGATGGCATTCAGCATAATGAACAATCGACAGAAGCAAAAGTTTAAAGATCATCTTGAGATAGATATAGCATATAGTGTGCCGGGACTAGGGAGATTTCGTTGCAATATATTCCAGCAAAGAGGAACAGTAGGATTGGTCTTGCGTGTCATTCCGGTAAAAATTCTTACGGTTCGGGAACTTAATTTACCACCTGTGTTGGAAAAAATATCCATGGAACAAAGAGGTCTCATTCTCTGCACAGGAACTACCGGAAGTGGCAAATCAACATCGTTAGCAGCGATGATTGATTATATTAATTCACACAGAAAAGCACATATAATAACTATTGAAGATCCTATTGAATTTCTTCACCGTGATAAAAAGAGCCTTATTAATCAGAGAGAAGTTGAAGTTGATACGAAAGCATTTGCAGTAGCTATGAGAAGTGCACTCAGAGAAGATCCTGACGTAATACTGGTTGGTGAAATGAGAGATTATGAAACTATTGAAACAGCGCTTACTGCTGCAGAAACAGGACATCTCGTGCTCTCGACTCTTCATACACTTGATGCAACTGAAACCATCAACCGAATTATTTCGGTATTTCCGCCGCATCAGCAAAAGCAGATACGACTTCAGCTTGCCAGCGTGTTAAAAGCGGTTATATCATTACGACTCATTTCACGTGCTGACGGTAAAGGTCGTGTTCCTGCTGTTGAAGTTCTTATCAGTACACCCTTTATCAGGGATTGTATCATCAACAAAGAAAAAACACGTTTAATTCCAGAAGCTATTGCATCAGGTACTTCACAGTATGGAATGCAGACCTTTGACCAGTCGCTCTTTTTTCTCTGGAAAAAAGGTTTCATTACTTTTGAAGAAGCATTGCGAAGAGCAAGTAATCCCGATGAATTCAAATTAAGAGCTCAAGGAATTACTTCCACCAGTACACTTAGTCAAGAAGAAATGGAACAAATTAGTTTTGATGCTACTGAAGGACCTTCTGGTGATTCAGATTTCGAACTTGATATGTAGCGATGCACATAACTGAATCCGAAGCATTTTTATATGCGCTGAAAAAAATAAGCAGGGCTGATACCACGGCGTATTTATTACATAAAGCATTGAGACAGAAAGGTTTCCCAGAGGAAGAAATAGAGGAGTTGGTACGTTATTTTGCGAGCATAAGTTATCTGAATGATGAACGATATGCAACTAATTATATAATGAAGCATGTTGCAAAGGCAAAAAAAGGACCGAGACTGCTTTATTACGAATTGCGTTCCCGTGGAATAGAAAAAGAATTATGCAAGATTCTTATTACTACTTTATACACTCCTGAGCAAGAAATGACAGCTATACAAAATATCATAAAAAAGGATAAAGGAAAAACAAAACAAATGAAACTTGTTGCACGGCTTGAAAGGAGAGGTTTCAGGCATAGCACAATAAAAGCATGTTTACATAATTTGCATAACTGAAGGATCTCTAAATCAATTATTCGATCATTTAAAAACTGGCTAGTCGCAAATTGATAAGCAGGAATAATATTATTAGGTAAGACAGAAAAATAATCAGGAAAGGAAATGAGAAGCACAGAGGTAAGAGAAACGTTTCTCCGTTATTTTGAAAATAAGAATCACAAGCGGGTAATGAGTTCTTCACTTATTCCCGCGAATGATCCTACCTTACTTTTTACAAACGCGGGAATGAATCAATTTAAAGATACCTTTCTTGGGCAGGAAAAGAGAAATTATATAAGGGCGACTAGTTGCCAGAAATGTGTGCGTGCCGGTGGGAAACATAACGATTTAGAAAATGTGGGTAAAACAAATCGTCACCATACTTTTTTTGAGATGCTTGGTAATTTTTCATTTGGGGATTATTTTAAGCAAGAAGCAATCGAATATGCATGGGATCTTTTATTAAACGGATATCGAATTTCTCCGGACAGGTTATGGGTTAGCATCTATGAAGAGGATGAGGAAGCATATCAAATTTGGCATAAAACAACGGGAATATCCGCAGACAGGATAATACGATTAGGGATGAAAGACAATTTTTGGGCAATGGGAGAGACAGGACCATGTGGTCCTTGTTCAGAAATTTATTATGACCAGGGTGAACAGGCAGGGTGTGGAAAAGAAACCTGTGGATTGGAATGTGATTGTGAGCGATACCTGGAATTTTGGAATCTTGTATTTATGCAATACAACAGGGATGAGCAGGGAATAATGCATCCGCTGCCTTCCCCGTCAATAGATACTGGGATGGGTTTAGAGCGTATTGTAGCACTTCTTCAGGGCAAGACCAGCAATTACGATACTGATTTATTCATGCCGTTGATTGAAGAAATTTGTGAGCTTGCTAACGCAGAATATGCTAACAATACAGAGACATCTGTTGCGATACGAGTAGCAGCCGACCATAGCAGGGCAGTTGCATTTCTCATTGCGGCTGGTATCATACCCTCTAATGAAGGAAGAGGATATGTATTGAGACGGATCATCAGGAGGGCAAGCAGATACGGGAAACTATTGCATCTTGATTATCCATACTTATATAAGATTGCTTATCGTGCTGCTGAAATTATGGGCAATCTCTATTCTGAATTATTAGAAGCAAAAGATTATATTGCTAAAATCTGTTACTCAGAGGAAGAGCGATATCATAATGTCGTATCATTAGGAATTGCACGGCTGGAAGAACTAATTCATAAAACAAGGGAACAGGACGCTACTTGTTTGCCGGGAAATGAAGTATTTAAATTATACGATACCTTTGGTCTTCCTCTGGATCTTATAGAAGAAATTGCTTCGGAACAAAATATCGCCATAGATTATGAAGGATACAATAATAACATGCAGATGCAAAAAGTTACTGCACGCGCAGCATGGAAAAAAGAAGAGGACAGTAAATCAATTGATCTATACAGGGATTTTTCAAATAAATTCCAGATTGAATTTTTAGGCTACGAACGCACGGAATATTCAGGAGCTAAAATCCTGAGTATAATAAAAGAAAACATGGAAGTCAGTTCTTTAAAAGAAGGAGAAAGGGGCGAACTAATCATTGATAAGACAGTATTTTATGGTGAATCCGGTGGACAGGTAGGAGACAAAGGCATAATAAAATCTGTATCTGGTGAAGCAATCGTAGAAGATACGCAAAAACCTTTTTCTCAGTTAATACTTCACATAGTAACCATTACAAATGGAGAATTATCAAAAACGGACACGGTAGATCTCTATGTAAATAAACTACGCAGAGAGACTATCATGAGAAATCATACCGCTACTCATTTATTAAACGCATCGTTGCGGCAACTGCTTGGCACGCATGTTAAACAATCAGGTTCATTGGTCTCTGATGAAAAATTTAGATTCGATTTTACACATTTCGACACACTTTCACCGGTAACAGTAAAAGAAATAGAAAAACTGGTCAATGAAAAAATATATGAAAATCTCCCGGTTGAAATTTCATGGAAGTCGCTGGAAGAAGCTATAGATTCAGGAGCGCTTGCCTTTTTTGGTGAAAAATATGAAGATCATGTCCGGGTTATGAAAATTGGCAATTTCAGCAAGGAATTATGCGGTGGTACTCATTGTTCAAGTACCGGCCAAATAGGCTGCTTCATATTAACAAAAGTAAGCAGTATCGCCGCTGGAATACGAAGAATAGAAGCTGTAACAGGAGCCCTGGCTTTTGATCATATTCAAAAAAATAGGGATATTCTTGCTCAACTTTCAGAAATGATGAAAATTCAACCGGCTGTTATCCCCGAAAAAATAAAATCACTGCTGGAAAAAAACAAAGAAATAGAAAAAGAACTTGAACAATTAAGAATATTCACCTTTTCACACAAAGATACCGATCAACTTACAACAGAACATACAATTAATGATATAAAAATTGTAATTCGTGAAATACATAATGCACAAATGGACATATTGCGGGAACTCATTGATGAATTCAGGACGGGAGAAAAGAAATCTATTGGTGTTTTTGGAAGCTCAGGAAACGGCAAAGCTTCTATCGTAGTAGGAGTTACGCCAGATATAAGCAATGTAGTAAGTGCAGCAGAAATAATCAAGAAAATTGCACCAATTATTGAAGGGGGCGGCGGAGGAAGAAAAGATTTTGCGCAAGCTGGAGGCAAAAAATCAGAAAAACTGAAAGAAGCACTTGACAAATCATTTGAATGTATTGAAAAATTAATAAAAAAGCAATAACATATCATTATAATGCAGATATTATCAAAAGATACTATTGTTAGGAAGAACGCAATGATAAATAGCCGGATGTTTGCCTTTCTTTTACTATTTCTGTTTCTCAGTTTTACCGTGCTTATACAAGCAGAGACTCGTATATTTTCATATATTGATGATAATGGAAAAGTTGTGTATACAAATACGCCTTCAATTTCAATAAAAGAAGTAGAAACGACTGAAATGAAAATTGAACGATATCAAAATGTAATAGATAATATTTCATCCCGTTTTAAAGTGGATCCAAAGCTTATTCATGCTATTATTGTTGCAGAATCAAATTACAATCCATATGCTGTATCAAGAAAAGGAGCAAAAGGCATGATGCAACTGATGCCGGGCACTGCAAAAAGATACGGTGTTAAAAGAGTTTTCGATCCGATTGATAATATAATAGGCGGTGTCAAGTATTTCAAAGATTTGCTTATTATTTTTGATGGTGATTTACGGTATGCTTTAGCTGCTTACAATGCAGGGGAGAACATGGTAAAATCCTATAATGGCATACCTCCATTTAAAGAAACCAGAGATTACGTGCAAAAAGTTCTTGCCTTATATGAAAGTTCCGGAGGGAGAAAAACAGCTTATAAATATTGGGATTTTCAAGATAAAATACATTATTCATTTGATAAACCAACAGAAGGCACCTATAAAAAAATAAGCATTATCAATCTTACTGATTAATTATGGAGTTATAAGATGGTTTTAGAGGATACTTCCAAAATATATGATAGTGAATTCCTTCAAGCTTTTCACCAAGGGAAAGAGCATTTTGATAATAACAGGCTTGAAGAAGCACGGGTTTCCCTTGAAAAAGCATATAAAATTAAATCCAGCGATGAAAAAGTATTAAATTTATTAGGTATGGTATATTTCAAGCTGAATTATCTTGAACAAGCTGAAGAAATCTATTCAAAATTAGTTACTACTAATACTGCAGTCTACGTGCTTCATTCAAACCTCGGTTTAATTAGATTAAAGCTTGAAAAATATGATGAAGCAGAGCTCAATTTGCAAAGAGCTCTTGAGCTTCAGCCAGGAAATCCTAAAGCTCAGGTTTATCTGGGATTATTATATGAAAAAACAGGAGATTTTGATAAAGCCCTTTATCATTTTGAGAAAGGAGGAGCCAGTAAACTTATAGAGCAATTACAGGAAAAAATAGTAGCGAGCAAAAAAATGGAAGGGCAGATAGCGGAAGCAGAGATTTTAGAAGTTATTGATAAAAAATCTGTTGCCGTAGAAAAGCCGGTTATTGAAGAAGAACCGTCAGTAATCGAAGAGCCTCCTCCCAAAATTATGCAGGAAGAAGAACAGTTCTATGAAGAGGGAGAATCGGTACAGGAAACATCATTTCCAGAAACTGAATCTATTGAACATGAAAGTACTGCAGAACAGGATAAAAAAGACAGTTCATCAGTCAGGGGAATGGCGGAAGAGCTTGGTCTGGATATGAAACCTGACTTTGCTATTGAAGAATCAGAAATAGAAGAAAAGCAAGCAGATTCCTCTATAATTGTAGCAGACTTAATTGAATCGGTGGATGAGAAAGAAGAACAAGCAATCATGGCTGAAGAAGAGGAACCAAAAATTATAGAGGAGCAACAAGCAGTAGAAAAAGAAAGCGTGATTGAGATAATCGAACAACAACCTATTGACAGTGAATCAATTCTGGAAACAAGCCAGGATGAGTTTTCCATCCAGCAAACAGAGACTCCAGTTTCCTATAAAGATCCCATGAAAGAAGAGACGAGCGAAACAGAATCTTTAATCGAAGAAACCTTTAGCAGTAGTATTCAGGAGGAACGACCTCTCAAAGAAACAGAGGAATCCAAACAGGAGAAAACATTTTCTAAGGATTACCTCCCACACAAAGAAGAAAAAGAAAGTTACCTTACTCCAAAGGTTCCGGTAGAAGAAATTATTGAAGAAGAATCTGTCGAAGAAGCAAAAATTGCTGAAAAAGCAATAGCTGAAGAAAAAGAAATCGTCGTGACAGTCACTACTCCAGAAAAAACAATCCTTATGAAAGAAGAGCCTGAACCAGAAATTCCTGAAGGAATAAGCACTGTCAAGCCATTAAGTCTT
>MFGW01000247.1:7382-7552 GCA_001780385.1 Candidatus Fischerbacteria bacterium RBG_13_37_8 | reverse complement strand
AAATAATTATAAAAAAAGGTACCATTTCAAGTTTTAGCGGAGATATTCGTTTTGAACATATTACGTTTGGAACATATGAATTACCCCTTATCAAATGTCAGGGTTCAGGTGTTATTTTCTTAACACATGAACGTCAGGAAATATTCCTTTTTTCACTCAATAATGAAGAG
>MFGW01000247.1:7211-7353 GCA_001780385.1 Candidatus Fischerbacteria bacterium RBG_13_37_8 | reverse complement strand
GAAGAACTCAACGGTATCATGATTTCGTACGACAAAGATGCTATTCCTTTAAAATTTAAAGGAATAGGTGATGTTGTCGTTGAACAAGGATGCTTATGGGGAGATAGACGAATAAAACTATAGCTGAACAGCTAATTCAGTA
>MFGW01000247.1:6761-7082 GCA_001780385.1 Candidatus Fischerbacteria bacterium RBG_13_37_8 | reverse complement strand
CCCAAAGGATATGAAGGCTGGATTCCTTTCTGGATAAAAATATTCACCCAATACACTACCGACCAAATTGTTATTTTTGATTCCCGCTGCCCGGAGGCTATTTTTGCAGTAATTGAATTAAATAATAACGATAATAACTACAATTCCATTAGTCGAAATTATTTTAAAGAACTGAATAAAAGCAAAAATCCAATAGATACTATCTCAAAAGTAATTGATGAAAACATAAAAATAATTTCCCTGCAATCAATTAAAGAATTAGAAACTATTTACAAGCAATGTGGCATTAAAGATATTAATCCAGTTTTAAATGCAGAACTA
>MFGW01000247.1:0-6741 GCA_001780385.1 Candidatus Fischerbacteria bacterium RBG_13_37_8 | reverse complement strand
AGATAAATTGAAATTCGGAATAATACGGTATGGACTTTATAAAAATCAAATAGAAACTATCTTAAAAGAGCATCAAATACCTGTTGAATTATCATACCTTCCTTTAATGGAATCAAATTATTGGAATTCTGCATATTCATCAGCAAAAGCACTGGGAATTTGGCAGTTTATCCCGAGTACGGGGAAAAAATATATGAGAATTGATGCTTATATAGATGAAAGAATGGATTGGATTAAATCTACCATGGCAGCTTCACTATTTTTAAAGCGTTCATATGATGAATTAGGAGGATGGGATTTAGCAATTACTTCCTATAACCATGGATTCCAGGGAATGCAAAAAGCAATAAATCAACATGGAACAAAAGATTTTAGCATTATCCTCTCTCAGTACAAGGGAAAAGCCTTTAAGTTCGCTTCTAAAAATTTCTACCTTGAATTTCTTGCCATTAAAACAATAATGCAATCTCTTAAGAGTTACTTTCCGGATGTGGAAATACTTCCTCCCCTTGAATATGAGACACATACTATTACAAAAAAAACACGTCTTTCCACTCTTGTGAAAAATTTGGGACAAGACAGCATAATTTTCAAACTCTATAATCCTTCACTGAAAGAAATCGCTTTCAGGAAGAATATTTATCTGTCCCCTCACTCAAAGGTTTATCTACCCCAGAAAACGAAGAATACTATCGATCCTGTCTGTTTTTCATATCATAAAATAAAAGCCGATGATACCCTGGATACTCTTTCAAAACAATTATCCTTAAGCAAGGAAACAATTATTGCTTTAAATGCAAATGACAAGAAAAGCTTCGCTAAGTTAAAAACTAATTACTTTGTCATAATTCAATAGTTGATTTTATAAAATATTAGCGATATAATGATGTGAAGTGCTATGAATACATAGGGAGTACGAGCAATGAGAATTAATTTTAATCAAAAAGGTTCAGGAAAATTCGGGGTTTTAGTTGCAACGATTATCGTGATACTGTTGATCTACGCAATTGTGAAGTACATGCCAGTGAAATTGAACGCTTATGAATTTCAGGATTACATGGAGAAAATTGCACGCGACCCCTATTACTCAAATGAAAAATTAGTAAGATCTGCTCTTCTTCAAAAGGCATCAGAAATGAGAATCCCCCTGCAAGATTCGGATATAAAAGTGTCAATATCGCAAGCAGGATGCGACATAGATGTTCGCTATAAGGTTACTATAGAAACACCTTTTATGAAGAAAACACTGGATTTTAACCCTCGCGTTTCTGAGAAAAGAATTTACTAACGCTTTGACTTACTAAAGGAATATTTATTCTGTTTTGATGAACACGAGGAGAGAGGGGCTATTGCTTTGCCAGGAGAGCAATTATTTAATACTTAAGATAATGACAACAATTTAAAAACAATTCAATTTTATTTACTGGTAAGAATTATGAACAGTGCTGGTGAATTAAAAAAATTTAAAGGCAATTTATCCATATTATCCCTGCCAGATATATTAGAGTTCCTCAATACAAGCGCCAAAACAGGTCTTTTAGCTCTAAAACGGGCAAGCGAAAAAAAAGAACTCTATTTGAAGAATGGCAATGTTGTCTTTGCATCCTCTAATCTCAATGAAGACAGACTCGGCGATTTGATGTTGAGGGAAGGAAAAATTACGAAAGAACAGTTTGATAAATCTGTTGAATTAATGGCGGGTAGATCAAAAAGGCAAGGCAAAATTCTTATTGAAATTGGAGCAATTGAACCAAAAGACTTGTGGTTGTGGATTCATCAGCAAATAAAAAAAATAGTATACAGTGTTTTTGAATGGTCAGAGGGAGAATTTTATTTTTCTGAAGGAGACCTTCCAAGCCAGGAAAATATAACGGCTGATGTAGGAATCCCTGAATTAGTAATGGAAGGAATACGAAATATTAAACATTACGAGACTGTCGCTAAAAGATTCCCGACAAATGATATCATCTTTACTCAAACTACAAAAATCCCACCTCTTGAACTTGAACCTCATGAAAAACATATCCTTGCTTTTGTCGATGGTCAAAAATCAGTCGACGACATATGTATGATTAGTGAAATAGGTATTAATGAAACTCTTAAAGTTCTCTACATGCTCCTTACCATAGATCTTATCTTTATAAAAGGACGAAAATCACTTCCTCCTATTATTAATCTCCCCTTAACTCAAAAAAAAGCTATCGGTATTATCAGAAATTATAATAAACTCTTTGCTTTTTTGTATCGGTATATGTACAGAGAAGTAGGTCCAATCGTGGAATATGTCTTAAGGAAATATATCGGAGAATATTGCGACAAAGAAGAAAATATTATTGCATCCCTCGAAATGCAAGAAGATGGTACATTCCAGGAAGATACTATCTATAATAATATTACTAATAAATACGGAACAGTGAACCAGGAGAAGCTTCATAAAAATTTAGAAGAAATACTCTATGCTGAAGTACTCGCTGTTAAGAAAACACTTGGTGTTGATCATGAAAAAGTAGTTGTCGATACTTTAAAAATCACACAATCAAGCCTTTAATTTATGAAATATATTACGAAGCAACAATTAACAGGATTACTTTTCATTGCTTGTATTATACTCTTCATTTTCATCATTAAATCAGTCATATAAGAAGGAATATTTATGTTTATTTGGGCTACGATAGTTTTATTATCAAGCATTCTTATTTATATCCTGGGAGATCTGTTTTTTGAAAACGACGGAGTCAATTATAAACTTTACTTCCAATATCTTTTCATAACAAGCATTATTCTCTACATCTTAGCATTTATCTTTAAGGTATTTGGCAAATTAGTAAAACCATTCACCAAAAATAGGTGCACGAAATGTGGTACTCCCATACCAAAGGGTCATATTTATTGCTTAAAACATGAACGAGATGTAATTGAGGAAACCCGAAAAATCATGGAAAAAACATGGTCCAAAAAAGGAAAAGCATAGCATTACCCCCTATACTTTCTATCATGGGCCCTACTGCATCTGGCAAAAGCTATTTTGCTTTAATTTTATCCCCTGCATTAAATGGTGAAATAGTAAATGCAGATTCCAGACAAATTTATAAATATTGTTCCATCGGTACTTCTGCTCCCACCTCTTCTGAAATGAAAACAAGAAAACATCATCTTTATCATTTTATCGAACCGGATCATCGATTTTCAGCCGCCGACTATTCTACCGTTGCACTCACCACAATAGCTACCATCCATAAAAAAAAGAAACTCCCTGTTCTCGTTGGTGGCTCAGGATTATACCTCAGAGCATTGCTTGAAGGATTATTCCCTGCCCCAGGACAAAATCCACTCCTGAGAGAAACATTAAAAAAAACTGCTCTCCTCATGGGCGCCTCATTTCTCCATAAACAACTTCGCATGATTGACCCTCAAGCTGCACAATCTATATTAAAAAATGACTTGCTACGAATAATCAGGGCTATTGAAATTTATTATTTAACCGGCAAACCTAAATCAAAATTTATCAAAGAACAAAAGCCAAGAAAGCATTACAAACTTATTAAAATAGGTATCTCTATCTCAAAATCTATCCTGTTTTCAAATATCGAAAAGAGAGTGGATGATATGATTGGAATGGGTCTGATTGAAGAAACTGCTTTTTTGATGAAACATTATCCGCCTGACAGTCCAGCTTTAAATGCAATAGGATACAAAGAAATAATCCTGTTTTTGCAACACAAGATTACTTTGCCCGAGGCTAAACAATTAATAAATAAAAATACGAAAGCGTATGCCAAGCGCCAATTAGTATGGTTTAAAAAAGATGCTGATATACTGTGGGTATCCCCCCATACTTGTTTCGATAGTGATTTCATTAACACATTGCAATTACTTTTTAAAGCAAAAAGGACTATTGATCCTTCCAGGTTGAAACGCTGGACAACTAAACAGTTATTTCCATAGAAATCTGTCATGAATGAATACTCATCACGATCAATGAAATTAACAGTGATCATTAACCACCGCCAAATATTATTACAAGATTCATTCTATTCACTGCCTGCTGGTCACTGTTTATAGAGGAGTCGCCGATGCCCCTGAAGGGGCACCCAGAGATAAGAGTAAATAATAAGAACAAAACTATTAAAAGGGCAGACACATTGGTCTGCCCCTACACCTTATTTACATAGGAGTCGCCGATGCCCCTGAAGGGGCACCCAGAGATAAGAGCAAATAATAAGAACAAAACTATTAAAAGGGCAGACACATAGGTCTGCCCCTACACCTTATTTGCATAGGAGTCGCCGATGCCCCTGAAGGGGCACCCAGAGATAAGAGCAAATAATAAGAACAAAACTATTAAAAGGGCAGACACATTGGTCTGCCCCTACACCTTATTTGCATAGGAGTTTTACTATGAATAAAGAAATTATTCTGCAGGATGATTTCTTATTTGCCCAGAAAAATAATAACGAAGTTATTATCGTGTTCTTTACTAATGGATCTCACATCGAGGGCAAAATAAGAAATTTTGATAAGTACACCCTCCTTCTTGAAACTGAAAATCAACATGTGCTTATCTTTAAACATGCAATCGCTACCATAACGGTTAAAAAACCTTAACGAATTTTCACTAATATTTGTCTTATTTAATCTCTTTATCCAGCATTTGCTGCTTGATCTTTTCCTTGACCCTTTTTATCCCCTCTAAATATTTTACCTTGCGAGTAAGATTATATGCTTTTTGCAACGCCTCCAATGATTCATTTAATTTGCCTGTCTTCTCATATATATATCCCAGCAAATCATATATTTTATCATTTCTGGATTCTTTTTCTTTCAGCTTCAGAAGGATAATTTCCGCTTTAGAAAATTTTTCCTGCGCACTGTATGCCTGAGCTAAATTGAACAAGGAAACATTATCTGGATTTTTCAGTCTCGTATAATATAAAATAGCATTCTTGTATTCTTTCGCTCCCAGATATGCATCCGCTGCTATTTTGATTGTCTCTTGATCTCCTTCAGTCTGCATCTTTACATTCTCAAGTCTTTTAATTACATCATTATATTTTCGTACATTCAATAATGATTGAAGATACAACATTTCATATTCCCTGTTGGCCGGTTCAATTGAAGCAGCTCTCTCAAACGCTATACTGGCATTTTCGTAATCCTTATTATTAAATGATGATAAGCCCAGCATATAATAAGTGAATGCATCTTTAGATCCTAACAGCAATAATTCCCGAAAATCAGCCGCCGAACTATCATATTTCCCTAGCTTAAAATTGGATGTCCCCCTTAAGGTCAAAGCTGTTTTCTTTTCTGCATTATTTTTGGAATACGTAAGCGCTTTCGTCAAATATTCTACCGCCTCATTATATTTTTGCCTTTCATAATATTTTTTCCCCATATAAAACAAGGCACCTGCATGATTTGAATCGAACTCAAGTGTTTTTTGAAAATTCAGCATAGCATCTTTCTCTTTTCCTGTATTTAACTGACACAGGGCTAGCATATAATAGCCGGATGCCCATTTGGGATTATTCTTAATGATTTTTTGAAATTCAATGCTTGCATTCGCATATTGTTCCTGTTTGTACAATTCCAATCCTTTGTCCCAATCCGCTAAACAGTTCACACCATGAAATAAGAAAATAAATAAGATAATTATTGTGAAAATTATTCCTTCTATTTTAAATTCTTCTTTGCTATGTCTGAGAAAAAACCTCTCAGAATTTTCCATGACTCTGTGCCTCTGTGCCTTTATGTCTTTGTGCCTAGCCAAAGATATTTGAAATTTCGAATATCTTTGGCCAAATTTTAGTCTTTTTATATGTTTCATCGCTATATCCTTTAATTGGTTTGTTCGCTTTTGTCTTACATCTGTTCAGCCGCTTTCTTATTTCTTTTCATAATACATTAGACGCTTTTCAGGTAGCTTTTTGTTTTCTCATTATCTTTCATCACTTATTATAATTCTCTCTCTCTACATTTTTCAACATATTTTTATATTGCGGCAATAACACATAATTTTCATCTCAATTTAGTCTCTTCCTCATTGCTAAGCGTACTGCACCTGTTTTACAGGGCAGCAAACCGGTCAAAATTATGGTATTGAATTGCTTCTGCAAGATGACTTTCTTCAATATTATTACTCACATTCAGATCACTGATTGTGCGCGCTACTTTTAAAATACGATCATAAGCTCGTGCTGTAATACCCATACTTTTCATAGCAGCACGTATAAGTTGCTGGCACGATTGGGATAAATGACAAAATAATTCAAGGTGTTTACCTGTCATTTCTGAATTAGCAAGGATTCCTTCTTTTCTAAATCTATCATATTGAATAGTGCATGCAGAGATAACTCTTGTTCTTATTATTGCGGAGGATTCAGAATTCGCACATTTGCTTAATAATTCTTCTGTTTGAATTGAATGCAGAAAAATATTTATATCTATTCTGTCAAGGAGAGGACCTGAAATCTTTGAAAGGTATCGTTTTATTTCAGCAGGTGTGCACTTGCACATCCTATGTTGGTCAGTATAAAAACCACATGGGCAGGGATTCATGGCACTGATCAGCATAAATTTTGCAGGATATACAATAGATGCCGAAGCTCGAGATATGCAAATGAAACCTTCCTCGATTGGCTGTCTCAAAATTTCTAATACATTTCTTTTAAATTCAGGCAATTCATCAAGAAACAATACACCATTATGTGCAAGAGATATTTCACCCGGTCTTGGGATTGA
>MFGW01000246.1:19682-21270 GCA_001780385.1 Candidatus Fischerbacteria bacterium RBG_13_37_8 | reverse complement strand
CTATGTCATTTGGCGCATCTTTTAATGTTATTGGTAAAAAATATACTGTGTTCATAATTGTGCATTATAACATAAAGTTATTAAAATCTTAACCTTAATCTTAACCTTTTCCTTAACCTCTAAATTTTAAGATTCCTGTGATATAATATAATAATCATTGATCACTGGCCACTGATCACTGTTCTTTTTTGCCGGAGACACTCATGTCTGCAACTATTTATTGTGGAATTGCTGGATGGTCCTATGAAGATTGGATAGGAACTGTCTACCCTGATACAAGAGAGAAAGATTTTGATCAGCTTACTTATGCAAGCAGTTACTTTGATACTATTGAAATCAATACAACTTTCTATAGACCTCCTTCGCCGTACATGACAAAAAATTGGGTTAAAAAAACTATACATAATTCAAATTTTAAATTTACCGCCAAGCTATGGCAAAAATTTACACATGAAAAAACAGTTCTTTCACAGAACGATATAAAAATATTTAAAGATGGTATTAATCCTCTTATGGAAAATAATAAACTTGGAGCATTGCTCATTCAATATCCCTGGTCATATAAATATAATGAGGTGAATGTAGATAAGCTCCAAATTCTTATTGGAGCATTTAAAACATATCCACTTATAGTAGAATTCAGGCATAATTCCTGGATATTACGGGAGGTACTTACTATATTAAATGATAATAATGTTGGATTTTGTAATATTGATCAGCCGGTTATTGGGCAATCAATAAAACCTTCGAGTTATATAACTTCTTCTATTGGTTATATAAGATTACATGGACGAAACTATAAAGATTGGTTCAGGAAAAATGCAGGCAGGGATGACCGATACAATTATCTTTACAAACCTGATGAATTGGAAATGTGGATTGATAAAATAAAAAAAATACGTGAAAAGGCAAAGCAAATTTATGTCATTGCGAACAATCATTATCGGGGTCAGGCAGCGGTAAATGCACTGCAAATGAAATCAATATTGAATGATACAAAGGTACCGGTGCCCGGGCAGTTAGCAAAAATATACCCTGTTTTACAAGAAATAAAAACCGAAAAAAATAATCATGCGTCTAATGGTAAAAGCGAGGTGATATTTTGAAACGCTTGTAAAGCAGGCGCCAGGATGTCCAGGAAATAAATCACATGATGTCTTTGGTTATATAACATTATGAAGAAAAAGAAAATAATATTGCTAACGATAGAACGTTAAAAAGGAGGTTTCAGTAATATGGAACATAAAAAATTTGGCTATTTCGCCTTGGTATTTGTTGCCGTTGTTTCTCTTGTGGCAGGTATTATGCTCACAGCAAAGCTGGATTGGAATCCCAATTCAAATGCTGAAGTTCCACAACAAAGTGCTGAAAAAAGCAATCAGGGAACATCACAGCGAAACCCAGACGATCAGATAATTACTTATTCGACTTTTCGTAAAATTGCGAAAGAATCAAACCCTGGTGTAGTAAATGTTTATACTACCCAGACTATAAAACAACGTTATTGGGATCCTTTTGAAGAATTCCGAAGATTTTTTGGGGATAATTCTAATCCCAATAGACCCCAAGAACGGGAATACAAAACACA
>MFGW01000246.1:17850-19645 GCA_001780385.1 Candidatus Fischerbacteria bacterium RBG_13_37_8 | reverse complement strand
TATATACTGACGAACAATCACGTGGTTGAGAATGCTGATGATATTAGGGTAACCTTGTATGATGAATCGACCTATAAAGCTAAAGTAATAGGAAAAGATCAAAGGACGGATATAGCACTGTTAAAAATTGAGCCGAAGAAAAAATTACATGCACTTCAACTTGGCAATAGTGATAATTTAATGGTAGGAGATTGGGTCATCGCAATTGGAAATCCTTTTGGTTTAGGCCATACGTTAACTGCTGGCGTAGTAAGTGCAAAAGGGCGCAATTTTGGTCGAAGTGGTCAATATGAAGATTTTATTCAAATAGATGCACCAATCAATCCTGGCAACAGTGGCGGTCCGCTTATTAATATATATGGAAATGTAGTAGGTATAAATGCAATGATTGTGACACGCAGTGCAGATTGGGCAGGTGTTGGTTTTGCGATTCCTATTAATCTTGCTAAGGATATACTGCCACAATTGAAAGATAAAGGTGAAGTAATACGAGGATGGTTAGGCGTTTATATTCCCAGTACTAAAGCTGAAGATATGTTGAAGAGTCTTGGTGCGGATTATGGAGCACCTATTATTGATGTGGAAAAAGGAAGTCCTGCAGAGAAAGCCGGACTGAAACGCTATGATGTTATTCTTGAATTCGATGGCAAAAAGATAGAAAAACCTGCTGATTTACCATGGCTTGTCGGAATGACTGTGCCCGGAAAAGATGTTAAAGTAAAGATTCTGCGTGATCAGAAAGAGAAAGATATGACATTGAAGCTTGGCAAATTAAGTGCTGAAGGCACTAAGGAAGGTAAAGTAGAAGGTGAAGAAGTACACGAAGATAAGCTTGGTATAAAAGTAATAGAAATTCCTGCGGCAATGAAAGAAAGATTAGGAATTGATGCAGATGAAGGCGGCGTATTAGTAACGGAAGTAAAAGAAGGCAGTGCAGCAGAATATGCAGGTTTGCAGGCTCAAGATGTAATACTTGAAATTAATAAAAGGAAAGTTGCTTCTATCAGTGATTATAAGAAATATATTAAAGAAGCAAGTAATGATATTCTTCTTCTCATTAAACGTGGAGGACAACCTATCATCCTGGTCATAAAAACAGAATAGAAAATAGCTTTTTACTGAATTAGCTTTTCACACATTAAAAATCCTCAGCCGCTGGGAGGCTGAGGATTTTTTTTAAGTAATTATGCCCTTCTGTTGCGCTGATGTGTTACGCCATATAATTATTTCTTGTCTACTTCCCTATCACGCCGGTCATTGTTCATTTGTTTTCCGGAGACAACTTCATACTTTATCATATTCTTGCCGCTATTTTTTACTGAAAACATAAGCTTATCAGCTTTTCTTAATACTTCATCTGGTGATGAAGGAGGTAGTAAGAAGGTTACTACTCCTATACTGAATGTAAGCGGATATCCTATATTCTTTAAAAAATCAATCAGATTCTTTTGGATCCGGTCAAAGACCGTTTCTACTACATCCCTTCCCGTTTCAGGTAGTAAAATACCAAATTCATCCCCGCCAAGTCGTGCAATGATATCTGTTTTTCTTAAATTATTCTTGATTGTCGCTGCAACTAATCTCAAAACACTGTCTCCTGTAGAATGTCCATGATTATCATTTATATTTTGAAAAGAATCAACATCCATGTAAGCAATAGTAAAAGGTCTTCTATATCTCAAGAACCTTTGTATTTCATGAGCAATAAATTCATAAAACGCTTTTGAATTTGATACACCGGTTAGTGGATCTATGCGCGCCAGTTCTCGTTCTCTTAGAAGAGATTTTTTAAGCA
>MFGW01000246.1:15705-17833 GCA_001780385.1 Candidatus Fischerbacteria bacterium RBG_13_37_8 | reverse complement strand
ACAATAAGAAAAAATCCTAACCGAACAACTGCGTTAAGATACGGTATGAATGGATGAACATAAATGTGACCGGAGGAAAGATCTGTTAACAACCATAAAAGAGCGCTGACAAATGATAGCAATAAACCAAGCCATGCAAAACCAAACCACGAAGTAAGTACTATAGGAACAACATAAAAAATAGAAAAAGAGATTTCTGTCATGGTTAGAAAATCAATCAGACCAATTATGAATACCATCGCAATAGAAATAATAATCCAGAATATCCCGGATTTATTTTTAAGATGTTCACTAACTGTCATTGCATTTTCCTGCATATATTAATTATTCATTATAATAAAAAAATTATTTCAATTCAAATTTATGGAAAGGCAATGATCTTCCAGGCAAAATATTGCGTCTACCTATTGTTTGCGAGCTTTGCTGTAGGGGCAGACCCATAGATGAATTAAAACAGATGAAAGACAAAGTGAAAGGCAAAATAGTATTCATGAACAAACCAATGGAGAGAACTTACAAACTTACGTTACGTGCATATTTTGAAAATGCTGGATTGCGTTATCGTGGCTCAATAGAAGCAGCACAGCTTGGCGCTGTTGCTTTTCTCTTACGCTCACTGACGACACGTGACAATGATTTATGTCATACCGGGGGAACAGCACGCAGGGATGATGCTGATCCAATACCGGCAGGATCTATTAGCACAAAAGATGCAGATTTATTAAGTGCACTTCTTAAAAAAGAATCAAACGTAAATTTGTTTCTCAAATTTAATTGTAAATTCCTGACAGATATAACTTCTTATAATGTTATTGGTCAAATAACCGGTACGGAGAAACCTGATGAAATTATTGTGGTGGCAGGGCATCTTGATAGTTGGGATGTAAGCGTAGGAGCACATGATGGGGCCGGCTGTGTTCACTCTATTGAAGTGTTGCGTCTTATAAAAGAAGCAGGTTTAAAACCGAAAAGAACAATACGTGCAATAATGTTCATGAATGAAGAATGGGGTGGTTCTGGAGGAAAAGAATATGCTCAGTCTGAGAATAGAAAAGGTGAAACACACATTGCTGCCATTGAATCAGATTTGGGCGGTTTTATGCCGCTTGGTTTTACGGTGAAAGCTAACGAAACACAGGTTGCCTCTATTCAAAAATGGCAATATCTCTTTGAAGATTTAGGAATGCACTGGATCAAACCAGGATGGGGAGGCACTGATATAGAATCATTGGAAGAATACGGTACCGTTACTATTGGCCTCATCCCTGATACGCAAAAATACTTTGATATCCATCATACAAAAATTGATGTGCTGGAACAAGTGAATCCACGAGAATTAGAATTCGGCGCTATAGCAATGACTATTCTCTCTTATGTTCTTGCTCAGGAAGGTATTTAAGCAAAGAAACTACCCTTTTTCATACCGCAATGTCATTGCTCCGCATAATTCATCATGCGCTTTCAATTCTGTCAGGTGCCCTTCTAATTGTTTCCTGTGCCCTTCTTCAATAGTTGCAAGTGTTAATAAAAGACTTTTTATCTTCTCGTTGCCCACGTATTTAGCTGCCGTATTATAATAATCAAAAGCATCTATCTCTTTTTGAATTGCATTTTCAAGTATCTCGCACATCGACATATTAGCCATTTCTTCTGCTTTGACAATCATATTTTATTCTCCTGATTAGTCACCAGTCATATGATTACATATTATGTGTTTCCTATGTCCGGCTCTCACTGTCATTATATCATAATTCAAGAGAATCTACAGCAATCTTAGCCTTTGCCTCTCTTTCTAACTAGCATTCTTTTATTTTTTTAACAAGTTTTTCCCACTCAATAGTAACATTCTTTTGTATATTTTCTATATCCGTATCTGTGAGATGTTTGAATCTATCCTGTAAACGTATGTAATCCTTGACGGGAATGCCCTCTGGTTCATAATTCAATGTATATTTTTCACCATTCTCGATTTCAAAAAGTGGGAATACTTTTGTTTCGACAGCAAGTCTTGATAATTTAATGGAAGATTCTGGTTGAATTTTCCACCCAGGCGGACAAGGAGATAGTATATGCATAAAGCGAGTTCCCTTGCAGTTTTTAGCTTTTTCTACTTTTCGCATAAGGTCTT
>MFGW01000246.1:15378-15680 GCA_001780385.1 Candidatus Fischerbacteria bacterium RBG_13_37_8 | reverse complement strand
GATATAAGGAATTTTATGTGCTGCCATTATTTCATCAATATTTTTCTTTCGTTCAGCTTTCGGATTATCATAAGGAGTAGTTGTAGTCCACGCTCCAAGAGGAGTTGCGGAACTTCTTTGAATACCTGTGTTCATATATGCTTCGTTATCATAGCATATATAAAGGATATCATCATTTCGTTCTGCTGCACCTGATAATGCTTGAATTCCTATATCAAATGTTCCACCGTCTCCAGCCCAGGCTACGACTGTTATATCGGTTATATTTTTTATTTCCAAAGCCGCCTTGATACCGGCTGCTG
>MFGW01000246.1:11001-15321 GCA_001780385.1 Candidatus Fischerbacteria bacterium RBG_13_37_8 | reverse complement strand
GCATAGGACCGTCTATTACTGACCAGCAACATGCTGGCATGGTGAAAATTGATTTCTTTCCTAATACTTTTAATACCCATCTCATCGCTAATGTTCCACCACAACCTGGACAGGCTAAATGACCTGAATACATTAATTCTTCATCCGGTATTTTTATTATTTTTTGTGTCATTTATCCTCCTATTTTTTCAATCCAAACCATATAATATCACTTTCTGGTGTGTTTCTTGTTAAGACATAATTAATGATATCACCGAGTACCGTCGGGGTTATATCTCTTCCACCAAGACCAGCTACAAAATTAAAAATAATAGGTTTGCTGGTGTAATTGAATAGTGAAGCGCGAATTTCTTGTGAAAAGATGCCTCCGCAGCCAAAAGAAATATTTCTGTCGACGATGGCAACCTTCGTCATTGGTGAAAGCAAATCCCGTATTTCTTTATAAGGAAAAGGGCGTATAACACGTACTTTGATTAAGCCAACGGGAATTCCCCGTTTTCTAAAATCATCTACGACTATTCGTGCTGTTCCTACTGCTGTTCCGCTTGTCACAAGTGCTATTTCAGCATCTTCACAGTTGTAAGCTTCAACCAGTCCACCATAACTGCGCCCAAATAATTCAAAATATTCCTTGTCAACTTTCTTGATTAAATCATAAGCTCTGTCCATTGCTTCCTGTATTTTATAACGAAGCTCCATGTATGCGTCAGGACGTGTCAGTCCACCAAACGTATGTGGTTCATTAATATCTAATTTAAGCGCTGGATTAAAGGGAGGCAGCCATTCATCTAATGCTTCCTGCTGAGGCAACGCTACCGGTTCACTGGTGTGTGATAGAAAAAATGCATCCATATTAATCATACATGGCAGCAGTACTTTTTCTCCTATTTTAAAAGACTGAATGACGGTATCCAGTATCTCTTGATTGGATTCGCAATAAAATTGAATCCATCCCGTATCACGCTGTGATAGGCTGTCAGTTTGATCAGCCCATATTGTCCATGGTGGTGCCATTGCACGATTAATATTCGCCATTACTACCGGATGTCTTCCATTGGCTGCCCAATGAAGCAATTCATGCATTAAGGCAAGTCCCTGTGCTGAGGTAGCAGTAAATGAACGTGCACCCGCTGCTGATGCTCCTATGCAACATGCCATCGCTGAATGCTCTGACTCTACTTTTATAAACTTAGCCCGTAATTCTCCAGAAGCACACATCTCCGATAACTTCTCAACAACTCCTGTTTGAGGCGTAATAGGATATGCAGCAATAACTTCAGCCCTCGCTAACATAGCTCCGTACGAAGCAGAATGGGTGCCCTCTATTACTACCATCTTGTCAGCGCCAAGATCTTTTTTTGCTAATTGTGTTCTTTGCTTATTCATTTTCTGACTCTATCTCCTTTATTATTGTTACTGTTGAGCGCGGACATTCTGTGACACATATGCCACATCCTTTGCAATGATCATAATCAATTGCGTACCCCTTCGTACCTTTATTCTTTTTCACCGCTGCATCAGGACAAAATATATAACAATTATCACAATAAGTACATAATCCGCAACTGAAACATCTCATTATTTCATCTATTGCCTTCTGGTCGGCTATTCCCTTATTTACTTCTTTAAAATGCTTTGTCCGTTCTTCAACCGGCAGCTCGATTTGTACTATTCTCGGTTTCCTGGCAAAATAGACTGTATTGAGATTATCATATGTAACTACATTACTAAAATCTATTTGCGGTGCTTTATAACCAAAACTCCTGTGAATTGCAAAAGCAGCTTTCTTTCCCGTTGCTATTGCATCTACAACTGTTCCAAGTGGATTAGTTGCGCAATCGCCCGCAGCAAAGAGTTTCTTTTTGAGCGTTATTTGATTTTCATCTACTTTTAACCGTCCCCATTCTAATACATCCTTTTCCATAAAATCTAATTCAGGTTCTTCACCAAGTGCCGTAAATACCGAATCTGTATCAACAGTAAAATTTGAATCAGGAATAGGAACCGGTGCTCTTCTGCCACTTGAATCAGGTTCTCCTAATTGCATTCTTATCAGTTCCATTCCTTTGACTTTGCCTTGTTCTGTTATCACACGTACCGGTAATACAAGAAATTCAAACTTAACACCTTCATGTTCGGCAGCTTCCACTTCTTCCGCTACCGCTGGCATTTCTACCCTGGACCTCCTGTAAAAAACAGTAACCTCGGCATTCTTTCTTAGAGAGGTGCGCGCTGCATCTATCGCTGTATTTCCACCCCCTATCACTGCTACTTTCTGCCCTACAAATATGTCTTTTCCTGAATTTGTTTCCTTCAGAAACTCCAGTCCCGGCATCACTCCCTTTACATCCTCTCCCTCTATCTTCATACGCCTGCTTTTATATGCTCCTATTGCTATGAATATAGCATCGTACCTATCTAAATCCGCTAATTGAATGTCTTTGCCTAAACGCGTGTTCACCTTTACTTCTATTCCTAAACTTAAAATACGATCTATCTCTTTATCAAGTACTTCACGCGGTAAACGGTAATGCGGTATCCCAATTCGTAACATCCCTCCAAGTTCAGAAAATGCTTCATATATAGTTACCTTGTACCCTCTCCGCGCTAATTGATAAGCACAGGATAAACCGGCTGGCCCTGAACCAATTACCGCTACCTCCTGTTTTTTCTTGCCCTCAATAAAATGAAAGGATACCTTCTCATTAAATATTTGATCCGCTATAAACCGCTCCATATAATGTATTGCTATCGGCTCATCAAATTCTTTCCTGTTACAATTTTTCTCGCAGGGATGATAACATACACGCCCACATATCCCCGGTAACGGATTCTCTTGAGTAATAAGCTGCCATGCTTCTAAATACTTTCCTTCTTTCGCTAAAGCAAAATAATCAGGAATTGGCTCTCCTGCAGGACAACCTTTCCTGCATGCTGCTATCCTCTCTATGTATATCGGCCTGACATGACGCCAACTCCCTGTCTTATTCCACTCCATCGATTCATACGAGACCGCCATTAAAGGTATCTCATCTAATGATTTTAACGTCATCTTAACCATTCTTTTCTCCTTTAATTGCTTCCTTATATCCTAACCCATTTTTATTTTGTCTGTTGCGTTAATAAATCGTATGATTCTCTTACCGCTTCCACGTTCTCTTTCGTCCTCGATGGTACTGTCTCTTCTATCGCTTCCGATAATTTATCTATTGATAATACTCCTGTATACTTGACAAAGGCTCCTAATATCGCTGTGTTCACTATTGGAATCGTTTTTGTTCCTAAATGATACTTCACCGCTATCGTATTTGCATCAAAACACTTCGATCTAAATTCTTCCGGAATTTTAAAAAATGATTCGGCTAAATTACTGTTAATTAAAATAGTGCCACCTTTTTTTAATCCACCGATTACGTTCGTCGATAACATTAACGTTGGATCTAATACAATTATGTGATCCGGTTCATAAATCTCACAACGTAATTGAATAGGCTTGGTGTCAATCCGTGTGTATGCTACTACCGGCGCTCCTCTACGCTCTACTCCAAATGCAGGAAAAGACTGCGCATACTTGCCTTCTTTGAATACCGCTAATGCTAATATCTTGCAGGCAATCGCTGCGCCCTGTCCTCCTCTACCATGCATCCTTATTTCTATCATTAATCTTTTCTCCTTTAAGGAATTTTAAATACAGGCTATTACAGCGCAAATACTCCGTCTAGCAACTGCTATACCATTCTTATCGCATCATCGAAATGACGCTATAATCACATCTTTAATGTAACGCCTGCTTAATCATCTTTTGACAGAATGTCGCATATGTCTTTTTGTCAAAAGATGCGCATTATATTGTAAGCTCTTCGCTTGGTTTCGTCAAATATCCGTAACGGTTCAGTTCTATTCCAAAATTAAGATGAGTAGTGCAATCTTTTTCTCAACTTTAACCTTTTTGCTTTTATTGCTTTTTTGCAGACAACTGAATATTTGCTTGTTACTCTTCTTCGTCCTTCTCTCCTGGTAATTTTTTCACTTTATAATGATCACCAGTCTCATCCACTATTCTTCTATACCATTCCTCCGGATATGGCGGATGCGTTACTTTGCCTTGTGAATCTTTAACATTTCCATCCATATATTTAACAAGTAGAAATTCACCTAATTTTTTCCAACGCTGGACTACTCTCTCTCCCTGTGTAATTGAATAGTTAGTTAAATAATCCCGAGCCAACTTTGGTGATTTATTATATAATTCAAGCGCCGCTTTTTCTATTTCCGGCTGCTCAGCAAGAAACTTGCCTTCGAATTCCCGCTGCACAACTT
>MFGW01000246.1:10732-10972 GCA_001780385.1 Candidatus Fischerbacteria bacterium RBG_13_37_8 | reverse complement strand
AAATAACTGAAATTCGATACAAAATTAAATACCCAGAATGCTGAATCCCAACTGAATTCAAGCAATGAAGCGACACCAGGTCCGTAACTCTTAGGTATATCAGTGATGCCTGCATACATGGGAACATATACGGTACTGTATGTATCATCCACACCAAACCAGAATATGCCACCTATAGGATCTGGTAACCACGAACGGGATTGTGTTACAAAGGAATATCCCGTCTGTTGTGTTGAGGTT
>MFGW01000246.1:10383-10645 GCA_001780385.1 Candidatus Fischerbacteria bacterium RBG_13_37_8 | reverse complement strand
TCCTTTGTTAAATCTAATTCGGTTCCCTCAAAATGATCCCTCATTAATTCCATGACGTCACGGAGGGATAATTTCTTGTCCGGTTTTATCCATAATGGCATTAGTTCAGCACCCGGGATGGGTTTAATATAATCAATAGGTATCTTTTTTGATGGTGCTGAACGGTTGAAAATTTGCCAGACACGTGCTTCACAAAATCGTAATCCGCCAAATGTAAGCGGTCCATATGTGTCAGCAAAACTGAAATCTTCATCCTTTCCTT
>MFGW01000246.1:8383-10370 GCA_001780385.1 Candidatus Fischerbacteria bacterium RBG_13_37_8 | reverse complement strand
TTCCTTTGCAAAAGAAATAACATCTTTTGCAAATAAACAATTTTCCTGGTCATTTAATGGAAATTGGCGAATGCGCGGTTGATTTGCATGCGCTGAAATATACCCGTCCGGTATTTTTCTCGCTACCCAAACTGCTCCTTTATGATCCTTTCCCTTTCCAATTAAATCCATGAACCATACTTCTTTTGTATCAGCAATTGAGAACGATTCTCCTTCGCTTGCATATCCATATTCTTCTACCAATTTTCCCATTACAATAATAGCATCACGCGCAGTTTTTGCTCTCTGTAACGCTAGTGTCATAAGACTTCCATAATCAACGATTCCTTTACATTCCTGCAATTCCTTGCGCCCACCCCATGTAGTTTCACCTATCGCAACCTGGTATTCATTAATCAATCCAACAACTCCGTACGTTTTCGCCACTTGTTTAATTTGACCAAGGTACTTGTTCGAATCTCCATCATAAATATCAATCAGTGAACCTTCAATATGGTCTCCCGGTGGTATATATTTAAGTTCTCCGTATAATTCATGTGAATCAGCCGCATAAGTAATCATTGTCGCACCTTCAACTGAAGCGCCTTTTGTGACAAGAATATTCGTACATGCATCAGCAAAACCGTTCATCATTAGCAGTGAAACTGCTAAAGTGAACAAAAACATTTGAGCGAGTTTATTCATAATATCATCCTTTTTTCCTGCAGTTTGAAAGACAATTATACATTATTGCCTGGTTGTTACTGCCAGGAAAGCTTTGTGCATTTTATTGAATACCCACATACAGAAACATGCTAAGTAATCAATGTAGTAGTTTAAGTAAAATGATCATTAAATTCAAGTACCCCAAGCGGGGAATAGGGAATAGGGATTGGGGAGTCCATTGCGAGTTCTTCGAAGCAGAACGAGCAATCCCGAATGGACGAGCTGTCTTTGCGAGTTTTGCAAAGCAAAGCATCTTTTATTCTGTTCACTGCCCCCTGCCTACTGTCCACTATCCACTATTTGTCCTAGTTGAAATTATTATCTCTCCACTTTATAATAGTGCTTAAATGAAAATAACAGTGATCATTGGCCACCACATTTATGCTGGATTTATTCTGATCCCTGTCCACTGGCCACTGTTCACTGATTTTTAAAGGAGTATAAATTATGAGTATTTCAAATGATAAAACTAAACAAATACTTGAAGCATTTAAAAAAATAAGTGAAATACCACGTGAATCAAAAAAGGAACAAAAAATTGCTCAATTCTTACTCGATTGGGCGGCTCAACACAATTTCTCAGCAAAAAAAGATCAAGCAGGCAATGTATTGATTAATGTACCAGCTTCCCCAGGTTTTGAACAATCTCCCGTCGTTGTTCTGCAGGGGCACATGGACATGGTTTGTGAAAAAACACCTGATTCAACACATGATTTCAACAAGGATCCCATCGAATTAGTTCTTGAAGGTGAATGGCTGCATGCAAATAAAACTACTCTTGGCGCAGATAATGGTATTGCTATTGCCATGTCAATGGTAATAGCCCTTGATACTACCATAGCACATCCTCCGCTGGAATTAATCTTCACGGTAGATGAAGAACAAGGATTAATAGGAGCCAATGCATTAGAGCCTGGCTTTCTTAGAGGACGTATCTTGTTAAATCTTGATTCTGAAGATGAAGGTGTTTTCACTATTGGATGTGCAGGTGGAAGAGATACCCACACCCAACTTTCTATCCGCAATAAGCGCATTGATCCTAACTATGCACCGTTCCTTTTTAAAACAGGAGGTATGGAAGGCGGTCATTCAGGTGTCAATATTCATGATGAAAGAGCTAATGCAATAATTGTACTTGCACGAACTTTACATCAATTAAAACGCAAATTCCCTATTCAAATCGCTTCTATGACCGGAGGTACTGCTCATAATGCTATCCCACGCGATGCAGAAGCTATTGTTTATCTTCCTGCTGAAGCACAAGATTCCGTTGCAAACATGG
>MFGW01000246.1:5993-8369 GCA_001780385.1 Candidatus Fischerbacteria bacterium RBG_13_37_8 | reverse complement strand
AAAGTGTTTAAGAATGAATTCAAAAACACCGATAAAAACCTCTTCCTGACATTTAAGCCAGTCGACAAAAAGAAAAATAATCGCGCTGTGTCACCAGAAATCAGCGCTAAATTAATTGATCTTCTGCTGGCATTTCCACATGGTGTTGCTGCAATGTCAACTGATATGAAAGGCTTAGTAGAAACATCCAACAATCTCGCAAGTATCAGAACAGAGAAAAAATGCTTTAAAATAGTGACCTCTCAACGCAGTTCTGTAATGTCACGGTTGCATGCCCTCTCACATAAAGTTGAAACAATTGCACATTTAGCTGGCGCTGATGCGGAAACCAGTAAAGGCTACCCTTCATGGCAGCCCAATGTAAATTCTGCATTGCTTGCACGTTTCTTAAAAATTTACAAAGAGCTTTTTGGCAAGGAAGCGGCAGTCGAATCTATTCATGCAGGCTTGGAATGCGGCATTATCGGTGATAAATATCCCGGAATGGATATGATCTCATTTGGTCCAACTCTTAAAAATCCACATTCCCCAGCAGAAAAAATTCATATCCCGTCCATTGCTAAAGTTTGGGATCTACTCCTAGCTGTTCTCAAATCCTTTAAATAATCATGCTCTTTGTCATTATGAGCTTTGCATAGCAAAGCGTAATAATCCCTAATGCATTGTCATTGTGAGCTTGCCAGAGGCAAGCGTAACAATCCCTAACGGAAAAGAAGCATAGTCCGTTACGGATTATTACGCATTCCTGACGGAATGCTCATAATGACAGCGCAAACCGGATTATTACGTCCCGCTGGCGCGGGACTCATAATGACAATAAAAAAGTGAGTGCTCGCAAAAATAACTCTGGAGGATTTAACATGTCTCAAGCAATTGTCTCATTATCACTTTTTATCATCGCATACATACTACTCCTCAATCCAATAACATCTTTCACTGCCGATACAAAATCTTTTTCCATTAGCAAATCCATTCAGGAAAAAACAATTGCTCAACTGATTGAAAAACATGGCGAATCACATAAAATTCGCATCGAAAAAGGCATAAAACAAGTTGCCGCTCTCTGGACTGAAAAAGATGGCTCAGAAGAAGATTTCACTGAATTCTGCACAAAAAATTTCATTGTCGATGAACAGCTTCTCAACAAAACTTTCAATAGTATACAGACTAACCTCGAAGTTATCTACGGAAATTATACCGTTATAAACAGGGATCTGTTAAAAGCACTGCACCTTGATACTGGTGAACCATCAGCGGCTGATTATATGTTTGCTGAATTTTCTCCCTGGTCTCATTTCGATGATGATCTCTTTACCACAAAAATTGGCTTCCTGATTCTGCTTAATTTTCCCATCTATTCACTCGAGGAAAAGACTGTACTCGGTGAACAATGGTCACGCTACCAATGGGCATACACACGCCTTGCAGATATTGTACTTTCGCGTGTTCCCTATGAAGTACAGCAACAATCAAGCACTACTTATTTAAAAGCTGAGGATTATATCGCTAATTACAATATTTATCTGGGGAACATTATTTTCAAAGGTAAAAAAGACCTCTTTCCAGCTAACCTCAAATTAATATCACACTGGGGCATCAGGGATGAATTGAAAGCTCAGTATAGCAATCCAAAAGGACTAACTCAGCAGGAAGCAATTATAAGCGTCATGGAACATATTATTCATCAGGATATCCCCGGATGTGTTATTAATAATGATAAAGTACTTTGGGACGTAGATTCAAATAAGGTGTTTTCAAAGGATGATAGCAAGGAACTGCCCTGTCCTCCGGAGCCAAATGAACGCTTCAAGCTCTTGCGAAGTCTCTTTCAAGTTGAACATGCAGTTGATGCTTACTATCCCACTCTTCCTACCTTTATAGACCGGAGATTCAAAAGAGAACGTGAGTTGACAGAGGAACGCGTCATAGAATTATTTGAATCAGTATTAAAGAGTCCTGTCATTCCAAAAATGGCAGCTCTTATTGAAAAACGGCTCAACCGGAAATTAAAACCGTTTGATGTCTGGTATCCCGGATTCAAAACGGAGCAAGCATTCAATGAAAAAGAGCTCGATGACCTGGTAAGAAAAAAATACCCCGCAAGCGAAGCATTTAAGAATGACCTCGCAAATATACTCATGAAACTTGGTTTCAATAAGGAAAAAGCATTATTCCTGAGTACAAAAATTGATGTTGATGCTTCACGAGGCTCCGGACATGCCATGGCTGCAGATATGAAATCCGATAAGGCACATCTGCGCACACGTATCCCGCCTGAGGGCATGAATTACAAAGGTTTCAATATTGCTATTCACGAATTCGGACACAACGTGGAGCAGGTGCTTACCTTGCATGATGTTGATTATTACATGCTCC
>MFGW01000246.1:3318-5978 GCA_001780385.1 Candidatus Fischerbacteria bacterium RBG_13_37_8 | reverse complement strand
GCGCTTTTACCGAAGCATTCGCTATCCTGTTCCAAGCACGTGACCTGCAGGTTCTCGGTGTGCAGCAATCCACCTCTACCTCTATCGACCAAAAAGCATTGTTCAACCTCTGGTACACCTATGAATTAGCAGGTGTTGGAATGATGGACATGGAAGTCTGGCATTGGCTTTACGCTCATCCTAATGCCACGAATGTTGAAATTAAGCAGGCAGTCATTAGTATAGCGAAAGACGTGTGGAACAGGTATTATGCGCCCGTGTTCAAAGTTAAGGATCAGGATTTTCTAGCAATTTATTCACATATGATCAATTATCCTGCATACCTGCCCAACTATGCAATCGGTCAAATTATCTCATTCCAGGTTGAACACTACATCCTTGAAAAAAGCAATCTCGCAGAAGAAATGATGCGCATGTGCAGAACGGGAAAAATTCTGCCTGACCAATGGATGAAGATAGCCGTTGGTGATGCAATATCAACAAAACAAATGATTATATCAGCCGAAAAAATCCTCGATAATTTGAACAAGAAATAATAAGATTAAAGAAATTAATGAAAGGAAAAGGTTAAGGAAAAGATAATTGCATAATAAGTCTCAACTCTGACCTCAATCTGTTCCATGACCTTGCCCCAGTGTTTATAATACCATTGAAATTTATATTACCCTGTGCTATTATAAATAATATAAGGAGTTAAAAAGGTGAAGGATACTGCAATAAATAAGGTAATCGAAGATTTTAATGAACTCTCGTTAGAAGACAGGGAATATGTAATTGAAATTATTAATAAACAGCTAATTGAAGCTAAGAGGGATGCAATTGCTAAGAGAGTAAAGGAAGCAAGAGCAAATTATAAGAAGGGAAAATCAAAAACTGGCTCCGCAGAACACTTATTAAAGGATTTAGAGAGTGATTAAACTGCATTGGGATGAAGGATTCAAGAGAGCCTACCAACGAAAAATAAAAAATGATAAAATGCTGGCAAAGAAATTTCGTGTTTCCGTGGAGTTATTTTCTCAAAATCCTTTTAATATTCAGCTAAAAACTCATTCTTGACCTCTGCATTATTCTAATGCGAAAATCAAATAAAGTCTATTTTCCGGTTGTAGTTTGTATTGCTGCTTTATTCATTACCGAGGGGGTGCTTATGGGATTATTACGCATTGCTTCGGAATGCTCATAATGACAGCATTCATATCTCTGTGTTCTCTGTGGTTTAAATATTCTTTTTCTTTAAGGCATAATTAATGGGGATGGCGAGAATTACTACCAGCAGGCAGCCGACCACATTGTACCAAAGAAATGAAATGTCGGTATAGAGAAAACAGAGAAAGACTGCAATTTCAGCAAGTATCCCTGCATAAAAAGCAGCGGCGCCCTTTACAAATTTGACATAAAAAGCGACCAGGAAAATTCCTAAAATGGTGCCATAAAACAATGAACCGAGTATATTCACCGCCTCGACCAGGGTTCCCAGCCGGTTGGCGAGTTGTGCAAACATAATCGCGAACAATCCCCACAATATCGTTGCTAATTTTGATACTAGCAAGTAATGTCGATCACTGCCATCCTTTTTTATCATGCGTTTATAAATATCAATCACCACCGTGGCAGCTAAGGCATTGATCTCGGATGATGTGGAAGACATCGACGCCGCTACTATCGCTGCGATAATCAATCCGAGTAAACCTACAGGTATGCACTTTAATACAAAGTATAGAAATATATAATTGGTGTCCGTCACATCTTTATTGGCAGAATGTTTTTTTATCAATTCTACGCCTTTGGCTTTGAGGTCTTTTGCCTCTTGTTCTTTTGATTGCAATTTCCTGTTCACTTCTGCCAATTCGCTCTTGTCTGCCTTGTGACGAGTTTGCACAAGTTGCTGAACAAGATGTGCTTTTTCTTCAGATGCCTTTTGATACTGGGTTTCAATCATGCGGTATTGCCCGCCCCATTTGCCATCCCTGACTCCCCTGCTTTCAACGGTATTAAAAAATAATGGCGGTGGCGTGAATTGATAAAAGACAAATACCAACGCACCGAGTAATAAAATGAAAAACTGCATGGGCACTTTCACCAATCCATTTGCCAGAAGTCCCATGCGGCTGTGTGCGATAGATTTTCCAGTGATGTAACGCTGCACCTGTGATTGGTCAGTGCCAAAGTATGCAAGCGCTAAAAAAAAGCCACCAATTAGCCCGGACCAGATATTGTAACGGTTGTTCAAATCAAAAGAAAAATCAACAGCATTTAATTTCCCCAATTTTCCTGCCACAAATAATGCATCGATGAATGATACATCCTTCGGCAGCATGAATATTATAATGAAAAAAGCAGCAGTCATTGCCAGCAGAATAATTATCATTTGCTGTGTTTGCGTCCAACTGACTGCTTTGCTGCCCCCGGAAGCAGTATATATAATTACTATACCGCCTATCACTAAATTAGTAATGTATAGATTCAATCCGAGTAACGTGGATAAAATAATTGCCGGTGCAAAAATTGTCAGACCGGCAGCAAATCCTCTCTGAATTAAAAATAACACAGCAGTAAATCCGCGTGTTTTTAAATCGAAACGTGTCTCGAGATATTCATATGCAGTATATACATTCAACCGGTGAAATAGAGGTACGACTGTTATTGAAAGGATAATCATT
>MFGW01000246.1:1203-3300 GCA_001780385.1 Candidatus Fischerbacteria bacterium RBG_13_37_8 | reverse complement strand
TAAAATTGGACAAAACGCATTCCGTCTGCATAAGCCTGCCCGGGTGTGGAAAGAAATGTAATGGCGCTTGCCTGTGTTGCCATTACGGAAAGCATAACAATATGCCAGCGGAGACCTTTATCTGCCATTAAGTAACCGCGAATGTCGCGGTTTCCTCTCCCTTTCCATATACCGTATAAAACGATAAATACCAATGATAGGAGCAATACTGCCCAGTCTATTGCACTCATCGGAAGATCCATGTAAATAAAGTGAATAACACAATCCAGAATATGAGGTTACCTAACACTACAAGATAAAGATTACACCATTTATTCAATATTGGCGGTTTATCATTATTTAGTTCATTATGCTGCATGTTATTCAATTTTGCCTCTTTTTCGTTGAGGGCAGACGCACAGGTCTGCCCCTACACATTTGAGGGCGGACGCATAGGTCCGCCCTTACACTAATCAATCATATTGATAAATAATTTCAATGCACCGGGTACACCTGCTGGTAACTGCCGGAAAAATGCATAACCGGTATAAATAAAAGCTCCTTTGCCATATTCTGCCATCAGCATGCCGCCCTGTTGTGGTTCTTCATTAGCATCATGACAAGCCATTAATGGCGAATAATGAGAGTCCCATTTATCAGCGAAATAGAGACCGCGTTCCTGGATCCAGTTGTCAAAATCTTGCGGCGTTATTTTATTGGGATGCAAAAACACAGGATTATCAGGCACCAGCAATGTTATAGCAGCATCTTCTTCCGTTACGCGGTTGCGTGATAGTTCAAACGGATAGGGTCCTATCTGCGGGATGAGTAAACCACGGTCAGTATTATATTGCACTATCAGCCGTCCTCCGTTCTTGATATATTCCAGCAAATGTGGTTGAACATGCTTGAGAATATCACGTGTATTATATGCTCTGACACCGGTAATAATAGCATGATAAATTGAAAGGTCTCCACTGCGTAGTTCTTCATCCTCAAGCAGTTTAACACGATATCCTACCTGCGTTAAATACATGGGGATATCATCACCAGAACCCATTATGTAACCGATCTGCTTATTCTGATGCTCACCATTTAAATCCAAACGCACAAACCGGCTTTCTGCTTCAGGATGTAAAAGTAAAAACGGTAAATAGGAATATTCAATTACTACGCGGCTGTTGTGATAACTTTTTCCATTCACGATGACCTCTGCAGTCACATCATCCACTCTATCTTCAGCAGGAGGAATAACTGTCACAAATAACTCCTTCTCGGTAAAAGGAATATCTATGGTGAATGAAGTAACTATCGGTTCTGCTTTCCATGCATTAGGAAGATCTAATTTTAACTCACCTTGCACCGCAGCAGGACCACTGCGGATAATCAATCCAATGCTTTGAGCTTCTTTGCCCGTGAAGTAAAATACATTCTCTTTAAAATTTACTGTGACAGGCGGGATTATCGATATAGGGCGAATAATCTCGCCTTCAACCGGGTCACGTAACCGGTAAAGCACCGGTATATCATAACTAATTTCTCGTCCTTCTGCTTCAAGCACGGCTGTTATATTAATAGGATAGGGTGCGATAGGCATTCCTCTTAACTGCTCATCTGTCACCGTATAGATTCCCTTCTGTGCTTTTGCTTTCAACCAGTAAGGATGAGTATATTCAACATTGGTAATAGCGATGGTAAATTCTTTTTTAAACGAAATATTGTTTTGCAACACCTGTTGAATTTCAATAGTTTTATCCGGCGAAATTACGAGTTTCTTAAGAGCGAATGGATAATCGGAGCGATTGATTAATTCAGCAGCGACTTTAATTTCCTGTCCCGGAGCAACTGAATCGACGGCAGACATTGCTTCCAGCCACAATCCGGCACAAGTACGTATTACTTCTTTTAATTCGCGAGATTTCTGCGTCGTCCAGTTTGATTGCGGCAATGATTTCAATTCGACCAGAGCTTGCATGAGCAATGGCACTATCTTATATGGTGCAGCCGGCTGGAATTCAGCATTCGCTTGTTCCAGGAGCGCCCGCACTTTTTCAGAGCCTTTAACACGCTTCCATGAAGTATCAACACCTTCAAATAAATCAGTTTTCGCAGGCTCGC
>MFGW01000246.1:0-1165 GCA_001780385.1 Candidatus Fischerbacteria bacterium RBG_13_37_8 | reverse complement strand
ATAGGCACCGCACCAAATCCCTGGCTTTTATGCATGCTGCGGCTTTTCGAAGCAATTTCATAATAAGATTTACCGAATAATGGATTATATGTGCCGACATCTACGCTAATTAATTTTTGAAGTTCCTCCGGCTTTAACTCATCACGGTAGGGACGCCATGTGTTCCATAAGATTCGCTTCGGTTGCCACGTCGAAACATACTTTAATTGTTCAGGGTAACTTGTCAAATCACCAGCAGCTTTAAATGCTTCCAATGCAAGTATGGCAGAGGCAGTATGATGCCCATGACCACTGCCCCCCTCCTCTAAACAAAACCGCGTTATAATAATATCTGGCTGAAATTTTCGGATAACTAATACAATATCTTCGATAGTATTATCTTTTCCCCAAATATTGATAGATTCCTCTGAAGTTTTTGAAAAGCCAAAATCGATGGCGCGCGTGAAATATTGTTCAGCGCTATCTATTTTGCGTGCTTCCAATAATTCATAGGTGCGGATCAAGCCCATCAATTCACCTTTTTCAGAACCGATGAGATTCTGGCCGCCATCCCCTCGCGTTAGTGCAAGGTATCCTGCACGCATCATTTTTTCTTTGGAAAAATATGCGAGATTCGCAGTATTTTCATCATCAGGATGTGCGCCAACGTAAAGAACACTCCCAAATGTCAATAGTTTTTTCAAGGCAATTTGCGTTTCTGCAGAATTCATCAAATCCGGCTGCTGTGCATAAATACTTATTGAATAAATAATACATATAAGTAATACAAGAATTATTATTTTTTTTAAGTTGATCATTTTTATTGTTTTCTCCTTTTTAATATATGATTCGACGAATAATACACAATAATAGTTGACAATAGGACAGATAGATATTATAGTTAAAAAAATATTGATTGTCATTGTGAGTTTGCCGGAGGCAAACGTAACAATCCGCGGCTTTTGTCATTGTGAGTTTGCCGGAGGCAAACGTAGCAATCCCTAACGGGTTAGAAGCATAGTTCGTTACGGATTATTACGCATTCCTTACGGAATGCTCATAATGACAGCGCAATTTGGATTATTACGCTTAGCTTTGCAAAGCTCGCAACGACTAAGCGTCGCTTACATAGGAGTCGATCATGCCCCTAAAGGGGCACCCGGAGATATTAGTAAATAATAAGAAC
>MFGW01000245.1 GCA_001780385.1 Candidatus Fischerbacteria bacterium RBG_13_37_8 | reverse complement strand
TCAATGTTTCACTGTTGATATTAAAAATAAACAATTGAATATTCCTAAAATTGATCCGATTAAAATAATTATTCATCGTGATATTATAGGAATTATGAAAAGCGTTAATATTTCTAAAGTACCTTCCGGGAAATATTACGCATCTATTCTCTGCGAAATTGAACAGAAAATCAAACCAAAGAAAAAAGGAAACAAAATAGGTATCGATCTTGGATTGAAATCTTTTCTTGTAACATCTGATAATAAAACAATAGATAGTCCTAAGTATTTGCGTAAATCTGAATATAAACTGAAAAGGCTTCAACAATTGCTTTCTCGTAAAGTCAAAGGAAGCAATAATAAAAATAAAGCCAGAATAAAAGTAGCTCGTATTCATGAAAAAATTACTAATCAGAGATTGGATTTTATTCATAAATTGAGTCATCGGCTTGTTACTGAAAACCAAAGCATCTTTGCCGAAGATTTGAATGTTAAAGGAATGCAGGCTAATCATAAAATTGCAAAATCTGTTTCGGATAGTGGCTGGAGTGAATTCATTCGCCAACTTAAATATAAATCCGAATGGGATGGAGCATATTTTGGGCAGATTGACAGATTTTTTCCTTCCAGTAAAAGACATGTATCTTGTGGTTGGATAAATGATTCTCTTACTTTGAAAGATAGAGAATGGATTTGTAAATGTGGTAAAACTGTCAATCGCGATCTGAATGCTGCTCAAAATATTCTCCTTTTTGGTCTAAAATCAATAGGGCAGGAACTGCCCAAATTTACGCTTCTGGAGAGAGATTTTTCAACGTCTCTCGCTGAAAGAAGAAGCCTTCGTCTTTAGGCGAGGTTAGTTCACCAATGCTTCAACTGCTTTACTTTCGCTATTTCCAGAATAAACTATTGTTGTTTTTTTAGCATAAGGTTTGTGTTCATAGACTAGAAATTTTTCATCAAATATAACTAACCACTTATCATACATTGTTATTCTTGCCGGATAACTTTTAAGTAATTGTTTTATTGTCATATCTCATCTTTATCCTTATTGCTTAAAAATAAGATGAAATTCAATTTTTAATTCTTTACCACAATCTTTACAATAAGAATATTCTATAATGTTAATTTGTCCCGATTGTCCTTTGGTTGTCGTTGTCAATGTCTCAATATCTTCTTTATCTATATTTATTGTTTTAATAATTTTTGTCATTTGTTTTCCTCCTGATATGGGATACATTTGACTTTAGTTTTGCAACAATCATTTTCAACACAATGTAAATTTAATTCATGTTTATTTTGATGCCCACAAATATTAGTATGAATTACTTTCTTGCAATGCTCTGTCCCTGCCATGTTACAGATATAAAGTTTGTCTTTCATATTCTCTCCTTGATGCCTCTTGATTCAAGAATGGCATTAAAATCTTTCATCGAAATTTGTGCAAAATTAGCATAGGCGCATTTATCAGATTTCCATAATTCCTGCATAGCTTTGAATATCTCTGATTTAATCAAATATAAATTAGCATCAAAATAAGAATTAGATTTCCCGTCGATATAATCATGTTCGTTCTTTGTTAAATTGTTTATTATACTTTTTTCCCATTCGTTTAAATTATCACTCATTGTTTTTTCCATACTCCATTATATATTTTTTAGCCTCTTCTTTTGATACATCTATTGCATCCCAATCAAGATGAATTGTATCGGAATTGCACTCGTCTATTATATCAAGAATAAGTTGTTTTTGCTCTGGAGTATCATCTTGACACATAGCTGATATGTTCATTCCAATATCCAAATATTTTTTAAGTAATTCCTTGCCTTTGTCACTATGCAAATCCCATCCTTTCAGCGTTCCCCATTTTAAACACAAATAATCTTTTTCACTCATTATCTTCTCCTTGTTTTAAAATGCAGGTCTACGTTGGCTACCTGCCCCGATGAATTTTTAACGAGGTTCTTGCCCCGCCAACGCCGGATTGTGGTCTTGTGAGCGTTAGCCCTACCGGTAATCCGACATGAAAGTCAGGCCGCCACTGCCCCGGAACAGCAAAGTTTTAAGCCCAACCATCCTACCTTATCTATGACGTATGACGTCATGCTTCAGATGAACCAGGCTGCATTATAATGCCTACGGTAACACATAATAAGCAACTAACAATAAGATTACAAGAAATATAATGCCAGCTAACACTATGATCTTATTTCTCTTTTTTTCATTTTCAATAAATTCTGCGTACTTGTTAAAGTCTGCTATTCCCCGGATTGCCATATCGCGCCAGGCTTTCTCATTTGATTTGTGTAAGATTTTAAGGATGCGTTTAAGTTGTTTTTTCATTCCACTACCTCCAATTGTTCGATTATTATATCATCCATTTTGTAAGGAAAACCATTAAACATGCCATTTTCAATTTTGTAATACAGTCTTATAATATTGTCATCAATTATTACAAAGCCTAACGGAGATACATATCTATCTTCAGACTTAATAAATACTTTAAAATTTATTTTCATTTCTTATTCTCCTTGTACTCCGTATATTTTGCACTGCATATCTTATCACTATGCCAGTATGCTATCAGTCTTTCAGTCTCCTTAGAAGCATCATATAATTGATTACAAATAAGGCATTTTTTCATTGTAGGGCTTTTTAATTCATTAGCCTGTATGTTTCCTTAGTTTGCATGTAATTAAGCAAAGAATGTTTTCTGGCAATAAGGACACTTCATTTCTTTCTGATTTGCAAGTTCCTGCTTTGCTTTTTCAGCTTCCTCTCTTAACTTCTGCTCTCTGGCATCAGCTTCTATTATTGCAAGTCTTGCCTTGCTTTTTTCTATTTCAATAGCAGCTGCCTGCTTTTCTATCTCCTGTCTCGCCTTTTCTTCAATTGCTCTTTTTTCTGCTTCCTGCTTTTCCTTTTCTTCTCTGGCAAATCTCTCAGCTTCTTCCTTGTCCTTGCGGGCTTTGTCTTCTATCACCTTCTTTTCAGTTTCGAGCTTTTCACGTTCTTTCCGGTTTTCTTCTTCCAATTTCTTGCGTTCCAGTTCAGCTTTTTCTTTTTCAATTTTCAGCTTTTCATTTTCAAATCTGATTTCTTCTTGCTTCTTGTCGTACTCTTCTTTGTTAAGTTTTAATCCGGATACAATATTTTTAAAATCTTCTTCAGATAATTCCCCTAAATTAGCAGAAGCTAAATTTCCATCCCACCAGGATAAATATGGCAATACAATTTGTTTACGCTCATTATGTAGCATAATAATCTTTTCCTGTCTGATTCGTTCTTCTTCGGCTTTTTGTTCTTCTTCAATGCGTTTGCGTTCGGCTTCCTCTTTGGCTTTATTCTCTGCGAAGTGTTCCTGTTTGTCCAGATATTCTTCAATCGGAACTATTAACGCTTTTAGAACATTAGCTATGCCGTCAATTGCCTTGCCTTCCCGGAGTGCCTGTTCTTTTAAAGACTTCCTTGCCTTCTCAATAGCGACTCTCTTTTCCTTTAAGAACAGCCTGCCGACTCTTGCCATTTCCATGTCTGTTGTCTGGCTTTCATCTGTGACTACAATTGATTTAGCTTTTAGCTCCCATTCTCCCGCTATTTTAAAGTAATCCTGGAACTGTTGTAAAATGAAATCAGCCTTGATTTTGTCCAGTCCGCTTGACTGTACGATTGTTTGTAATTGATTATCCATCGATTTCTCCTTTCAGAAATTTATTTATTGATTGATCGATATAATATTTATCGACCAATTTTAAAAACATTTTTTTTGCTTCCGGGTTATAAACCGGTTTTAATTTAAATTTTGAATTTTGATAATATGCTATAAACCAATTTTCAGTATCCGGTGAAATATTGTTTTCCATTGTTAATATTTCTTGTGCTGCTAACTGTAATGAGTGATAATATTTATTGTTGAAATTCAGCTTGAAATCAATTTTAGCATTCTCAAAAATAACATCCGGTTTCCCTCCGAACATATACCTTTTTGAGAATAAAGGTTGTTCATATAAAATGACTTTTCCGAATTCGGGATGATCTTTTAGCATTATATCTAAAGCAAATAACATTGGATCATTATATATATCCCCTGTGTCCAGAAAAAGTTTAATCATTGAATGATTATCTTCACCCCTTTTCCTTGCAGCTTCGTATTTTTCATCAGAAACATATTTTTCCTGTTTGGGCAGCAGTCCGGTAATATGCGGAACTTCAATTTCATTGATGTAATATTTATGGAGTGCCGGATCAAATCTATTGCCCATTTTTTTTATCCACAAGTAGGTTTAAATAATTTTTAATCTGTTCAGCATTCCATTTATTACCGTTACAAAATGCCCATTGTGCCCGTTCTGTATATTCAAGTATCTCAAATCCTTTTTTTAGATATTCATTAGAATTTATAAATTGTCTTAATTTATCTAATTCTTCCTGTCCTCTTTTTTCGGCTTCTTCTTTTTTCTTTGCTGCATCAGGATCATTGGTGTCATTATCTTCATCACCTGTTATAATTCCCAAACCATCCGATAAGGCGTAACGAATCGTAAATGTTCTTGTCGATCCGTATCTCTGTTGTTTAGTCATATATTGATTGTCATCGATAGGTGACCAGAATTCTGTTTCCTCTGTATATCCAAGTATATGAGAAATTCTTGCAATCGCAGTCATTCCGGGTATTTCGTCCCTTGTTTCCAATCTTGTTTTTGCCGTGAAAGATAAATTATATTTTGCCATTATTGGAGAGACTATTCTTACAATATCATCAGTAGGCGCATATTTGTATCGTGTTGAAGTTCCATCTTTATTCGGTACTTTTTTCTTTTTCTTTATTACAGGGCATTCTGCCTGAAATTTTGACATTGCTTCTCTAAATGCTTTCTCCGCTTCACTTCTTTCAAGTCGTTCTTTTAAACCTATCAACTTTTCAATAATATCAATTGACATCCCCTGCTGCAATGCTGTCATAAGCATATTTTCAGGAGTTGCCGGAAGATCAACTTTTATTGCTCTTTTCTTTACTGCTTTGGTCTCTACTTTGGTTATATCATTCATGTTATTTCTCCTTAATTAATATATTTATAAAATCTTGCTTTGATTTTTGTTTTATTTCTTTAACTATTTTATGGTCTCCTAATTCATGCGTAAATACTGGACGATTCATTATTTTCTCAATATATTCATGCATATCGCTAAATTCACCTATTAAAATTCCAGTATATGTACTAATAATTGCTGCTTCCTGTTTAGTCATTTTATTTACTTTCCATAATATTTTAGTAACGCTGAGTCTAAAGTAATAATACATCCCATCCTTTCTCTCAGCTTTGTGACTTCTTCCTGTGCTTTCTTCTGCTCATGTTCTATGATTGCTATGCAGGACTTATGATAGTCTATTGACTTGACATAAGCAGTAATTTCAAGTTCGAGTTCTTTAATTCTTTTACGGGCTTTCTGTTCTGTTGTCATTTTGCCTCCTCCATGTTTATGGCTTTATTATAATCTTCTTCTGCATAGCTTAATTGTTTTTGAGCAGATTCTACTTTTTCGATTGCTTTTGAAACAATCCAATTATGAGCTAATTCCCATGTATCGAAAATAGGTCTCCATGAATTATCTTTTAAGCGTTTATCTTCACCATATCTTGTTTCTATAAATACACATTTTTCTGTTTCTCTTAATACTTCAATTTTTTCAATAGTTGCATAGCAACTCACACTTGCTTCATATTTTATCATGTTAAGTCTTCTCCAAAAAGTATTTTATTTAATTGTTCTATTGCTGTTCCTGCTGTAAATATTTTAGGATGTTCAGTATGACTTTTCAATAATCCTATAACCAATTGTATATGCTGTGCTTCTACTGTTATTTCCCGGTAAGGACAATTAAGATAAGCGTCATCACAAGGCATTGAATGTTCAGTGCAGTAGTCGACGTCTTTATAAAAAATCATTGTTTTATCTGGAACATCGAAAGCATGTTCATTTGGTACTGATGCTATATCTTTATATGGACAGTTTTCACATTTCATGGCTTGATCTCCAAATCATCATAATAAACTTTTAAAGATATTTCATTTAACCAAGTTAAAACATTTTGGCATATTCTAAATTTTCTTTCTGATTTTTCATTTGTTCCTTGAAGTATTTTATATGCTATTTCTAATTGAGTCACAAGAATAGCTTTTTCAGCAACAAAATCTTCTCTTTTCATTTTATTCTCCTATAACGCTTTCATAATTTCAAGTAGTTTACCTGCGTATTTCTTGCGGGTTCTGGAAGTATTAGCTTTCAGCCAGGAAGCAAAAAAATTATCATCGCAATGTTTTAAAGGGCAACCTATACATTGTGTTTTTCTATAATGATGACAAAGAGGACAAATTAAATAATAATCATTTAACTTTTTTCTTAATTCTGAAAATTCAGGCATATATCGTTCTGTTGGATGGTCATAAAACCATTGCCATTTATTAATACATAGTTGCTTTTCTTTTTTACTAAGTTTCATTTCTTATTCTCCTTATTTCATAATATAAAATACTATTTCAGATATACTCCATATCATAAAGGCTACAAAAAGACCTAAAACAAAAGCTACTATGACATGGAACCAGAATGAATCTATAATCTTATCCCAGAGTTTCATTTCTTTAACCTTGTTCCTTTTGTATTTTCTCAATAATTGCTTCCCTTACCCATCTTGACCTGTTATAACAAGAATCGGATTTCTGTCTGTCTTTTACCAATTTATCAATAGTTTTTAAAATAAGGTTTCCGGTTCTTATTCCTAAATTAAAATCTATTCTTTCTTTTTGTTTCATAATTACTCCTTGATTGTTATTATAATGCCATGCCTGTCTATTTCCAGGCTGCCAGGCTCTAAGGGTATTGCCTCATAAATCTCCCTTCTCCTATTATTTATATACAACAATATACAACAAGTATAAATTCTTGTCAAGATTTTTTCTAATGTTTCTTTATTTTTTTCCGATAATTTAAACTTGACGAAAAAAATAGTATGTCTTAATATAGTAAAAACGGAGGTTCTCCATGGTTAACAGTAAGAAGCAGCCGGAAAAGGATTGTAGAAGGAAATCAGACAAACAAAATTCAATCAATCTAATAGTCACTATTGCATCATTTGTTATATTACTTGTTTTTACATACGTTTTAGGTAATATGAATAACAGAATGTCGCGGATAGAAGACAAACAAGACAAGTTTATTAACTTTTATGTTGAATGTAAAGAAGACATAAACGAACTACGAAGAGAATACACGGAAAATTTAAACAAACTCAAAGATCAAATATTGGAATTATTTAAAAAGAAATCATGATGAATTTATTATTAAATAGATTATTTGATTCAAATTCCGAGACTATCGGAATACTTTATTTCAAGACAGATAAATTACGTATA
>MFGW01000244.1:46588-46746 GCA_001780385.1 Candidatus Fischerbacteria bacterium RBG_13_37_8 | reverse complement strand
GTATAGTATCTAAATAAAAATATTTTAGCAATTTGGCAAAGAAATCAATAAGCTATGATTGATATGATGCTTTATTAACTGCATAGCCAGGTAATTATGACCATTGCAATAAAAAAGAAGGCGGAAGGGAATCCAAGTGGGTACTCTGACATAGCATA
>MFGW01000244.1:45802-46560 GCA_001780385.1 Candidatus Fischerbacteria bacterium RBG_13_37_8 | reverse complement strand
ATAGTAATGAAGGCACTTGCCAGTATGATAAATGAGGTAGGTACGGTGTGTCTTTTTATTATGCCAGGGTTTATAGCAAGTGCATGTCTCAAGAGCAGAAAAGATATGGACAAAACCAGGATGATCTCCTCTTTGTTTAATAATCTCAGCGATACGATCTTCTTTTCGAAAATCTTTTTTTCTTATAAATTCTATTTCAATGTTGTGGCTTGTCTGCTGGTTTTTAATGCCGTGAATGCGCAGGCACAAGTATCATGGGCGCATGTTTACGGAACCTCAAGTAATGATCGCATCAATTCAATTCAATAAACAAGTGATGGGGGATATATTGTTGCAGGAGATAAATACGGTAACTTACTTGATTTTTGGTTATTGAGACTGAACCAATATGGGACTATGAATTCATCATGCAATTTCATAAATGATACTGCTATAAATGCAAATGATTCAAATTGTATCTCATCAAATACTGTCGCTGAAATTAATACAACCTCTATCTTGCCTGCTGATACATCGATATCAGGTGCGAATTCTGAGGCTGTTGATATCCTGATTTGTGGCTCTCCTAACATCGTAGTTTAGCCTTATAATGGTAAGAAGCCACAAATATACGATGCAGGAAATCCCACGCCAAACGGAATAATAGAACCGGATGAACTTGTTACTCTGCTTGGACATCTTCAAAATACCGGCTATTCCTATGCTTACAATACTGAAGGTACCCTCACCACAAACGATCCCGTTAATATAACTCAGTC
>MFGW01000244.1:44066-45795 GCA_001780385.1 Candidatus Fischerbacteria bacterium RBG_13_37_8 | reverse complement strand
GATTATGGTGATATTTCAGCAGGTGGTGATGCATTATGCACGACCTGCTATGAATTGACAGCACCGTCGGCAAATTGCTCTGCAACACACTGGGATTTTGATGTCACCGAGCAGGTAGCGGCTGATGATTACGGACCTGTTTCATTCGATTATACATATCATGTAGGTGAGAGTTTCAACGATGTGCCTGCCTCTTACATGTTTTATGCATATTTTGAGACATTGCTTCATTCCGGAGTAACCGCCGGATGCACAGCATCCACCTATTGTCCGAATAATAATGTCACGCGTGCGCAAATGGTGAAATTTCTTGCGAATGCCTGGCAGTTCGAATTATAAGAACATAGTTTCTTTACATCGAATAATAAATATGATATACTTTCTTTATTATGAAGAAAGAATTAATAAAAGAAGTAGTCAGGAATTTTCATAAAAGCAAGCTGCCACCTACGAAATTGCGTGATATAGCAATACCCCTCCATACGGGAAAAATCATTACGCTTTCAGGTGTACGAAGGAGTGGTAAAACATGCACATTGATTAATTGCATGAAGGAACTTATACAATCACTCACTCCATTTTCATCACTGGATCAAATTCCAGGCTCTTGAGTAAAGAGATTGCCACGGCACTGCGAGGAAGAACTGTTACTTATGAAATATTTCCACTCTCTTTCAAAGAATTCATTCAATTCATAGGTACGGAAATTGATCTTTATCATTCACAGAGTAAAGCGCTTCTTTTTAGTCATTTAGAACGTTTTCTTATTGAGGGTGGATTTCCTGAAATATTGAATTACGATGATAGTGCTTTTAAAACCAAAGTGTTGCAGGAATATTTTGACGTAATGCTCTACCGGGATCTTGTAGAACGCTATGCCATCACTAATCTTTCAGTACTTAAGTATTTCACACGAAGAATGATTGAGAGCATCGGAAGTTCATTTTCCATCAATAAAATGTATAATGAACTGAAATCGCAAGGTTTCAAGATAGGTAAAAACTCACTGTATGATTATCTGGAATATGTTAATGCAATATATCTCTTTTTTACGGTGAGAAAATATATACCTTCGGTCATCAAGCAGGAGTTCACTGAAAAAAAGATCTATATGATTGACAATGGTCTTCTCAATGCAGCAACATTTAAGTATTCTCATGATCATGGTAAATTGCTTGAAAATTTTGTCTACGGTGAATTTATAAAGCGGGGTTTCGATGTATTTTTTCACAGGGACAAAAAAGAATGTGATTTTATCTTAATTGATAAATCAGTGGTACAAAGTGCATTCCAGGTATGTTACAGTCTAGCGGATAAAGCAACCTTGCAGCGTGAGGTAGCAGGTTTACAGGAAGTTTGCAAAAGATTTAATTTAAAAGAAGGAATCATATTAACATATTCAGAAGAAGATGAGATCAAAGTGGATAATTTGAACATTTCAATCATTCCTGCTTACAAATATTTCCTATCTGGGTTTCGATGATGAAGAATTTTTCATGAAAGGCATCGCGAGAATCGATTGTTGCGGGAAGAGACTTTACAGGAAAATCAATTTTCGTCATATAGAATTATAGATGATGGAATTAGTTTTTTGGATGTAATTGATTTTATGAGGAGAAAAGGAGGGATGAATAATATATTGAGCGAGGTTTGATAGTGCTTGGTCATTGTTATGAGGGATGGAGACGTCGGTATGAACAGAGAAGCCGCTATGGCGCCATAAGCGCAT
>MFGW01000244.1:42540-44045 GCA_001780385.1 Candidatus Fischerbacteria bacterium RBG_13_37_8 | reverse complement strand
GATACGCTGATTATTTTTGAGCATAGCGAATACTTTTTCGCGGAAGATGAGAGTTTTTTTTTGAGAACAAGAAGGGCAGAAGAATCTAGTCTTACAAGAAAAAATAGAGCAGAATTTTTGTAAATATTAAATCAGACTTGACGCCCCTTTAATACCATGATAGCATTTAGGTATTAAAATGATATTAATAGAATATTAGATAGGATATTGTCGAGAAATGATGGATCCTTTGCTAAATGTAGCATTTTCGGTTCATTCGATGCCAGGAGGCTATACATTACTAATTGGTTCGGGAGTATCAAGAGCTGCCGGGATTCCCACAGGTTGGGAGATAACCTTAGATTTAATAAGAAAGATTGCTCACCTTTTAAAAAAGAATTGTGAGCCTAATCCTGATGAATGGTACAGAAAGACATACAATGAAGAACCAGATTATTCCAAACTCCTCGAAAAAATAGCAATATCGCCTATTGATAGAGTAATGCTATTAAGGAGCTATTTTGAACCGAGCGCTGAAGAACGTGAACAGGGATTAAAAATTCCTACAGAGGCTCATAAAGCGATTGCTGAATTAGTAGTTCAATCATACATACGTGTAATTATAACAACCAATTTTGACCGCCTAATTGAGAATGCAATAGAAGAATATGGAATTACACCTACAGTTATAAAAACTCCAGCTGATGCCAGAGGAGCTATTCCCTATATTCATTCAAAATGTACAATTATTAAGGTTCACGGGGATTATATTGATGGAAGAATTAAAAATACACCAGAGGAATTGGCAAAATATTCTCCTCAAATTAAGAAACTTTTGAACAGAATATTCGATGAATTTGGCTTAATTATTTGTGGATGGTCAGCAGAGTGGGATACTGCTTTGCGTGATACATTAGCAAGCTGCAGGAACCACCGTTTCACAACTTTTTGGATTGATATAGATAATCCAAAAGAAAAGGCTAAAGACCTGATTGATCTGCGACGAGATATACCAATAAAAAAAGACGCTACTTCTTTCTTTAAAGATTTGTCGGAGAAGGTAGAAGCTATACAAGAATACTCAATGCAACATCCATTATCTGCGAAAGTTGCTGTTCAAATTTTAGAGAAATATGTTGCTGAAGACAAATTTAAAATAAAACTCTGGGAACTTATGCGAAATGAAACTGAAACACTTTGGAATGAGCTGAATTCCGATAAATTTCCTTGCGATATTCCTTTTGACGCAAATGCACTTCAAAAGAGAATGAAACAATATGAAGCACTCTCTGAAACGATTATTTCATTAATGATCGATGGTTGTTATTGGGGATCAGATTATCATACAGACTTATGGATAGATTGCTTCGAACGTATTGCTAATCCAATGGAGCCTCTAAAATTATGTGAACAATGGTGGAGTATTCGATATTACCCAGCTCTTCTTTTACTCTATGCAGGAGGCATGGCTTTTTTTGAAGCAGAAAAATATGAGAACATCTTGCTATTTGTTACTAAGCCTATAA
>MFGW01000244.1:39268-42514 GCA_001780385.1 Candidatus Fischerbacteria bacterium RBG_13_37_8 | reverse complement strand
ATATATGATTTTTTATATCCTTCCAAAGTAATGGATAACCGCTTTCAAGAATTAATTCCATACGAAGGAAATATCAATACTCCTTTGAACAATTACCTTTTCACGTTCCTTCGTGAATTTTTTAAACATCTTTTACCTGATGATTCAAAATACAAAAAATGTTTTTTTATGTTTGAATATTTATATGCTATATTAAGCGCACATATTCGAATCAAGAAAGGAGAAGAACCCTGGGGGCCGATAGGAAGATTCGGTTGGGATTTAAAAATGCTTTCGGACTTAGAAAAAGAAATAGAAACAATTTTAAAAAAGAATAATAAGCACGAATATCCTATTTTTGGTCTCAGTTACATTGATTTCGATGAAGCACAAAAAGCAATTAAAGAAATTATCTCAAAATTACGCTGGCATTAAATAATATTGGTTTCAATTTTTAATTATGCAATTTAAAAACAGATGACATCTTTACTAAAATAAATGACAAGGGGCTAATGTATGCATTTTCTTGAGGACTATGAATATCGTCCGGTTCAAGCAAGAGAAATACCGGATTGGGAATTCAAGGGGCTTGTCTTGGGACAAGGAAGTCAACCGCTTGAGATTCTTGTAGCGACCACAAAACATTGTCCCGGCATAAATGATTTAAAGATGGTATGGAAAAGACGAGTTGCCGGACGCGCTACTCCGCTTCTGTTAGTTGTTATTTATGGGAAGCAGGCTGCTGTTTGTGGCCCATCAGGAGATGATCCGCACATTTTTACTGACATTGAATTGAACAGAATAGAGAGAATATGTAAAACTGCACTTAGCGAACCTGATCGCCATTCATCATTGCGTTTTTTACTTGGGATTATGCCTGAGGTTGAGACAGCTCTTCCCGGCTTGCGAAATGAAGGTCTTTTTGCTATTCATCAGTTGCAATACGGTGTTCCTAAAAGAAGGGATTGGCAACATGCGCATGAGAAATCATTGAGTATATTATCGGATAGAAATGTTCAGTTGCTCAAAGGGCTCGGTTTTTCTATTGAAAACCTGCCGGGTCCTATTTCAATCCTTCGCTCGGAAACTTCAAAGATCGCAATAGCTGTCTTGCTTGAACAAAATGAAATCCCTGAAATCATAAGCGAGCGATTCTCAAATATCTCACCAGTATCATATGCGCTTGCCAAAGCGGATGAAGAAAACCTTCCTTATGTAATAATGACATCAGGTTCCACAATCAGATTATATCCTGTCAGGACGGGAATAGGCGTAGGACGAAGAGGTCGAACGGAGACATTTATCGAATTGCATCTTGACCTCATAGGGGATGATGAAGCTGGATATTTATGGCTTTTATTCTCTTCTTCTGCATTAATTTCAGGTGGAAGCTTTGAGCAAATCTTAACTGAATCGAGCGATTTCGCTGCTGATCTTGGCGTCCGGCTGCGTGATAGAGTCCATGATCTCGTTATACCTAAACTCGCTGAATCTATTATGATAGCTCGAAATTTTAAAAATCCAACTATCAAAGAATTAGAAGATACCTACCAGATGGCTTTGCTTATCCTTTTCAGGCTTTTATTTATTACCTATGCTGAAGATAAAAATTTGCTCCCTTATAGAAGTAATGATCTGTACCGCAGGAGATCGATGAAACAAAAAGCGAAAGACCTTGCTGAAGCTAAGGCAAAAGGAACTTTTTTTGATAAAACCTCAACTCATTGGGATGATTGCATGACACTTTTTCGTGCAGTTAACGAAGGCAAGGGAGAATGGGGAATTCCTCCTTATAATGGCGGACTCTTTTCTTATGATCCTCAAATCTCTAAACAAGGCGCTGAACTCAAAAAGATACGTTTAATAAATGAAGCATTTGGTGAAATTCTGTCTGATTTGCTCCTCGACAAAACAGATGAGGGAGTACGCGGTCCAGTGGATTTCAGAAGCTTGAGTGTCCGTGAATTCGGCACTATTTATGAAGGATTGCTTGAAAATGAACTATCAATAGCTGAAGTCGATCTTGCAACCGGAAAGGATGGTCTTTATTGTCCTCCACGTAAAAATCAAAAGATAGAAGTTGCGGCAGGCAGACCATATTTACATAATGTTTCAGGAAAGCGTAAATCTACAGGTTCTTATTTTACCAAGAATTTTGCTGTAGAGCACCTGCTCGACCATGCACTTGAACCGGTATTATCTGAACATCTTGCCCGGATAGATGCGATAAAGAATGAACAAAAGGCAGCAGAACAATTTTTTGAATTCAGAGTTGCTGATATTGCTATGGGTTCAGGTCATTTTTTGGTTGCTGCGATTGATAGAATTGAAAAATCTTTTTCCAGGTATTTGACTCGTCGTCCTCTTCCGGCTGTAAGTGCAGAATTGCAATTTCTCAGATCAAAAGCATTAAAATCACTTGTAACTCTTCCAGAAATAGTGGAAATAGAAGACACACAGTTGCTTCGAAGGCAGATAGCCAGGCGTTGCATTTATGGAGTTGATCTAAATCCTTTAGCAGTTCATTTGGCAAGGCTTTCAATCTGGATTCATACTTTTGTTCCGGGATTACCGCTGTCATTTCTGGATCATAATTTAATTCAAGGTAATTCGCTTGTCGGGATTGCTACTATCGAAGAAGCACAAGAATTCATTAAAGAAATTGCAGGCTCACTATTTGCATGCTCTGCTGAAGCACTCATCGGTAGCGCCAGGGAAGCAATCTCAAAAATGTTGAAATTATCTGATGCTGATTTGAGTGAAGTTACGACGGCAAGAAAAACATATGATCAAGCCAAAAAATCTATGGCAGCAGCAAATGCATTATTTGATATTTTGGCTGCCGCAAGAATAGATGATGAGATAGCTCGTACAGTACACGCAAAAATAAGCAATTGGATTGAAAATTTAGAGAAATTGCCAGGATCATCAGAGCATAAGCATGCTCAAGAAAGAATAGAATCCCTTCCCCCACTTCATTTTCCGGTTGCTTTTCCTGAAGTTTTCCTAAAGGAAAAATCTGGATTTGATGTTATTGTCGGCAATCCTCCATGGGAAGAAGCAACCATCGAGGAAGATAGATTCTGGACAAGATATTTTCCGGGATTACACTCACTCCCGCAACACCAGCAGGAATCATTTAAAAATAATAAACGAAGAACAAGACCTGATCTCATGGTAGAATATCAGCACGAATTAAACCAAAATATCATTTTAAGGAAAACGCTATGTTCCGGTCCATTTCCCGGGATGGGAACCGGTGATCCG
>MFGW01000244.1:37426-39258 GCA_001780385.1 Candidatus Fischerbacteria bacterium RBG_13_37_8 | reverse complement strand
AAGCGTTCGCATGGCGTTTCTGGCAGCTATGCAGAGCGTCGGGGGGAAGAATTGGAGTTGTGCTTCCAAGATCAGCTTTTTCAGTAAAAGGAAGCACTGATTTCAGAAAGACAATTTTTATGAATGGTTTAATTCAGGATATCACTATCCTTTTAAACAATAGAAGTTGGATTTTTGATGATGTCCATCCTCAATACACTATTTCATTAGTTACTATAGAAAAAAGGCCTGTCACAAAAAGCGATCCAATTTTTATGAGAGGACCTTATCGAAATTATGGCGATTATAGCAAAGGAATTAATGAACATCCTGTGCATTTTGCGATTAATGAAGTACTTAGCTGGACAGATACTGCATCACTTCCTTTATTACCAGATGATACATCGGCAGATGTTTTTCTGCAATTGAGAAAATCACCGAATTTAGATGCATCATTCTCTAATTCATGGATGTCAAGGCCACACACAGAACTTCATGCAACTAATGATAAAAAAATCATGACACTTAAAGAAGAATGCCCGAAAGGATATTGGCCCATTTACGGTGGTGAGTCATTTGATATTTGGCTTCCTGATACCGGTTCTTATTATGCATGGGGTAATCCGGATAAAATAATTCCTCACTTACAGGAGAAAAGATTGCGTGCACGAACTGCATTTCAAGGATTTTCTCCTATGTGGCTGAAAAATCTCAAAACATTACCATGCTTATATCCTCGTATAGCATTCAGGGATGTAACTCGATCAACCGATAGCCGAACTGTAAGAGCCGCATTGATACCGCCGAAAGTCTTCGCTACAAACAAAGCCCCTTTTCTTCTATGGCCCATTGGAGATGAAAAAGATCAAGCATATTTATTAGGTATATTATGTTCAATTCCGCTCGATTGGTATGCGAGAAGATTTGTAGAAATAAGCCTTAATTTCTTTATATTCAACACATTTCCGATTCCTCGAGTGTTACGAGACAATCTCCTATGGAAAAGAGTCGTAGCTATTGCGGGACGTCTTGCTTGTTGTGATAAACGGTTTTCTAAATGGGCTGAAGCGGTAGAAGTAACATCCGGGAAATTAGAAGATGATGAGAAAGATGACATGGTACATGAATTGGATGCCGTTGTTTCTCATCTTTATGGATTGACAGAAAATCAATTGATTCACATTTTTGAAACATTCCATGAAGGATGGGATTATCATGATAGGCTAATAGCTACGATTAAGCACTACCAATATTGGAAAAATAAATTATGAAGCCAGAATTTGCAGACAATCAGGAACTGACATTATATGATGCTCTTCGAACCCATTTTCAATGGTTGAAGCAAGCCTATCGTCAGCCACTGGTTTTATCAATAGCCACTGGCTATTTTAATCCGGGAGGATTTGCGCTTCTTGCTGATGAATTTGAACATATGGAGCATATCCGGTTGCTATTAGGAGCAGAACCAATTCCTCCTGCTGCATCTCGCGTCCGGATGCCTGGTGAACCGAGAGGTACTTATTTTGAGCAATTGCATTTAAAGGAATCACTTGATCAAAATTTTGGAGCGCTAAAACGTGATCGGGATCTACTGCCATTCTCATATGAAACCCATCTGCATCTTAAGCGCCTGATTCAATTTTTATTATCAGGAAAAATAGAAGTACGGCGCTATGAGAAAGCATTTCTTCATGGCAAAGCATTTATCTTTGGAGACGATGAGGGATTTTTATCTGGTTCCTCAAATTTTACTGCTGCCGGTCTTACGACAAACCTGGAATTGAATCTCGGCAGGTATGATCCATCACCGGTAAAAAGAGTGCATCAATGGTTCAAAGATTTATGGAATGATG
>MFGW01000244.1:36691-37418 GCA_001780385.1 Candidatus Fischerbacteria bacterium RBG_13_37_8 | reverse complement strand
TATGATCTTGCATCTATCTATGCAGAAAGATTTGAAGAATTCGATCCATAGCTGATCTACCTTCGAGTCTTGTGGGAGCGTTATAGAAATGAGCTCGAGGAAGAAGATCCGACGGGCACGCGCATACGCTTGACTACTTTTCAGAATGATGGAATTTTTCGTGCTATAAAGATTTCTCAAGATTACAATGGTGTTCTTATTGCAGATGGAGTGGGATTAGGAAAGACATATATAGCAGGAGAATTAATACGGCAAGCAGTAGAAGACCGCCGACAAAGAGCATTACTCATTGCGCCTGCTGCACTTCGGGATGGAACATGGACTCGTTTCAATGACATACATCAGCTTTACATAGAATGCATATCATATGAAGAACTTGCTCAAGACCAGCAACTTGGTGGAAACAGGAATAATCTAAAACAGAAGATCAATGAATATTCTTTGGTTGTAATAGATGAAGCGCAAGCTTTCAGAAATCCATTAACAAGGCGTGCAGCAGCACTACGCTCACTCCTTCGCGGGAAACCTCCTAAGACTTTAATCCTATTAACTGCTACGCCCGTAAATAATTCCCTCTGGGATTTGTACTATCTTTTGACATACTTCATTGGACACGATGCTTCATTCTCAGATATTGGCATACGTTCTTTAAAAGAACGTTTTATTGAAGCGGTAAGCAAGGATGCGGATAAGCTGCAACCGGATGTGCTTTTCGATATTTTAGATG
>MFGW01000244.1:35994-36680 GCA_001780385.1 Candidatus Fischerbacteria bacterium RBG_13_37_8 | reverse complement strand
AGGCGTACCAGGCATTTTGTAAAAAATTATTACCCGAACGACCGTATAATTGGACCGGATGGGATCGAGATAGCTGTACAATTCCCGGAACCACACGTAAAAGCAGTTACATACTCTTTAGATGAAGTGCTGCCCGGACTTTTTGATGATTTTGCCGAAGCGCTAGCCCCCGAGCAAAGCCCTCCTAAATTAACGATGGCACGTTATTGTCCTCATCATTACAGATACCATGCTGAACCGGATCCTCGCGAAATTGCGCTGGTTGGTCTCATACGTTCCGGATTGCTTAAGCGATTTGAATCGTCTGTTTATGCATTTGCACGAACTCTTGAAAGAATGATTAATGCAAATGATAGATTTCTTGAGGGACTTGAAAAAGGAGTAATTCTTACTGCTGAAGCTATTGAGGAATGGGAGCATTTTGACAGTGATGAAGCTTTTGAAGATCTAGTCGAAAGCCAAGAAATCGAGTCCGTTGAAGGATTTGATATAAGACGACTTAAGCAAGATGTAAAACATGATCGCGATTTGTTGAATTACTTTTATCAACGTGCATCGAGTGTAACAAAAGAGATGGACCCAAAATTAAAACAACTGGCAAATGAGCTTATTTTAATTTTGCAACAAGCTGAACGAGAAGCAATAAATGAAGAAGACAGCGCTAATAAGCGCAAAGTAATAGTTTT
>MFGW01000244.1:34244-35987 GCA_001780385.1 Candidatus Fischerbacteria bacterium RBG_13_37_8 | reverse complement strand
TTTGCTGATACTATTTTTTGGATTTCAGAATACATTCAGAATCTAATCGAAACAAATAAGAAACTGGCAGCATATCGAGGACGGCTCGTTTTTCTTTCCGGTGATGATATTCGAGGAAATGCTGACAAAGCTGATGCAGTATATGGATTTGCACCGCATTCCTCGGAAGCTCCGCCAGGCAAAGACAATGACTTATATGATATTCTAATAACGACTGATGTTCTTGCTGAAGGAGTGAACCTCCAGCAAGCACGAAATGTAATTAATTACGATCTCCCATGGAATCCCATGCGCCTGGTTCAGCGCCATGGTCGCATAGATAGAATAGGAAGCCCACATAAAGATGTTTATATACGATGCTTTTTTCCGGATAAGCGTCTTGATGCACTTCTTGAATTAGAGCAACGCATACGTAGAAAAATTGCTCAAGCAGCAGCTTCAGTTGGAGTAGAGCATGAAGTTATACCCGGCTCCGCGACATGCGATCAAATTTTTACCGAGACAAGAGAAGAGATAGAAGCATTACGGCGTGAAGAGAAAGAATTATTCATTAATGCGGGAGAATCGCCAAATGCACACTCAGGAGAGGAATACCGCCAGGAGCTGCGCAGAGGGATTCAGCGCTATGGAAAAAAAATAACACTATTACCGGGCAGCGCTGGTTCAGGATTCCGTGGCGGTGCATTAAAAGGTCACTTCTTTTGTGCTAAAATCGATGATCAAATATTCCTGCGATTTATTCCACTCGCAGGAGGTCCTATTATAAAAGATACCTTAGGTTGCTTAAGACTCATATCATGTCGACACGATACACCTCGTTATCTGTCCGAAGAAATGCCTGATAAAGCCTATTATGCATGGCAACAAGCACGCAAAGATATCTTCCAGGAATGGCAATTTGCCACTGATCCCATTAATCTGCAACCTCGAATAAGACCAGCACTTCGAGCTGCTGCTGCTCATCTAAGAAAATATCCACCACCCGGAATTACTCAGGAAGAAATTGACAGAATTATTGATTCAATTGAAGCTCCCTGGGGCGTTCGAATAGAAAAAGCCATTAGAGAAACCATGAAAATCCATACAACAATAGAGGCATCCAAAGCGCTTGTCGAAATTGTGAAAAACATGGGCTTGCAACCTTATGAACCGCCTGCACCCCTCCCTCAAATAGAAGAAGATGAAATACAACTTATCTGCTGGATGGCTGTAGATGCGTAAATTAACAAATTATTTTTAAATACTTCTCCATTTAACTCACCTTAAAACACGGTTATTAAAAAATAATTCATTATTCTTTATTAATTAAAGGAGCTTTAACTATACAACCAGTTTTTTCCTTCGAATCATCTATCACTTTTTGACCTTCTTCTTTTGTAATATAATGATTTTGAAGTAATGCATTTAATAATTCTGCATTTAATACAATAATATTATAACCATATATTAATACCCCTTTTGATTCTTTAGCTTTTTTTTGTATATATTCTATTTGTGAATCGGTTATCTTTTCATTTGCTCTTAATTTGTTAATCATCACCTCACATAATTTAAATATATTTATACCACCTAATAATAATCCTTCTTTATAATTTTCAACTGTCTTTTTTATTTCTTTTGCGTCATCAATTGTTATTAGTTCCCTTTTCTGAATTAAAACATAGATACCATTTGTCATGTTTAGAGGATCATAACCACCTATACATATTCCTGATTTTAATACTTTTTCCTCCTCTTCTTTTG
>MFGW01000244.1:29763-34226 GCA_001780385.1 Candidatus Fischerbacteria bacterium RBG_13_37_8 | reverse complement strand
AATAACTAAATGTATGGTTATTAAATCCTTTAATGTTATGATTTTTTTCTTTTCCTATCATTACATTTCCTGTCCAATCGCCTTCTTTCGATGAAGCAGAGAATGAATAATCAGATTCATTTATCAAATTACTCAATATTAAAGAATACTCAATTTTACATTTTGGCGGCAAGTATAGCGCTGTAGATTCAAAACTAACAGAATTATATACATATGAAATTAAACTTTCAATAGAATTTGGATAATATTTAGGAATTGCATTCTTAATGTTGTTATCTTTCATAAGTTTAAATAAAATTTTTAAATCTTGTGCTTTTTCAGTGCCAGTATTTTCCATTATTATTTTAATCTGACCTCTTTTTTGCGGAGCTTCATCTTGAAGCAATAATCCATTAGAAGTCTTAATTTGTGATATATATTCATTTTCTGAAATTTCTATTCTTATCTTAATATCTGGTCTATCTGTATATTTGTAATATTCTATATACTTCATTATCATTGAACCAATGACAAAAATTATTATTGGCACTATTACAGTTTTTAAAGATTCCAATATTAAGCTTTTTCTTTTATTTTCATTTCTTTTCATATCTTAATTCCCCTCATCATTTTTCTTCTTTCAGCCTCATAAGATAATGGATTCACATATCTTAATTTACCTTTTCTTACAAACTTGCTATAAATTCTTGGTTTAACTAATACTGCATTATATAGCACATAATTAAATGCACCGAGCGGATCACGACGTGCATCAAACCTAAAAATAAATTCATTCAAATAGTTTTGTGCGTGCTTTCTTGATACATATTTATGAGTATGCTTCATCCATGATTTAAGGTTTCCAAATAGTCTATGTACTCTTGGCAATTCCAATAATTGGTCTTTTGGTGTTTGTGGAAAGTGTGGTATATGGTGAAAACCAATACTGCTTAATCCTAAATATCCTTTCCATCCATCCGTATGAACGGTTGCACCATTTTCCACATGGTCATTTACAAATGTTTCAAGATTTTCTGCGTTTGCACTATTAATTACTCTCATACGTGTTCTACCAGAAGCAGCATAACCTTCTTTTCTACCTGGTACACATTCAACAGCACATACTATCAATGTTTTTGTTGTACCTTTTAAACCACGACCTTTCTTTTTCTTTTTCCCTGTAAACATATATGTTTCGTCAACTTCAACCTCTCGTTTTAATTTACCTCTATTAGCTTCTACCATTACCATTCTTATCTTTTGTAGCCACGTCCATGCTGTTTGATAACTTTTTAATCCTAATTGCCTCTTTAATTCCATTGCACTGATACCTTGTTTACGAGTAGATATATCCCATATAGCATAAAACCATAGCTGTAATGGCTTTCTTGTTTTTCGCATTATTGTATCAGCTATAAATGAACATTGATAATGACAACGCTTGCACTTAATTAAATAGCGTGTACTGATAAATGAATACTCCTTATTATTACATTTAGGACATTGCCAACCTTTTGCTCCCCATTTTAAATTAACAAGGTATTTCAAACACTTTTCATCTGTATTAAATGCACTTGCAAAATGTATTATTGAAGCAAATGACATTCTCTTGCCATCTGGTAATAATGACTTTTCTAACCATGTTGGAACAGGTTGTTTATGTTTCATTTTACTTATTTGATGAAGTTAATAATATCAAAACAAGTCCTGCTAATGCTGCTAATAGTAATGCATCTACAGTATAATTAGGTTTGCTAATTTTAATATCTATCAAATATTCTTCTGCTAACTTTTTAAAATCTTTTGCTTCTTGAATATTTAATTTTTCACCAAGTTTCATTTTACTAATATAGATTGTTAATCTATTTTTTTCTTCATTGCTAAGTGGATTTTCTTTTTTTGTATTTATTTTTGGAATTATTTCATCTGACACAAATCCTGAAAATTGTTTTAGCAGTTCCCATATTTTTTCTTTTGGTTGATTTTCCATCATTTCAACTATTGATTTATTTTGTATTTCATAAAGTAATGTCAACTTCTTTATTCCAATATTTGTTATTTCGTTATGTCTGGATATATAAAAAGTTATCCATAATATTATTATAAAAAATGTACCAATTAAGAAAAATCCTTGCGCATTCATTTCAAACCCCAAATATCCTGCTATTATCGTACATAAAGCCTCGAATAAAAGAGCACCTAAAACCCATAAACAATTCTCCGTAAACTTCATAAAAACCTCTCATACTAATTATAACCTCCTTTGGTTTTCTTGTCAATAGGTGAGTAAAGCGGATAAGTATATATTTTTATTTAATTCCGGAAAAAGTCATTTAATAAAAATAAATATTTGCAGGAAACAAAAAATAGTAATTAGAAAGTATTTAAAATATTCCAATTATTTAATGGGCTGAAAATATTTGAAATAAAAAGAAATAAACTATATAATATAAAAAAGAAAGATTTCCATCTTGATAGGAGAATGTGGATGATTGAATGCTATAGATATATTTCTCAGCAAGTTGAGAAAGATCAAATAATTAACGAACGAAAAATACAATCCATAAATGCGGCAACCAATTACGCAACATGGTATACAATTACAAGATATGATGATGAAAATACTGCACAACAAGAATTAGCCCTTCCATTGATCCCCTCATTTCGAATTGGACCTATTCGATTAGATGAAATGCCAAATCTTAGCATATTATTCCGCTCTGTTGCGCCGGCATTTGGTCAGCCAGGAGGTGGTATTGAAGTAATGACAGAATTACCGATTTGGCTCTTTGGCCTTTGGGATTTTGGCTCAAATATCTGGATTTTATAGAATAAAAGGAGATTGGTAGTGCACAATGAACTAATGAAAAAATTTAATAAAATCCTTTTTGAGATTAATAGAATATATGTCAAACTTATTGATACCGAAAATTTAAAAAATTGGAAAATCGAAAAATGGCGTTGGGATATTCCATATATTTCATTTGTATGGACTAGCAATGATGATTTTATTAACAGGAATATTAATAGCATAATAATATTAGAAAGCAATCCTGAAATTAATAATGAAAACAAATTTCAAATTGAGATCAATGCTTGGAAAGATCAAGATGAACAAAATGCAATTAATCTAAAAGTAAGGAAATGGTACCATAAAAAAATAATAGAATTGCCACACTATAAATCTTCAGATGCCAAGAATTATATTTATAAGGCTTATAAGGAATTATCTGCATTGTCAGAAAGCCATTTGACCAATAAAAATAACCTTGTTCAGCCTCCTATTGATGAGATTTTAAATTATCAAAATAGGATATTGAAAAATCAAGGCAAATCTCGCTATCCAGGTCAAAATCTAAAAACCTTAACTAAAAAAGTAAATGAAGATGGCGATCATTAACTTGATAAATATATTGATGAGATATCAATCATCTGCAATTCAACATAATATATTACTTCATCAAAAGATTGCTTAGAATCGCTTATTTTGAAGTGGGCTTATTACCGTCTCTATAAGAAAAGGATTATTTGGCGGCTTCGTAACCTCCGGATCCTATTTTAGGTCAATAATCATTTATTAGCATAAAGTCTGCATTTATTGATATAGGAGCAATATTAAATTCTTTGTAGTCTTTATTTAGCTATGCTATTCATTTTTCCAGCAATTAGTTTATGTGTTAGCTAAAAAAAGGAAAAATATCAATTATTTTATTGACAAGCATTCTATATCTTGTAAATTCATTTATAATTACTATCTTTTTATCTTGGCATAATATTAAGCGTTCTAATGTTGCTGTCTTAATCTCGCTAATATGAATGATATTATCCATTATTTGAGATTCAAATTCATTAATTTGGATATCAAAATCACGCGAATCTAAGCATTTTTCTAACATAGCGATAATCTTTTTTTTCTCCCCAGTCGTCAAATTCCCCCAAGCATCTTTTGAAATCTTATATGCATAACCTGAAGTGCTGCAATCGTTGTTCTTGTTTAATAATTGTTTTCTTTGTTTTAATGAGGTGATTTGACTTTCTATTTGTTTGTTCTCTGTTTTAAGAGATATTGCTTCATGGATAAGCTTACTATAGAGTTTATTCAATGATAATATTTCAACAAGATAATCCCTATATAAGGCAAATATTCTCTGATTTGTCACATATTTAAAGTTGTTGGCGTTATCGAAGTATTTTATCTCTTTTGAGATGTCTTCAATTTTCATTTTATTATTATCATCAAATTCTTTTCTGAGTTTAGCCAAATCGTAATCTATTGTGTTATTGCTTATCTTATCAATATATGTCTCTATCTCTGAGTAATCCTTGGTGGGACTATTAGAAAGATATTTGCATCTGGAGTTAATACGGTTAAATTCATCAAAAATTGGATCATTAAAAATAATTGAGGATCCAGAATGCTGCGAGTATTCTTGAAGTTTTCCGATGGCAAGAGAAAAAATTGTAAAAAACAAAGTAGAAGTCAA
>MFGW01000244.1:26852-29755 GCA_001780385.1 Candidatus Fischerbacteria bacterium RBG_13_37_8 | reverse complement strand
CTATGGATTTTTTAATACTATCAGAAAATATGTATGAAGGGGCAAATATCAGAAAAAACAAGACAAAATAGACGCATGATCCAAATAAAATAGCCAAAGAGTAATCTTCACTAGCCAAAAATAATATATAAAACAATGTAGTGGGAAATATGCCGATAAGACTTTTTGCGGTTACTACAATACCCTGCGGTGCGAAAGCAAATTTATTTTAATAAAGTGATTTCTTTGTTTAAGGCGGAATTTGCGTTGTGTCATAAATTAGGGTACTCCTCAATGTCCGGTATGAAGGGTTTCTGTACTTTCAGCCTGGAAATTCCTGACTTTGCCAAGCAGGAATTTATGTGTCCCCTCTCAAAAACTCCCCGGAATTGCCTAAAAATATTATTAAACGAAGCAGTCTGTTCTTATGAGCTATTTGTCATTATCTTCTTTTCCCAGGCTATCATTAATTGGTGGTTTTTGGCTCTTTTTATCTCGATCAAAGAATTCTAATTCGCAATTTGAGCATAATGGAACAGGCTGAGCCCAGGTATTACGCCTTGGAGGGATAAACTTCCTTCCGCATTTTTCGCATGTCATCAATTTCTTCATAATTATTTGCTTTTATTCTTTTAAAATCTGCATTATAGCTCATTTTTTGGAGCTATGTCAGGAGTTCTGAATTTATAACTTCTCTGCAGTTCCCCATTTTCTAATTTTGATAACTTCTTCATCTGCCAACCTGCAACTTTATTTCTTAATTTATCTTTGCTCATTTTAGAATTGTTATTTATCATATATTACTCTTTTTTTTGCGCAACAATCACAGTAATTGCTAAGCTTCTTTATTCATTTCCGCTAAATGAGATTTAGCCCACTCCTCAATTTCACTAGAATGTTGATTAATATAATTCCTGAAGCATGGATTATTTAAAAAGACTTCTATGATCGTGTTAATAGCGATTACATTCAAATTCCATTTCATCATGAGCTCGGTCCTTATTTGAACTAACCGGATATAATATCTTAATTAGCGCCAGGTGGTTTGAATCTGGTTTTATTTTTTTTATCCAGGATTCCATCCTTTTCTGAAGTTTATTGAGTGATCGCAAATTCTCGGCAATCTCAGCCGCTATGCTATTATTATGTATACTTCCGACAATTCTGCCTATTTTCTTTTTTCTCTCTTCAAAATTATAGCCTTTGATACGATTAGTGATAGAGTTCCTGTGCGCTCTTACATCTTACAATGCGCGCTGTTTGAATATTGCTTTCGCTGGCAATATATAGCTCAAAGGTTTTTTCTACTGTCTCTACACTAACATGTTCTTTTTTCATAAAATCCTAAATGATAATTTCAATGTCCGGAATGAAGACTTTCTTTATTTTCATGTGCTAATTTCAGCTTTAAAATAATCCCACTTTTAGGGGAAAATTGAATCCCTTGACTAAGTAAAAGTACGTTATCAGAACTATAGATTTTTGTCAAACAAGTAGTTATTAACTGAAATTATGCCATAAGACTGGTTGCTAATATCTTCATTTTAAGCTAATATTTATATTAGAATAATGCAGAAAGGAAGTTTTGTTCTTTTTCTGCGCAAATGAAATTATGCTAAATTGAATTATCAGGCTAATTGACAACAGAAGCCAACCATGCAAAGTCATAAACGAGTTACAATTGAATGGGAAGGATTCTTTTCAACTATTGATTTACCCTGCTTCGAAGCCATAATGGGAATTTATATTTTTCTTGGAAAGCATTCGCGTCAGCTTCATTTGTTATATATTGGAATGACTTATTGGCAGACATTCTACGATGAAATAAGAGCAAAGATAAATGGAGATATCGGAGAGTGGATTGAGAAAAATCATTTTGATATTCAGAATTTAAGGATAAAATTGGGACATATCGTATTAAAAGACAGACATAGAATTAGTGAAAAATTAGTGAAAGATATTGAGTCTCTACATATAATAGTTCATAAGCCTCCCTGGAATATTATGAATATCAATACTTATCGCGGCGACGATTTAAGAATTGAGAATAGTGGAAAATATCGGCCTCTACGAAAGAGATTATCAACAGATCAGCTCAATAATTGGAGTAAATCATGAGCATAGATAAATTTTCCACAAGAGAACAAGTAATGGATTTTTTAGAAGGCTATACTCAGGAGAGAAAAGAAGAATTAGATAAAAAGCAAACAAAAAAGGGCTTAATTAAAAGCTACCTTTTAGAAACAGTCCCTGGTTATTCTAAAGAACCTCAGACCGAGAAGATTTTTTCTCAGCTTGGGATCAAATTAGAACACATTGATGATACTTTATATAAAGTATGGGATCCCGAGCAGGAAGCATGGTATCAAACAGAAAAAACAAATATAAAGATAGAAGGTAAATTTTTAACGCTGCAAGGCGCACCAGTAGTAATGAAATTTAGTAAAGTGTTATCGGATAAAGTATTTACGCAATGGATAACTTCGACTTTTAAAAGAAAAAGAAACAAATTCAGATTGTGGGGACACCCGATTTTTTTAGGATCAAAAAAGGTGCATGTTTACGGAGCTGATAGACATTTATGGCAGCCTATTTACCTGGAAATTACAAATAAACATCTAATTGCAATTTTGCCTAAGGGAACATGTGGAAATACAATTCATAGACTCGTGACAAATATTCAGAGATATATTGATTCTGAAATCGATGTTTCAATTGGGAATCTTAGTTATAAAGAAATGATTAAAAACGCAACTAATATACATGTGACCAAGAATGAATATTGAAGAAATTATAAAAGATCCTAAGAATTTTAATAACTGGATATTGCATTTGCAAAGTGCTTTACCAGATCTTGAGAGCATTGAAACGGTTGAAAGAGAAGATGATAAGCATTGCTATCTGGTTCTAAAGTATACAGGAGG
>MFGW01000244.1:25698-26807 GCA_001780385.1 Candidatus Fischerbacteria bacterium RBG_13_37_8 | reverse complement strand
GCTGGCTCTGACAATTCCAGCATACTTGAAAAATCTAAAGGGTGTTTATCTTATTGAGGAGCCTGAGAATGGAATACATCCCCGAGCAATAGAGTCAATGCTTCAGTCATTGTCCTCTGTTTATGATGCGCAAATCCTGCTGGCAACTCATTCGCCAATTATTCTTAGTATTGTTCCATTAGAAAATATTTTATGCTTTGCTAAAACTGATAATGGTGAAACAGACATAGTATTAGGGAATGAACATCCTAAATTAAAAGATTGGCGCGGAGATCCTAATCTATCTATACTCTTTACCTTCTTTTATAAGATTAAAAGATATACTAACGAAATGGTTTTTGTAGTCTCCAAGGCTTTTAGAATAATCACATAATGAAAATAGAAATTCTTATAAGTGCTATTAATACTTTGCTTGCTGAAAATAAATATTTAAAGAGGGAGATTAGCAGATTAAAGCAGCAAATTGGTAAGGGAAAACAACAGATTATTCCTGATGAAATAACTGAGCAACAATCTGAGTATTTAAAGTATGACAGTGAAAATGCAGAATCAACTTTGCCTTTCTGCATAAACAATTTGTCGAGTCCTATGGGAAAAATAAAGCTGTTCATGTCGTTATTTAAGGGACGAGATGATGTGTATGCTATAAGATGGGAAAACAAAAAAAAGGGCATAGCCGGATATTCACCGGTTTGTTTGAATGAATGGATACCCGGAACATGCCTAAAACCAAAGATAAATTGCTCTAATTGCATGAATAAGGTATTTGCTGTTTTGGATGAAAAAGTAATTGATGAGCATTTGAGAGGCGCAATAGTGGCTGGAATTTATCCTATGCGTCTGGATGAAACATGCTATTTTTTGGCAATTGATTTTGATGATGGAGAGTGGAAGAAAGATATTTCAGCTATAAGGGAAGTTTGTTTGGAATTTAATATATCAGTTGCTTTTGAACGATCTCGTTCAGGCAAAGGAGCTCATGCGTGGTTTTTCTTCGAAAACTCAATATCCGCTGCTCTGGCAAGAAAATTAGGAAGCTCAATTCTTACCTACACAATGAGTAAAAGACATGAGATAACATTTAACTCATATGATAGGTTTTTTCCCAA
>MFGW01000244.1:21269-25511 GCA_001780385.1 Candidatus Fischerbacteria bacterium RBG_13_37_8 | reverse complement strand
GAGCTCAGGCAATGCGTCTTCCTACTTTTAATAAGCCCAGAATTATTTGCTGTGCTGATGAAACTGAGGAATGTTTGAGCTTGCCGAGAGGATGTGAGGCTGATATGAAAGCTCTACTTAAAGAATATGGAATGGATGTTCAAATAAAAGACAGGACAAATTGTGGGAAGAAAATTGATGCTGAATTCAAAGGAAGCCTTAGAGATGAACAATTGCATGCTTTGAATAAATTGCTGAATCATGATATTGGAATACTGTGCGGAACAACTGCTTTTGGGAAAACAATCGTGGCTATAAATCTAATTGCTGAACGAAAAGTCAATACGCTCATTTTAGTCGACAAAATAAGTCTGATATCGCAATGGAAAGAAAAATTAACAGAGTTCATGCGCATAAATGAAACTTTGCCACCTGAGGATGTCGGTAAAGGAAAAAAGAGAGGGAGAAAGAAAAATAGAAGTGTTACCGGGCAAATAGGAGCGGGGAAAAACAATTTAAGCGGGATTATTGATATTGCGGTTATGCAATCATTGAATAGAAGGGGTGAGATAAAGGAATGCGTTAGAAATTATGGCATGGTGATTGTAGATGAATGTCATCACATTTCTGCTTTTAGTTTTGAGCAGATACTCAAAAAAGCTAATGCAAAATATGTTTACGGGCTTACTGCCACACCAATCAGGAAGGATGGACATCATCCGATTATATTTATGCAGTGCGGGCCTATAAGGTACAGGGATGATGCAAGGAAGCAAGCAGAGAAAAGACCTTTTGAACATTATGTTATTCCAAGGTTTACATCGATGCGATCGCCTATGAATAAAAATGAAAAGGATATCTCTATACATGAATTATATGCGGAAATAGTGTCGAATGAATTGAGAAATCAAATTATTATTGACGATGTTGTTCAGAGTCATGAATGCGGACGAAACTGTGTTGTTTTAACCGGAAGAATTGCTCATGTCAAATTGCTGACAAAAGAATTGAGTGAGAGAATCCCGGATGTAATATTTGCAATGGGCGGTATGGGTATGAAAGAAACAAGAGAAACGTTTGCAAGGATTGCAAATACTCCAAAAGAAAAGCCAATAACTTTAGTTGCGACAGGCAAATTTATAGGGGAGGGTTTTGATGAGCCAAGACTTGACACTTTATTTTTAGCCATGCCAATATCATGGAAAGGGACTCTACAGCAATATGCGGGCAGACTTCACAGGCTATTTGATGCTAAAAAAGAAGTTCAGATATATGATTATGTGGATATTCATGTAGCGATGCTGGAAAAAATGTACCATAAGCGGCTTGCTGGATATGCATCGATAGGTTATAAAGCTAAGTGTGAAAATGTTGGAACAGAGTCAATAGATATTATTTTCGATAAAAGTAATTTTTTACCAGTATATATTAACGATATTTTAAAAGCGACAAGGGAGATTGTAATAGTAAGTCCCTTTATTACCAGGAGGCGTACTTTGCAAATGATGCAACACCTGGAGGTTGCAGTAAAAAATAAAGTGAGAGTAATCATCGTTACGAGAAGGGCAGAGGATTTTAAAGAAAAGGATGCTGCAACTTTGGCGTGCGTTTTGGAATTGTTGAAGAATGCGGGTATCAGTATAGTTCTAAAATCAAGGATTCATCAAAAATTTGCAATCATAGATCAAAAAATTGTATGGTATGGAAGCATAAATTTCTTAAGTTTTGGCAATACAGAGGAAAGTATCATGCGGCTCGTGAATCTCAACATTGCAAGCGAATTGCTTAAAACTATTGAATAAGAGCGTAAGAAATATTCACTTTCAGGAACGGCGTTTCACGACTTCTTCCATAAGCTCTATCTGCATTTGCTGAATTTCCATCATTCTTTGCCATTGATGAGTGAGCAGATGGTCAACTTTTTCGTGTAAATTCCTGATTTCAAGTTCCGCTTTAAGGTTGATTTTATAATCATATTCGGAGCGCAAACGATCTTTAGATTCCTGCCTGTTCTGGCTCATCATTATGATAGGCGCTTGAATTGCAGCTAAACAAGACAGAATCAAATTAAGAAGAATGAACGGATATGGATCATAAGAGCGCGAAAGTAGCAATCCTGAATTGATAGCTATCCAAACAACAAAAATCCCTGCAAAACTAATAATAAACCTCCAACTACCTCCATACTCCGCAACTTTATCAGATAATCGCTCGCCAACGGTCAATTCACGATCAAAACTGGCGTTTACATCTCTCGACATAAGTTCATGTTCTACAAGACTTTTCACAACCGCTGATTCCAGATTCGAAAGCTCGCCCATTTCTTCTTTAAGCATGTCCTGAATCCGCCCCTCTCTTATCTGGTTTAAATCTTGATTGCATATAAAACCTTCTGAGGACCATTCTGGATATTTTTTTCTTATTGTCTCGACCAGAGATTCACGAAGCAGGTATCCGGGTACTACTTCACTTACTATTTTTTGTTTCTGACGTATTTGGCACGTAACAGTTTTCTGTCGCTTTTTTTCCATATTATTATCCTTGAGTTTATTAGTGTAAATCTATGCTACTTATAAATAATAATTGTGAAGTAACATCAATTTTCACCATAGAAGAATTATAGAGAAGAAATGATAGAATTTCAACAATCATACTCTTTTTTTTTGCATTATCCAAAATAGAAATGGCAGGCTGCCTTTTGAAGGACAACCTGCCGCTTTATTCATGTTCTTATTATTCTAATGTTAACCGTTGAAACGCCACCAGAGTCCTATGACAGGCATTGTATATCCACCCGAACCTTCCGGATTATAGTATTGAACTCCAAGCTTAAGTCGAAATGCATCCCAGCCGAATAGTACCGCACCTCCAAACCGCATTCCATTAAAAGTAGCGTCATAACCAGCTTCAGTGAGAAATTTTGTCCTGTTGGATAGGCAATATTCGAGACCGGTATTGAATGATGTTCCCCGGGTAAAAAACGAGGTTTCTACATCATCTGTATCTATACCAGCAGAGAAATGTGAATATTGACCGCTTAAATGAAGGAATAGTTTATCGCTGACTATTGTGCTATATGCAATGTAGGGCGAAATAACAGTTGCACCTGTTTCCTCATCAAAAATGTCCAGATTTAAATGCATCAAATCAACACCAACGGCCAAAGCATTTGAATCACTTTTGAATAAATTGCCCTTTACATTCCCATTGTAAATTTGGAAAAGGTAAAGAAGCACATTCGTTTCTACCTGAATATTGTCGGTTATGCCAAAGCCTATAGAACCCAGACCAATTGCAAATTCATTTTGTTTTAAGGTATAGCCGGTTGGCATAGAGATGTTATTCAATATTGGACGATTGAAAAATCCATCTTCTGCTACGGCACCCACCGCAAAACTTACTACGAAAAAACAAATTATCAGTATTTGTTTCATAGTTCCGTACCTCCTATTTTAATAGTTGTTTTTTTTGAACTCCGCCATCGCTGCTTAAGGTACGAATTTTACAAATTCTTTTTATTACGTATGCAGGAGGAAGCAAGAATTTTGCCAATCTGGAATTATGATGTGCACACGCTATTGTTCCGTGCCAGCGTCCAAGGAGAGGGACAAATGTGCTCGTTTATTTTCAAAGGTTAAGGTTATGGAAAAAGGTTAAGGTTAAGGTCAAGGAATAGGTAGCAGTATGTCAGACTTAGCCTTAACCTCTTTTCAATCATTTGGAGGAAAATAAATATTTAGGATAAGAAATGTTGAAAAACGTTCTATTATTACTTATTATAAGACAATGTATTTATTTGGCATATAAATTTATATTAATAAAGGAAATTCATGAAGAAAGCATTTTTCTTTGTCATCGCTATTTGGATATTGCTGGTAGGTATTTCTTTTATGTGGGGACTTCAAAATGCCAGGAATGAGCATGAAAGAGAGACATTCCAGAAAGCAAGGGATTATTCCACACTTCTTATTTTAATGAGAGAGTGGAATGCTTTGCATGGGGGTGTATATGTGCCAATGAGCACTTATGCTGAGTCTAATCCTTACCTGGATGATCCATTGAGAGATATTAAAATTAATGAGAAGCTTACCTTAACCAAAATAAATCCTGCTTGCATGACGCGTCAAATCTCAGAAATATTAGAAAAAGAAAATGGAATAAAATTTCACATCACCAGTCTTAAACCAATCAGACCGGCAAATAAGCCAAATGAATGGGAAAAAAAGGCATTGGAGGCATTTGAAAAAGGTGAACTAGAGCTAG
>MFGW01000244.1:17819-21236 GCA_001780385.1 Candidatus Fischerbacteria bacterium RBG_13_37_8 | reverse complement strand
TTTATTATATGGCTCCATTGCAAACACAAGAAAGCTGTTTGAAATGCCATGCAAATCAAGGGTATAAATTGGGAGATATAAGAGGTGGCATTAGAATCACTTTGCCAGATGTGCAACAATTAAGGCTCTTACCTATAATGCTGAGTTATGCTGGAATATTTTTATTAGGCATTGTTATTATCATATACTTTTCCGGGAAATTATCCGCAGCGTATCATACTATTCAGCATCAAGCTGTTACTGATGCTTTAACTGGAATTCCCAACCGGCGTTATTTTTTTGATCATTTGACGTATGAAATACATCGTTGTCAACGTGAACAAAAGCACCTTTCTCTTATTATGGGTGATATAGATTATTTTAAGAATTATAATGATGTATATGGTCATAAGGCGGGTGATGATTGTCTGAAGCAACTTGCAATCACTATCAGTGTTGCCTGCTTGCGACCAGGTGATTTTTGTGCACGCTTTGGCGGGGAAGAGTTTGTAGTTGTTCTGCCGGACACTGATTCGCAGGGAGTTTTGCATGTAGCGGAACGCATACGTTCAACTATTGCAAACTTGCAAATTCCGCACAGCGGATCTTTAATTCAGAACTTTGTTACCATAAGCCTGGGAGTAGCAACTAATCAATGCAGCGGTGATGTATCTGCTGAAGATTTAATCAAGCAAGCAGACAAAGCACTTTATAAAGCCAAGGCAAACGGCCGCAACCGTGTCGAATATTAGTTACTGAAATATTCAAATAGTATCAAACAATAGATAGTCCCTTCATGTTGAAATCCGTAATACTATGTCATTATGAGCCCCGCGTCAGCGGGGCGTAATAATCCGTAAATTTCATGCTTTATATATTCCGCTACGGATTGTTACGTTTGCCTTCGGCAAACTCACAATGACAAAATACGCAGGATTGTTTCGTAAGGGCAGATGCATGGGTTTGCCCATACAAAAGAATGCGCTATTTGCTTGAGATAGGATAATAGAATAATTCATTTAATAACCTGTGTCGAATAATTTTCTGGCAGCTTTTATGCCGCATTTTTGATATGCATGATACGCTTTCGCTGCACGTTCACGTATATTATCTGTGCTTTCATTTTTTATCCATCCTTCTATGGCATTTTCTAATGTATAGGCTTCTGCTGCCAGCAGTCCGGTAGTCCATAGCAGGGGATTTGCCTTTGCTTTTTGTAATGCTTCTTTAAAATAAAATTTACTCCGGCACGCTATAATCATAGCATCCCGTTTTTGTGTATCGTTCGCCTCAGGAAATTTATCAATGATAAAATCCATTAAGCCATTATGACCAACATAAACAAGCAGATCAGATTGTCCTGCTGCGGATATCGTAATTTTTTCTTCTCCTGTGTTAAAAACAATCTTTTCATGTTTATTCCCGGATGCGGCTTCTAAAAAATCAATAATTGTCGTTTTTATTTCTTTGCCACGATAGCCATCAGCAACCAAATAGGTATTACTTGCATTATGCTTAAAAATGATTCTTTCGAGAATAGATATTTTAGGTCCTTTTATTGAGGCAAGCATGCTCCAGTTCGGACTCTTTTTAAAAAAGGTTTTAACACCGAACGCAGCACCCCAATATAAATTCTTTGCTGCATCATTGCTATTCCCAAGATGCGCCGGGACAGGTACAATCCCCTGGTTTTGATTATCACATAATGCAACATATACATGAATGATTTTCTCATCAGAAGATAGGGCTGCTATGGTGCCAAATAGAAATAAGCAAAGCAATGATAGAGGCATTATTTTATTCAATGCAAAACAAAACTCCTTAATTTCCGCAGAGGTCAACGGTGTTGATTTTGTAGGCAGCATAAGTAGATGTGAGCGGATCGTTGAACGTCAGTCCTGTTGGATTGCCAAGAATTGTCCAGCCGGAAGGGAAGGGAGTACCGTAAGTTGTTGCAGCGTAGACTCGATAGGAAGACAGATCTGCGCAAGAGACAGCGTTCCAGTACAGAACGGCATCACTGCCTGACTTGTACACCAGTAATGTATTACCGACTGCGGGGCAGGGAGTTGTGTCGATGGCATCGGCGGCTTGTGCACCGGGTGAAGTAGTGGAAGTGAGTAAGCATTGATTTCTGTAGCGCACCGTGTACGTATAGGTTGTATTATTGGTTCCGGTGATATCGGTGAAGGTAGTTGTTCCGTAGGCGATATTGGAGGCAATTGCGGTGCCGTTACGCAGGACGTCATAAGTTCTTGTTCCGCTTCCGCTATCACCCCAATGGGAGGGATTCTGTGTCCAGGTGATAAGAACTCCCGTATCTGTGCATACATTAACATCTACTGCGTTATTATTTGTCAATCCGGTTGGTGGGAAGCCTACATCCGCATCAGAAGCACCCGGAGTTGTCGTGGAGGACAATCCACAACCGTTGTTATATCTAACTGTATAATTATAGGATACACCGTTTAGACCAGTTGTGTCAGTGTAAGAGGTGTTAGGGTATGTAATGCCAGTTTTAATTGTGGTACCATCGCGGATGATGTCATAGGTTCTGGTGCCGGAGCCATGATCTCCCCAATCAGCGGGATCCTGCTGCCAGGTGATGAGCACACCCGTATCAGCGCATGGTTCAGGGTCAGTTGCCGTATTATTTGTCAGGCCGGTGATTGGACCAGGAAGATTATCAGCAGCATCTGCGCCCGGGTCTGTGGTTGTGGAAAGACTGCATCCATTATTATAGCGGACCGTGTAAGTATAGGTTGTTTCGTTTGAGCCGCTTACATCGGTGTAACTGGTAGTGCCGTATGAGCGTGTAGCAATGGATGTCCCATTGCGCAGGATATCATAGGTACGTGTACCGTATCCGCTGTCGCCCCAATCAGCCGGGTCAGCGGTCCATGTGATTCGTACTCCAGAATCCGCGCATCCGCTGATATCATTTGCAGTATTATTAGTAACCCCAGATGGAGCGCTTCCGATATTGTCAGCAGCAGTGGCGCCGGGGCTTGTTTCAGTTGACAGGTCGCATCCATTATTATAACGTACGGTGTACGTATAGGTGGTTCCAACAGTGCCGGTTGTATCAATGTAAGAGGTTGTTCCGTATGTGAGCCCCGAGGCAATAGGCGTTCCATCGCGCAGGACATCATACGTTCGCGTTCCGCCTCCATCACCCCAGTCACCAGGATCGGCATTCCATGCGATTCTTACACCATCATTGTTGCAGACGCTGACATCTACTGCAGTGTTATTTGTCAATCCTGAAGGTTCGGCAACAAGATTATCCGAAGCAGTAACACCGGGTGTAACTGCTGATAATGCGCATGCATTATTATAACGCACCTGGTAGAGATATGAGACACCAGGCGTCACAGACCCGTCTGAAACATTGTGAGGTCCATATTCCAAACCTGTATAAAGTGGGACGCTGTCACG
>MFGW01000244.1:17217-17804 GCA_001780385.1 Candidatus Fischerbacteria bacterium RBG_13_37_8 | reverse complement strand
ACGTGCAGAATGATGAATCTGTATTGTATCAACTGCCCAGCCGTCACGATTATTAGTGTTTGCATCGACTGTATCGAAGGCAAATTTCAAATAAATGTTTTGACCTGCCCATGCTGAGAGAGAAACATATGCTGAACCATACCAGTATCCATAAGAAAAATCTTTCGAATCTCTGTACCAGACTTGAGTCCATGTGGTACCATTGGGTGAAACAGAGACGGTTGTTATATCATGACTTTCGGTTGGGCTGAATTCTACTTCGAGCCAATAAGAAAAGTACAGTTCAGCGGTAGAACTGATGCCGTCGATGCGTGGCGAAATCATTTCACCACTGTTGGCAACGCCTGTATCGTAATTGCAGGAGCTATCCTGACCATAGTATGCAACTTTGGTTGGGGATGGGTATGGTTCAGTGAAACAATCCTGGCTGGTTTGATCGGTGATATGCCAGAGTCCCGAAAATGTCCATCCTGCCGTACTGCCTTCCCATGTTTCGTAGAATAAAGGCACATCTCCCCATTGAGCAGGATCTGTTGCCCAACTGACATAAAGACCTAAATTGAGGCATGGTTCCTGGTCTACGACAG
>MFGW01000244.1:16338-17183 GCA_001780385.1 Candidatus Fischerbacteria bacterium RBG_13_37_8 | reverse complement strand
ATTATCTGCTGCAGTATCACCTGTGGTTGTCGTAGAGAGATTGCAGCCATTAGTATAACGGACGGTGTAGGTATAGGTTGTTCCGTTTACACCGCTGGTGTCGGTATAGGTTGTGGTTCCGTATGCAATTCCGCTTGCAATAGCTGAACCACCTCTAAGGATAGTGTAGGTTCGTGTCCCGGTCCCGCTGTCACCCCAGTTACCCGGATCTGTTTCCCACGTAATACGAACACCTGTGTCAGTGCATACGCTCAGATCGAATGCAATATTATTGATGAGACTGGACGGATTAGCTGGTACATTATCAGCTGCAGCGGCGCCGGGGCTGGTGATGGAAGATAAAGCACAACCATTATTATAGCGGACGGTATATGTGTATATTATACCATTTGTGCCGGTGAGGTCCGTGTACGCAGTAGTTCCATAAGCAAGTCCCGATGCGACAGGAGTACCATCACGGAGCACATCATAGGTTCTGGTTCCGGTTCCATTATCACCCCAATTTGTGGGATCCTGACTCCAGGTAATGCGCACACCGGTATCGGCGCATCCACTCAGATCCGCTGCAGTATTATTACTCAGACCGGATGGTGCTGAACCTGTCTGATCAACGACTGCTGGTGAGCATGAATTAGTTCCAAAAGTTGAATTAGGGGGATCGCAGTTATTTGTAGCTATTACCTGGTAATAATATGTTGTGCCGCCAGTGGCAGTCGAATCTGTGTAAGTAGTAGTTATTGCGGGCAGATCAGTTGCAATCGTTGCAGAGACTCCGCCGCAGTTTGCGACCGTAAACCGTTTTATATCATACGTGCCACCTGTGGCACCGGTGCCCCAGGAGGTTG
>MFGW01000244.1:13696-16301 GCA_001780385.1 Candidatus Fischerbacteria bacterium RBG_13_37_8 | reverse complement strand
TCCGGTAACATCTGCAACACTTTGCACACCATTGAATACAGGTGCTGAACATGCTGCGGCGCAGTATAATCCCCCAGTGTTTACGTAACTGCCGTTGTACCCGCCCCATACGATTATTTCGGTGCCATCCCAAACAGCGGTAGGTGTGCGTCGTATTTCGGGAGCGTTAGAAAGAGATGTGTCAGACCATGAATTAGTTGTGGGATTATATCTTCCGCCGGTATTTAAATATAGACTGCCGGTATACCCACCCCAGACGATCATTTCCGTACCATTCCATACTGCAGCATGATTATTACGTGCAGTTGGCACGTTAGTCGTGCTTGTGCTTGACCATGTGCCTGTAGAGGCATTATATCTCCCGCCGGTGTCATAGTTTGTCGGTGGTACCCATCCTCCCCAGACAATCATTACCGTGTCAGCCCATACTGCCGTATGTTTTCGGCGTGGAGTAGGTGCATTGGTAGTGACCGTTGCAGACCATGAATTACTGCTGGGATTATATCTGCCTCCGGTATCAAAATGAGTGGTGCCATCCCAACCACCCCATATAATCATAATTGTACCCGTCCAAACTGCAGTATGAAGTTCGCGTGCGGTAGGAACATTGGTTGTAGAAAGTCCTATCCAAATATTGCTGACGGGAATATACCGTGCGCCATTATCAAAATAACTGCTTCCACTATTTCCGCCCCAGACAATCATTTGCAGGCCGCTCCACACTGCGGTGTGGTAATAGCGACCGCCAATACCGACGCTGGGTAATGCATTCCATGTATTTGTGCCGGGGGTGTATCTGCTGCCGGTATCAAGTGCAGTAGTGCCATCCGAACCACCCCAGATGATCATTATTGCGCCTGTCCAGACTGCGGTGTGCCGGTAACGTGCTGTGGGTGCATTGGTAAGAGATGTTGCACTCCATGAATCTGTGGCAGGGTAATACAGGCTTCCGGTATTAACGGTTGTGGTAGCATCCGCTCCGCCCCAAATAATCATTTCGGCTCCTGTCCAGATAGCAGTATGATCCAGTCTGCCTGAAGGAGCATTTGTTAAGGTTGTGGCAGCCCATGAATCATTGTTATTAGGATTATATTTACCGCCGCTGTTAAGATAAGTGCCCGAGTTTGTGGTGCCGCCCCAGACGATCATTTCCGTTCCGGTCCAAACAGACGAAGGATATTGCCGACCAAGTGGAGCGCCGCTAATTATAGTTGCTGTCCATGCATTGTTTACAGGACTAAATCTGCCACCGGTATTTTGATCCGGAGGTCCATAGCCGCCCCAGACGATCATTTCCGTTCCGGTCCAAACAGCAGTATGATACCTGCGCGCTAAAGGAGCGCCGGATGTAGATGTGCTTTGCCATGTATCGGTACCGGGAGTATACGTGCCACCGGTGTTGAGACTTGCACTGCCTGAATATCCACCCCATATTATCATTTCGGTTTCTGTGCTGACTGCTACATGATAGCTTCTTGAGCTCGGTGCACCGATTAAGTTAGTATCTGTCCATGTATTGCTTGTTGGACTATATTTGCCTCCTGTGTTTGTAGTAGGACCTCCGAGACCGGTTTCGCCACCCCAGACTATCATTTCAGAATTTGCCCATACTGCCGTGTGATATCTTCTTCCTGTCGGAGCACCGGTAGTAGTTGTTGCTGTCCACGTATCTGATGTTGGATTATATCTTCCTCCAGTATTGACTAATGAGCTTAAATATCCACCCCAGACAATCATTTCGGTTCCCGTCCAAACAGCCGTATGCATCATTCTCCCCGAAGGAGCGCCTGATGTCTGCGTCGCAGCCCATGTGTCAGTCAACGGATTGTATCTTCCACCGGTAGCGGTGACATTTCCACCTGAAATTCCTCCACCCCAGACAATCATTTCGGTTCCCGTCCATACTCCCGTATGCCGGTCTCGTCCGGCAGGAACGCCCGTAAGTGAAGTCGCTATCCATGAATCTGTAATAGGATTGTACCTGCCGCCGGTATCTAATTGATAAATTGTGCTTCCATCATAGTAATAACCACCCCAGATAATCATTTCGGTGCCGGTCCACACAGCACTATGCCACCGCCGTATGCTCGGTGCACCGCTCGTAGTCGTGCTATGCCATGCATCAGTACCGCATATTCCAGCAAACAGTTCTGGCAGCCAATAAGAGCATTCCGGCTCAATAATCACTAAACTGATACGCCCACGTTCAACATCCCACCAACTCTCAAATGCTTCCTTCGCCCATACAATGCTCGCAATTTTTACGCGGTCAGCTCCCTTCTCAACTATCCCAACTGCATAAAAACTGTCCCTGTTTTCCCTTAGCCTGCTTATGCTTCCTTCCGGTAGTGTATCAAGCAGGGCAGAGGCACTTCGCCCCTGCTCCAATGCATTTTCCAAATCAAAGTCCTTCACCAGCTTCGTTATTAAATCATTCCATTCATTTGTATTTACTACCTGTTTATTGATGCTTATTTCAGTTCCCAATTCAGCATCACCCTTCTCATCATGTATCCATTCTACCATGCTATGCTGTGCACTCATGTTCTGCATCTGAGAAACAGCAGTGATGCGCGATAGTTCTTCTTTTGCTTTTCGCTGCAGA
>MFGW01000244.1:13084-13669 GCA_001780385.1 Candidatus Fischerbacteria bacterium RBG_13_37_8 | reverse complement strand
TATTTTTCTCTGATTAATGTGTCCACCAATAGTGGTCTTGCGAGACATTCTGCTATTTTATGCGGATCATTATCAAGTGCTGCCCACAAGTCACGCAATATCTCCGGTTTCCGTGTATGTTGAGCCATGCGTTCTATCTCAGCTTGCAGTTCCTCACCTCTCACCGCATGATTCCAGTAATACCCCAGCGCATTACTCTTTTGCAACGCAACCGCAACCTTCTCACGTATCGCCTCCTCGCTCATCATTTCTTCAAATGCAGGTTTCGGCTCCGGATTATCCTTCGGCCAGATGCGGTACTGCCAGTATACCTCTTCTATTGCTTGCGTGCATGTAATTCGTTCCTCGTAAGTCAATGCTGAGGTTGAATTAGTTCCATATCCTGAATACGTCGCATTTCCCTCAAACATATCAGGTATTCCAAATGCCGCGTAATGCAAATTATCATCCGCAATTACTACAGATCCGCAAACTAACACCATGCATGCTAAAGCAAGCGCAGCTATGCTCAGCACACAAAATCTTTTACTGGAAATTATGTTTAGATGCATTATTCATCCCTCCAAAAAAATTGGCTGGTTAATT
>MFGW01000244.1:9898-13052 GCA_001780385.1 Candidatus Fischerbacteria bacterium RBG_13_37_8 | reverse complement strand
AGTCCTACTTTCTTTAAGATACTGTACACTCCTATAAGGTATTCATATAATAATATACCTTTCTCAATCCCTTTTCAATGGGGGGTCGGACCTTAACATTAGACACTCTCAAAACGCAGTCTGGCAGGTTATTTCAATGGGGGTCTGCTGAAATTTTAGCAAAATTTGAAATGGGGGCGGACCTGTGTGTCTGCCCAATTTCTGATCCTGGAGTTAATTGCATCATGCGATATTCATATGCATGGCAAAATGTCAATTTAAAAGGGCGGACACGTTGGTTTGTTCCCACAGGTTGGTCAGTAATTGGAATGACATCCTATCGAGGTGTTGTAGGGGTAGACCTGTGTGTCTGCCCTTGCATATTCCTGTATAAATAGATTAAGTACTTGGCTTTCCACGTTTACTAATGTTGATAATAGGTGAAAAAGGTGTTATCTTAAAATAATAACTATTATTTGGCAAGTTAGGCATAGATCCAGAATCGAAAAAGAAGCGAAAGATACCACTTATAATAATGATAGTGGTAATAATAGCTTTTATCGTCATTTTAATCATTAAAGATAACTTAGCTAAATCTAAATTGGCGCGGCAACTGTGTCCTGGCAAAAAACTATCTTTAAACGGATGTTATTATGAAATGGGCAAAGGGCATTCAGCGAAAGAAGTCCATGAGTTTTTCCTAAAGACCAGACGCTGCATATTCTTTGCGGCATCCCTCATTGATGGTCCTAATGAGTTTAGAATGGTTGAATGGTATGATTGCGGATGGGATAATACTTTTTGGATTTTTTATGATGAGAAGGGAATAACAAATGGAATCGACAGACCTGCTTTCGCTGGCGATGCACATACCTCGTATTCCTATGACCAGATGCGATTTTATTTAGCTGCGCTTGATGATGATCTTAAAACTGTGCGAGAACTAATAGGCCGTGGGATTGATATAAATAAAAAGACTGTTGTAGGTCAGACAGCGCTTCATTATGCCAACATGAATGGGCATGCTGATGTCATTGGTGAGTTAATAAAAGCAGGTGCAGATGTTCATGCAGGTTTAGGAATTGACCGCCCTGGATGGAGTCCAATATTTTATGCTGCTTCATATGGTAATGCAGATGCAGTGCAAGCGTTGATTAAAGCTGGTGCTGATGTTAATATTGTTGATATAGAAGGGAAAAGTCCAATTTTTTATGCTGCCGAAAGTGGCAATGTAGAAATAATAGAATTATTGATAAAGAAAGGTGCAAAGGTTGACTTGGCGGATAAGGAAGGTAAAAGCCCGCTTATGGCAGCTTTAGAGAACCTGCAACTTGAAGCAGCGCATGTTTTGCGTGATACAAGCTCCGCAATTGACAAAGGCACAGAAGATACAATTGCGACGGTAGAGCTTGCCATTGCAGCTTCAAAGGGTGATATTAATAAAGCACAGGCATTGATCAGCGATGGTATAAATGTTAATTCCAAATGGCCTCCCTATCGCAGCAAACCTATTCTGCATTATGCTGTTGAAAATAATCAGGCAGCGATGGTCAAGCTGCTTTTAGCAAGTGGTGTAGAAGCAGATGCCTGGGATGCAAACCAATGGACTGCACTAATGCTTGCTGCTGCAAATGGCAATGAGGATATAGTCAAGGAATTAATTGCAAATGGCGCTGATATCAATGCACAAGTAGATTCAAAAAGTGCAATTTCACTTGCAGTTAATAGTAACATTATAAATATTCTTAAAAACGCAGGTGCAAAATATTTGGAACATCCTTCGAAACGCTGATGAGATGAATGAAGAATTAGATAAGATTACAGAAAATTTTACCAATGAAATAACAAAAGATATCATAGAAGAAAGCAAGGAGACACTAAAGTGGATAAAGATGCAGTATTAAATATAATTATAGAATTCAAAAATACGCTTGAAGCAAAGGGAGTAAAAATTAATAAAATAATACTATATGGCTCATATGCTGCTGGGAATTTTAGAGCATGTAGTGATATTGATATAGTGGTTATATCAAATGATTTTGAAGGAAAAGGTTATAGGGAGAACGAATTGATATATTATCTGAAGCTATTTATGAAATTTTCCAACCTATAGAAGCTATAGCTATGACACCAGGTGAATGGGAAAGAAAAGAATCAATGGTCGTAGATTATGCAGAAAATGTGGAAGTGGTCTACGCTGCATAAACAGATCCAATGCGTTTTTTGATTAAAAATGCGCAAGGTCCTTTGAAACGATGATGGGGTCTGTATTACAATATAGACTAATGTTACGCCTCGACCCCATCATTTTAAATATTGTATAGAATAACGAGAGTCGTTGAAGAAATAGATTTTTGCAGTTTCAGGTGAAATATGAGTGCTACATGTGCATTTGAAATAAAATCAGCATTGAAATCCAAGGATATTCAATCGCGGGTATCCGCTTTCTGGGTACGTCATAATGCGAGAGAAGTGTATGTCAGCAAATTAACCGAAAAGAATCATTACCTGTGCATGCTTTCCTGGTTCTTTTTCTATCCAGAGGAAGAAATTGATTTACGTGAAGTTGCAAAGTATTTATTGTCTATATCGACGGAACAGAACATTATTTATTACCGGAATGGAGAATTGGTATATGAATATAATGTAGACCATCCAGAACCTATTTCGATAAATGATCTTTTCAGAAAAGAATTACGACCTACTATGGGTGGCGATCCCGTTCCAAAAGAATATAATATGCCAGCAGGCGTGTTTAAAAGACCGCCACGTTACTTTGTTGAAAAAGAGAAGAAAGAAATTCCGTTAATAGAAGCTGCACGTATTGGAGACTTAGAAGCTATTGATGCTTTAATTAATAAATGGGATATTAATGCCAGTTACCGAAGTGGCGAAACGGCATTAATAGCAGCAATAAAATACAAGCATTCACAAGCTGCATTGGCATTGATTCAGAAAGGAGCAAATTTAGAAGCTAACGATTGGTACGGCACTGCTTTACTGTGGGCAATAGCTATGGATGATACTGATGTAGTTAAGCAGCTTTGTCAATCTGGGGCCGGTGTGAATAAAAGTAATTATAGTAATGGTTTTTCTGCTCTTATGCTAGCATCGGCTCGAGGTAATATAACAGCAGTAGAAGAACTAATTGCAACGGGAGCTGATGTCAATGCAC
>MFGW01000244.1:9560-9889 GCA_001780385.1 Candidatus Fischerbacteria bacterium RBG_13_37_8 | reverse complement strand
TGAGTAAAATGACGGCATTGCATTGTGCTTTAGGACCAACGCTCTGCGATAGAGCAGGATCAATAGAGACTATGAAGGAAATTGTAAAAATTTTAATAAAGCACAAGGCAGATGTGAATGCGCAGTCATATGATGGTTTAACTCCGTGGTTGCGTGCTGTGGAAATGATGAATAATGAGGAAATAGCATTAATACTTGAAAATGCAGGTGCGAAGAAGATAGAGCGAAAACGGAAAGGTTTCCTTATGGAATAACAAGCTGGTGCCTGCTGGCAGCATTCTTATTATTTTTATGTATATCTTTTTTCATGCCATTATTGCATTTTCAAT
>MFGW01000244.1:8440-9510 GCA_001780385.1 Candidatus Fischerbacteria bacterium RBG_13_37_8 | reverse complement strand
GAATGCTTCTCAAAAGTAGGGAATTCCTGTCTCACACTTTTGAAAAATCGACATTTATAAAGAAAAATAGTATACTATGATGAGATATTATGAAATATTTAAGGGCTTAATTATGCCGAAAAAATTATCATTATATTTGGATACTTCAGTTTTTAGCGCTTATTATGATGAAAATAATCTTGACAGAATGATTTTTACGCAGGAATTCTTTTCATTAATTCAAGATTTTGATCTCTTTACTTCAGATTTGGCTATAGAAGAATTATCGGCTCACCCATTAATTTCAGCTTATGAGTTTTAGGAGATTTCATAAATGAATCCTGAATGTTTTGATTATAAAACAATTGCCATGAAGCTAAATATTCCTAAAAAACGGCTTAAGCAATTAGAAGATATGATATATAAGGAATTCCCACGAGATAAAATGATGTTTGAGCTTCACATGCTGAGATTGCTTAATTCAACAAAAAAGGGAAGAGTTGATATTCAGGAATTCATTTCGCTATAGCTAGAATTTTTCATATTTTCCTGCTTTTTATTGCTTTTCCGCACTTTGGTTCTTCAGAAGCTTAATGATTTCCTAGCTGTAGCGTTTTGTTTTTTTGGCTACAGTGAATGCAGTGGTGCCATCTTCTGTTCTCACATTTACATCTGCCCCGGCTTTAAGCAAAGCTTTAGCGCATGCGATGCAACCATATTCAATGATCCGCATTAATGGGCTCCAGCCATATCCGAACGGATCCGGTACATTTGGTTCAGCTCCGTGTCTAAGCAGGAGATCCAAAGCCTTGCAATGGTGTTTAAAGGCTGCATTCCATACTGGTGTATCTCCAGAACGACCCGATGCATTTATATCAGCACCATGTTCAATCAGGATTCATGCCTTCATCCAGTAATTTCTGTAATCCGTGAGCGTCATTCTTTTTAATGCAATGAAATAATTTCATTATCACTCCGGTGCCTGGCACCTATAGGAAATTCTTTTCGTCGGTCCATATTTGCTGGAAGGTAAATGCAGGCGTGCGACAGAGGAATATCTGGCGCTCGTTCTCATAAGGCATGCAATAACG
>MFGW01000244.1:3370-8425 GCA_001780385.1 Candidatus Fischerbacteria bacterium RBG_13_37_8 | reverse complement strand
GCTTCACCATAATTGCGCACATAAATCACACAATGCGCCTGTTCCTCTGGTGTCAATTTTTGATAGACACCTGCTATCGTTGTGACGAATTCTTCCCACCCGAACATGTCCGCATAATACTGTGGAAGCTCTGCAAGGGTGTGACGTTCTTCCGCCCTGGGTCCCATTCCTAAAAATTCGGTGTAGCTGATATATTTTTCCACGGAAAGAACTGGTATCGCAAATGGCATGACAAACACACTCAGGAATACTAATAGTACGGCCGCCACACTCCTCCGCAGATATTTTCTTCCACGCTCCAGCACACCTTCCCATAGGCGAACACCGCCCGCAATGAGTAATGGATATACAGGAGTGAGATAATATGCCTTTGCATTGTTTAGTACCATTACCGTGAATATTGACAGGTACATCCATCCGAGCAGCCGGTACCTTCGTCCCTGCGAATGAAGGAAAAAATAACACAGTCCCGTCAACCAAAACAGGGATTGAACGAATCCGGGCTGAAGAAATTGCCCCATCAGAAAATCAGTGAAATTCATCGCAACATTTTTTTCCATGCTTGCACGCCGCATAAATTCCAGCGATGGATAATCATGCTGAACTTGCCAGATTATGTGTGGAAGAAACATCACAACTGCAATTAATCCGGCAAGCCAGAACCATTTATTGATGAGGTGTTTTCTGTTCCTGGTCAGAAGCAAACCCATCACCAGCCCGAATCCTAAAAACAACATGGAATACTTGTTAAGCAACCCTAATCCAGCAACCACGCCAAACAGGGGCCAGAGCCTCGGATTATCATCATGAATAATGGTGATAATGACATATCCTGCCAGCGCCCAAAAAAGTAAATCAAATGCATTCATGGAAAAGTAACGTGCACCATTTCCCAATACCGCCGGTGATAGCGCTGCTGCTAAGCCTGCAAAAACCTGCGCAAAACGCCCGCCACCAAGCTTGCGCACCATCAATCCAGTCAGTATTACCACTGCAGCACCTGCCAGCGCTGCGGTGAATCGAATGGCATGAAGTGAATCACCGAGCAACCACTTGCTTATCGTTAATATAAATATGGAGAAAGGCGGCTGATCCACGTATCCCCATGCCAGATGATCACTGCATGCAATATAATACAGCTCATCGCGAAAATACCCGTATCGCCCATGAAACATCATGTTGAGTGTCAACTTCCCCAATGCAATGTAAACCAGCATTGCATTATCAGCAGTTAAATAGCGCTTTAAAGTATCCTTATTCACGATAACGCCATTCTATCTAAGTACCAGGTGAAATTCAACTCCTGAACAGATGATCGGATGTACATATTTTTGTTTTTTGCTGAAAAATGTGCAAGGTCCTTCGAAACGGTGATGGGGCCTGTATTACAATATAGGCTAATGTTATGCTACGACCCCATTCCCCTTGACATTGATTCTATTCAGATTACAATAAATAAGAGAAAATAATTATAATTTTAGAAATATAAAAGGAAAAACATAAAAAAAAAGGATAGCAAGATATATAAAGCGAGCGTCATTATTGAAAAGGATGAATATGGATATTATGCATTTTGCCCGGAACTGGAAGGATGTCAAACACAAGCAGAATCAATAGAAGAAGCAATAATAAATATTAAGGAAGCTATTGTGCTGTATCTTGATACACTCCCCAAAAATGAGAGGAAAAAGTATCTCAGCAAGGAAATTTTGACTACCACATTAGAGGTAAAGATTGCATAAACAACAGCGCCTAACAGATCAGGATGCTGAAACATTATTATTAAAAGCTGGATTTAAAATGCTTAGATCGAAAGGAAGCCATCGTATTTATATTAAGAAAAATAGAAGAATTGTGATTCCTTTTCACAAAGACAAGGTACTACATCCTAAGCGCTTGCGTAAAAATAACTTGGTGTTTTTTGCGCCCAAATTTACATTAGATTTGACAGATTTGAGGAAGCAAAACCGCAGGAATAGCAGCGCTATTTCGAGGATTTTGCGACCGATAATCTGTCAAAGATAATGTGAAGATTGGGCAGCAAAATTGCCAAGTTATTTTTACGCAAGCGCTAAGATTGTCAAACAAACTTTGCAAGCTATTGCTGAAACTGAATAATAGCTCAGCGCATCTTTGCCATCCCCTCACCCATCATTAAATCTAAGGTAGGCTGAGCCAGCATTTTTTGCTGAAAAATGGGCAATGCCCCTCGAAACGATGATGGGGACTGTATTACAACATAGGCTAATGTTATGCTACGACCCCATCCTTCTATCCTTCTATTGACATTATATATGTTTGCTCATATTATTGTAGTGAGGATCCAATTAATTCAGGAAGCAGGTTATTTTTATAGAGTAAAAGCACATACTATTAATGCAAATAAAAGATAAAACAAAAGAACAACTCTTAAAAGAACTGGATGAATTACATCAGAAAATTGCAGCATTTGAACGAGCAGAAGCCGAATATAAGAAAGCGGAAAGAGAACGAATAGAGGAAGAACTGAAGAAGAGTGAAGAAGAATTCAAATTGGCATTTGAAAATGCGAATGACGCGATTTTCTGGGCAGACGCTGAAACAGGATTGATTATTAATTGCAATAAAGCTGCCGAAATCCTTTTGGAGAAAAAAAGAGAAGAGATAATAGGGCAGCGTCAAACAACATTGCATCCACCACAAAAAGCAGAGCTTTATGCTGCTGTCTTTAAAAGACATATAGAACATGAAGGAGCGGTTAATGATGAAGCAGAGGTCATTACGAAATCAGGAGTAATAAAACCAGTCCACATCACTGCTTCAATAACACGAGTTGGAGAACGAGCAGTAATTCAAGGAATATTTCGCGATATTACTGAGCGTAAACAAGCAGAGAAACTCCAGGGGTCACTCTTTAAGATATCAGAAGCAGCACATTCTGCACGACGTCTTGAAGAACTCTACCGTTCAATCCATAATGTTATTGGAGAGTTGATGCCAGCAAATAATTTCTATATCGCATTGCATGATTTAAAATCAGGAATTATTAGTTTTCCTTACTTTGTTGATGAATATGATGAGACTCCTGCTCCAAGAAAATTTCGAAAAGGCCTTACCGAATATGTAATTCGGACAGGTGAGCCGTTGCTTTCAACACCTGAGGTTTTTCGTAATCTGGTAGACTGTGGTAAAGTAGAGGTAATAGGCACACGGGATCTTGATTGGCTCGGTGTACCGTTAAAAGTAAAGAATAGAATTATGGGTGTACTCGTTGTTCAAAGCTATACGGAACATATTAGGCTTTCTGAAAAAGAAATGAATATTCTCAAATATGTTTCTGATCAGATAGCTATGGCTATTGAACGGAAACAATCTGAAGAAGCCTTACGGGAAAGTGAGGAGCGATTAACCATTTTTATGAATTCCGCTCCCGATGCTTTCGCGCTTTTTGATTCAGCATTAAATCTCATTGAAATTAATAATATAGGGCTGAAGATGCTGCCCGCTGGCATAGTAAAAGAAGATATAATAGGGAAAAATATCGCCGAAATATACCCGACATCTACTGATAAGGGCCTGTTCAATAAATATTTAGAAATAATACAAATGGGAAAACCACTCTATGTTGATGATATCGTTCCAGATTCTCAATTTGGAGATATGCATTTATCAGTGAGGGCTTTCAAGGTAGGTGATGGAATGGGAATCATTGTTACGGATATAACAGAACGTAAGCAAGCAGAGGAAAAACTGCGCAAACTAGCTACTACTGATGCACTTACAGAAGTGTTAAATAGAGGATTTGGACTGCTTCTCTTTAGTAAACAGCTTCAATTGTCCAAAAGAAATAATTCGAAATTGAGTATATGTTATGTAGATGTAGATAATCTTAAAGAAATAAATGATACCTATGGACACCGCGAGGGAGATGAAGTACTAAAAATTATCAGCACCCTTATGAAAGGAACACTGCGTGAAATTGATATAATATGCAGGCTGGGCGGAGATGAATTCTTAATAGTGCTTTTGCAATGTCCCGTCGAACAAGCTGTGGGAATTTGGGAACGTGTTGTCCATAAAATAGCTATCTTCAATGAAAAGAAAATAAAACCTTATAGCATCAAAGTAAGTTGGGGTTTTGCTGAATATGATCCAGCAGATGAAAAATCGGTAGATCAGCTAATAGCTGATGCTGATCAGGAAATGTATAAGAAGAAGCAGAAAAAATCTAATTAAAAACAGCGGACAGGTGTTCACAAGTTCACACGTAACATCGAATATAATGATGTGGATATCTTTTACTAACTTTTTATAAAAGTTAATAAAGGTACATAAAATACACTAATGATAGTAACGTGTGAACTTGTGAACACCTGTCTGCTGCTTTTAAAAGTAACTTTTGCGGAAGGTTGAAGTATAATAATAATGATGAATGTGCGCTTCCTTTATGCCATAATTGCATTTATAATGAATAATAATTGCAGGAGTTAGATAAATGATGAGAAAACGATTAATTAATTTTGAAGAAAGAAATTGTGCTTTGATTTTTCTGGGATTAGTGATGATTTGGGTCATGTTATCACCGGCAACAGTTTCGGCTAAAGTTGTAAAGGTGGAAATTAGCAGCCGGGAGGTTATTTCTGACTTGCCGGAATTAAGCCGTTCCGGTCCATACGAGCTGATTAAGGGAATAATCTATCTTGAGGTGAATCCGGATGATCCAGCGAATAAGCTCATAGTTGATTTGAAATATGCGAAGCGAAATAGCAGGGGGAATGTAGAATTCAACACAGAATTTGAATTGCATAAGCCAGTTGATGCAGATCGTGGCAATCATCGCCTGATTTATTTTGTCAACAACCGTGGTCATAGAATGGCAGCGGGATATGTTGTTAAGTATGGTGATCGTGAGGTTCCATGGGGACATTTTAACGCTCATACGGGCAAAAATTGGCTTTACAGCCAGGGCTGGTCATATTTGTGGAGCGGCTGGAATTGTGATGTGATGGAGGATGAGGAGTTATTGAATATACATATACCTGTGGTAACTGACAATGGCAAACCGATAACGGGCAA
>MFGW01000244.1:3232-3344 GCA_001780385.1 Candidatus Fischerbacteria bacterium RBG_13_37_8 | reverse complement strand
ATATCAAAGAAGGGTTCAAGCCCGGCTGGTTATACGACCTGGTTTATACGGGCAAGGATCCAAAACCGACCGGTCTTGGCATGGCTGCCATACGTGATGTTGTGTCATTTTT
>MFGW01000244.1:2560-3193 GCA_001780385.1 Candidatus Fischerbacteria bacterium RBG_13_37_8 | reverse complement strand
GCTGGCAGGTGTTATCGAGCATGCTTATAGCTGGGGACATTCACAATCAGGCAGGCTGCTGTTTCATTTCGTGTGGCAGAATTTCAACGGCGATGAAAAAAAGAGAAAGGTATTTGATGGCATAATCTCTAATTGTCCGGGCGCCGGCAAAGGACAGTTCAATTCACGTTTTGCACAAGTCACACGCCATGGCAGTCATCTCGAGGATAACCTGTACCCGATTGATTTCTTTCCCTTCACTACGGTGGAGCAGTATGATCCGGTAACAGGTGACCGAGGTGACAGTCTATCGATGGCACGCGAAACCGGTTTTTTACCGAAAATATTTTTTATCAATACATCGACCGATTACTGGACGCGCGCAGCTTCGCTTTTGCATACTGATGTCGAAGGGAAACAGGATGCTGGGATTGATCCCAACGTGCGCATATATTTTGTTGCAGGCAGAGCACATGTAGATTCACAAGTTGGTATTATTGGACGTGCTTTATTAACTGCATTAGATCAATGGGTGAGTCTGAACATTGAGCCACCCGAATCGCAAATACCCAGGATCGCTGATGGCACGCTGGTTGACCTGCAAAAATTCCGCAAAGCTTTTCCTGCTATTCCGGGAGTTCAAATGCCGGAATC
>MFGW01000244.1:0-2531 GCA_001780385.1 Candidatus Fischerbacteria bacterium RBG_13_37_8 | reverse complement strand
GACCCCGCTGGAAATTTGAAGGCATTGCGGATAATGTTCCTCCGAAGGCAGGCCCACGTTACGTGAGCCTTGTGCCTCAGGTCAATGAGGATGGCATAGAAATAGCAGGCATTCATCTACCTGAAATAGTGATTCCACTGGCAACCTTTACTGGGTGGAGCATGCGCAATCCAACATTCTCGCGCACGCTAAGACGTAATGCAGGTGAACGTTGGCCTTTGCCGCGAACAGTAGAAGAACGAAGGCAGAATAATGACCCAAGAAAATCTATGGCAGAACTGTATCCTGATAACACAGATTATCTCCTGAAGGTAACGGAACAGCTTTTATCATTGCGGCGCCAACGTTTTCTGCTTGATGAAGATTTTGCCAGACTGCTTGAGAAAGCTTTAAAAGAATCAGCTTTGATTAAGAATTTGCGTTTTTTGGATGAAGTTGCCGTGGAAAAAGGAGCTGATGCTGCCTGGGAATACTATAAGAAATTGGAGGATGCTGATCTATTCTGGTGGTTTGCTTTAAGTCCGGAAGAATATTTATCCAGAATTAATGCAAAAGGCACGGAATTAATGTCAGCCGACAAACTTGAAACTGCCCTGGAAGTATTCAAGCTGAACACTTTGATATTTCCCGATAATGGGGAGGTATGGAACAGCCTGGCTGATTGCTATTATAACATGAAGAAGCTTGATTCAGCCTTGAAATATTATGAGAAATCCCTTGAATTAAATCCTGATAATAATAAGGTTAAGAATATGATAGAGAGGATTAAAAGGGGGAAATAGAGTAATTATAATCCTTCGTCATTGCGAGGAGCGAAGCGACGAAGCAATCCTTGCCGAAATAAAAAAGGTATCCTGTCTGTATTGAGTACAATCCAAAAGCAAAATTCTAATTATGAAAATCAATAAAGCCTTTTCCGTGTAACATTGTCCTAATATTGATCGGGTTTTATTTCTTTGTGTTAAAGATATGCTTCTTAAAGGCCGTTAGGGATTGCTTCGTCGCTTTGCTCCTCGCAATGACAGCACAAGCGGTTACCTTGCCTTCCCTATCCCCATTCTCTCTCTGTGGTTCAATGTTTTTTGATTTAGTCGGGATAAATACAGAATAATTGCTATACAGGAACTTATGATTTTAGTATAATGTGAGAAGTTGATTAAATAATTATGCATGGAGGTGCATATGAACGGAGTGAAATCCAGGTCAGTGGTTATGTTACGATGCGAGCAGGATCGAAAACTATACGGAAAGTCATTTCTGCGAACAGCTATTACGATATTTGTGATGATGTGCATTTTTTCACTAATGATTTCTGCGCAGGAGATTGCACCATTTGAGAAATGGACGTTTAGTCAGGAGCAAATAGGACGCTATTCTGAGCGGACAATTGTGGTTGGTTTGGATGTGCATTCGAATGCTTGCAGAATCATTGCTTTTACTGCAAAGAAACGTCCATTTGAAAGACCTTTGGTTGCGGCAGAGCCGGAAGCTATTTCTGCAAACAGACCAGTTCAACTGGAAGTAGTTTTGTATGGACCGGAAGGGCAGAGTTATACTCAGCGTTTATCGCTGAAGGGAATTTGCCTTGATCATCCTGCCGGCACTGAATCGCATATTGAGGGTGATAGAATTCGTGTACATCGTGATGTCGTGACTGTTGAGATTCCTGAGTTGCCGTCATTTGACCGAATTGAAACTGCAATATACCGGCAGGATAAAGAATCACTGTCCCGCATTGTTCTTGGTCGTGGAACATTGGAACCGGAACTGTATACATCTGCGGGTGGTGACCTTGCCTACAGTGACCTGGTGATTCGTCCTGATTTTCCGCCTCCTGCATTTGGCGCTATCGATACCCCTTCAGCAACCACTGCTCACTGGCCGGAAGAATATGATGATCCTGATATTTATACCATTTATGGAAATCCCTCCGAAGTGAACAGCCGCATCAATGTTGTTATTGTGCCGGATGGTTATACTTATGCGCAGAAATCCACCATGCAATCGCATGCACAGTCTCTTGTGAATTATTTCCGTAATAAGACACCGTTCAAGGAGCATGATCCGTTCGTAAATTATAATCTCGTATATCTCTACTCAACGGCTAGCGGTACTGATCAATGCGATTGTGGCATTGTGCTAGACACGCCTATCAGGACAGGATTCCCAAATGACGGGTATCCCTGCCAGGACATGGGGAATAGATGCCTTTATTACGGATCGGCATGTGATACAGGCGATTACATGACAAACCTCACACAAGCGGAACTGCGTGCACCTGCGAAGGATATCACCTTGATAATGGTCAACACTGCTCGATACGGGGGATGCGGTGGTAGCAGGGCAGTGTATTCTGCAGCATATTCAGGAAGTTGTCCTGCCACGGATATTGCTGTTCATGAATTGGGACATTCACTCGGCAACCTGGATGATGAATACACAGCTTACACCTCCTGCGGTACTTCTGCAGGAGAAATCAACACATCGCTCAATGCAACCAACGGCGCCTGGCCTGAATGGATTGCAGATAT
>MFGW01000243.1:10488-12176 GCA_001780385.1 Candidatus Fischerbacteria bacterium RBG_13_37_8 | reverse complement strand
CATTGATCCCAAAGAGCTCAAATCAGGCGCCAAAGTCGCACATTTTTGACCATTATTCCAATATTCCATTATTCCATTATTCCATTACCCCTTATAATGGACATGCTCGATGAAAATCCTACTACAGCAGCAGCTTTGAAGAAATTCCGAAACGTTTAATTATTTGCTCCATAATAAGTAATCTCACACAATTCTCTCTATTGCATTGCACTGCCAGCGCTCCTATTTCTGCATCGGCTCGTGTTGATTTGTAATACACATTCAAATAATCACTTGCATTGACTTTATTCCAGGACATAGTTCTTTCATACGGAAAGATCAATACCGTGAGATATTCACTATCACCGGACATAAAATCAGGGTGGCGTGTGTCGCACATGCAAAAACCAAGCCCCGCCATTCGGCTTGATGGGGTCCATTCCTCCGGCAAGCTGAACGTAAATGTTTTCTTGCCGTCGGGTGCGATTATTTCACCCGACTCCAATTCCACTATGAATTGCTCATCGCCTTCCAATAATCCAGAAGAAATACTGTTGTGGTCATACGCGCCAGCAGATACAATACCGCTCATTATGACCGATAGTTTTGTGAATCCAGATGCCAAGTTTTGCAATGAATAGTAATTCTTGCATATTGTGAAATTGAATACCCAAATTTGTTAGTCACCATTTAGCTGTTCTTCAATCCTTGATTCAAGCTCCGATTTAAAATCGCTATAGGATCTTTCTCTTAATGCTTTGAAAAAAAGGTCATAGCTTTTGCCAGTGGCTGTTGCATGATCAGATGAACATGAAAGTTTTTCAGGGAGCTGCAGACGTTTAAGCATTAATTTCTAAAAATTCTTGCTATAAATTCCTGTCCATGTTCTTCAAACTCTGGCTCTCTTCCAGTATGTTCCTTTAATAATCGAATGGTTCGGATTATTCCTGTGCCTATCTGGGTCATATAGCCTATCTTGGCCAGAAAAGATACTATTATTGGATTTCGTTCAATATGTATGCCGCCCCATCTTATATTTTCTAACGAAACCGTATTTGGTAAACATCCGGGACTAATTATTTCAATCCTGTTATTGAAGATAAAAACTCGGATTTGAGACCTTATATGATAATCTCTATGAACAATTGCGTTTACAATAAGTTCTCTAAATACTTCCAGCGGAATCTCATATTGTAATTCTTTTTCAAATCCTTTGATATTAGCTTTTGTTGTTATGAACATTTTTATTATTATTTCAAAATTTGTTATCTGGTCAATCAATTTGCCTTCTATGTCTTTTTTATCAAAAATTTCTCCAATTTCATCACCATCGAACTTTGCTACAGTAATCTTTGCATAAGGAATGTGCTGTTGAGGATTTTTCCCAAATAAAAGTAAGCCTGCTAATGAAAATACAGAAATATCATCTTCCGAGCTAACAAAAATCTTCATACTTTTCAATAAAGAATCAATATTTATTCCAACATCAGTTAACTTGCGTCCCTGGAATTCCTCAAAGAAATGCTCAAAGTACGGTAAATCAAGATCGGAAATATTGGTGTTAGGGACAGGCAATTCATCATAATAGAGAGTACGTGTCGCTTGATAAAGACGAAGCAATTCTTCACGCGAAGCTTGTCTTTTACCTGAGTTGGTTCTTATGTAAAATACTCCCTTGTTTGTCCTATAGGGTCTTTCCGGTCCTTTTG
>MFGW01000243.1:9609-10478 GCA_001780385.1 Candidatus Fischerbacteria bacterium RBG_13_37_8 | reverse complement strand
ATCCAATAGTAAGGCATTATCAATTGTCATTTTTTTTATTTTACATAGGATTGGAGGCTCGCAGTTATTTGTACAAATATTATCAATGCGCTGCATTTCCTTATCTGCATCTTTTACTCCAACTGGAATCTTATCGTCACTTACTCCTATTAAAATTCTCCCTCCATCTGAATTTGCAAACGCTACTATTTCCGCGGCAAGCTCATCCGGCTGAATTTTTTCCTTAAATTCATTATAATAATCTTCGCCTTTTGCTATGGTCTCAAGAATTTCTAATTTATCCATAATGTTGCCTTAAAAGCCATATTTAATTTTTCTTTTAATAAAATACTGACAATATGAATTACCTGCTTTCCTTCCTTGAGAAGTCCTGTAATTGATTCTATTTGATGCTCTGAAAGTTTACGCATGGTCTTCTGCTGTTTTTTTCTTTCTTTTCTTTTCCCATTCCTGTAAATCCTTATCAATTAAATCGCGGATGATGGAAACAACCGAAGCATTCTGATTTAATTTTTGAAGCTCTAGCGCTTTTTCCTTTAAGAAAAAATATTGTTCTTCAGTCAGCTCAATAGTTGTTTTTCTCATATTCACTTTAGCTTTTTTTTCATAACCATGTTTTCTTTGTTTAGCCATATTGCTATAATTATATAAATATAGTATCGAAAGTCAAGTCAATAATCTCCTGCTCTTTGCACCGCATTTTATCTCATTCTTATTGAAATGCTTTTTCCAGCAATTTCATAAAATTCCTTTTTGGCTTATGTATGCTTCGTAATGATTCAAGATATTGCCTGAACTCAGCTTTCTGATTGATTCGGGCCATTAGAGAATGAATTGTGTGAAGCAAAGCGATTGCTTGCCGGTATGCT
>MFGW01000243.1:4958-9598 GCA_001780385.1 Candidatus Fischerbacteria bacterium RBG_13_37_8 | reverse complement strand
ATATGCAAGCGTTACTTCTACCTGTTTTTTGTAAACTTTCACGGCATCTCCGGGGTGATTCTCTTGACGTAATTCGGCAAGCTCCAACCAGAGGCTATCCGAACATCCCCCGGTGATGGCTTCGCGCCATGCTGCTTCGATATCATTTTCCCAGATAAAAATACTGACCAATTCAGAATGATCCGGTCCTGCTCCAAAAGACCATTTAGATTGTGAATGCTTTTGCTTTCTTTCCATTATTGTTTTGTTAAGAATATCGAGTGCTTTTTCTCGCCAGTTCAGCCATTGTTGAATCCGTTCAGCATGCAATTTCAGCTTCTTATAATTCTCGAAATTTGGTTCATCTGTGAAATCAGTCCAGATAAGTGCTATTGCGTCATCATGACGCTTGCGTCGGTGATATTCATCAGCAAGAAATTCACGCAGCCTTGAATCCGTGTGAACAGGAAACGCCTTTATTCCTTCTTCTGCCCATTGAAGCGCCAGGTTATGCTTACGCGCTTTTTTATAGATTTCAGCAATTTCGAGATAACAGTATGCACATGATAAATCACGACTCTTGATTCTCACCAAATATTCAATATCATCATATGCTTTCGCAATATGTTCCATGATACTGGTAATGCGAAAGCGATTCAAATTTTCATCTTTATCTTTCATTTCCGGTCCAAGAAAAGGCACACTTTCCCATTTTTTTTCAGCTAATCGATGGTAAACAGATAATCCTTTTTCTCCAAAAACATCAGCATAAGTCAGAGCAGCACCATAAAATATTTCAAAATCTGATTGAAGCTCATATTTGAACAATCGATCTGCAAGTTTTTCCGGATCCGGTTTAGCCATAACGCATGCTGTGTGATGAATGTCTTGCAATCTATCAAGTACTAATCCCATATCACCATCGGAGTCATCCATTGAGTTGAGCGCTATCTCACCTGCTTTTAGTGCATGTTCAGTTAATTCAATTACCTCATGTGCATAATTATCATCCAGAAGTTCTTCAATAGAATCAATTACATTATCTATATTCTGCACGTAATCATAAGCGCAATGATAATCAATAAAATTCCCGCCAGTGTACATAGCATTGTCAATAGCTATGAAGAATGTGCCTATATCGGGAGTTTCTGCGCCATTTTTAGCTGTCTTCAGCAGGAGTTGCTCGCGTAGCCGGTCGTCATGTTTAGCTTGTTGCATAATTATTTCAACCACTTTAGTATGCTCCATTTTTCCCAGATAGGCACGAACATCATCCATTGTAGTCACCGATTTCTTTGATGTATTAGAAGATTTATCTGCTTGCGACTGTTCGAGCCACATTAAAGCGACGGCTACACAATGCTTGCAGAATGTTCCTTCTTTGGCGACCGGACATGAGCATGAATAATGCAATTCATCATTCTCCTCCCATAGCGCTGTATTGTACTCTCTTGTACCACGCACTCGTGCTTTGATAGAGGTTTTATCTTCCTGCAGTGAATGAACTTTCCTGTTTGCATAATAGTATTCGCCTTTTTTGATTGATTTCTCATCCGCCAATCTGCTTAATATCTTTTTATCGAGAATCTTTTTCAGTAAACTTTTGTTCATAGAGGTAATCCTATGTTTTTAAATACAATTGATTATACACTTGATTAGAGCAGACATTCAATATCCTTTCGGAATTGCTGTCTTGTATTCAGCATAATGGCAATTTATTTCTTAAAGACATTGACCATATCAATTTTTTTTGTTATATTTGATGTGTTGGAATTGCTTGTTTAGCTCAGTTAAATCTGAAAAAGAAAGCCCCAAATTATTTCTTATGCAAGCACTAACAATTATTGGAGTTTAAATGACTTACAGCGTTTTTATAAGTCACAGTGCTTAAGATCAGGGGCTTGTTTTTGCATTCTCAAATTTGATTTCTAAATTTGGGATTGAAGTTTTTGTAGCAGAATGGCAGCTATCCCCGGGTGAAAATATCAGCAATAAAGTGCTAAGAAACATTGATAAAGCCGACTGTATGGTGGTTCTTTTAACAGCACATGGCATTCGATCTAATTGGGTGCAGCAAGAAGTTGGTTATGCTCTAAGAAAGAAAAAATGGAGAGAAGGAAAATATGTTATCATACCATTAATTGAGAAGGGAATAGACAAAAATAGCTTGGGTGCATTAGAAGGTTTGGAATACATAGAGTATGATCCTTATAATCCTCATTTATCTTTAAATAAATTATCTATTTTCATTAAAGCGTTGAAACTTAAAAAAAATTATGAAGAGAAGACTTTGTGGGTTGTTGGAGGTATTGCCGCCTTCTTAATGCTTCTTGCTTATGCGGAGGAAAAAAATGAGCATTTCTTATAATCCTAAAGCAGATGATTTGGTTTATAAAACAAGAGAAAATAATCAAAAGCCTAATATAAAAGCATCTAATTTTATTATTTGGTTCGATAAGGAATTGTCACTCTACGCAATTAAGATATCGAATTTTAATGAAGAATTAAAAGAATTCAAAAGGAATTTGAATATAGTAAGGCTTGGAGGTATTTGGCAGGGGATAGAAATTACTGATAAAGATATTGAAGATGCAAGACAGGACCTATTAAAAATAATTGAGGGGCGATGGTAATGCCCTACGTGACGGATACTCACGCTTTGGTTTGGCACCTCACAAATGATAAAAACCTAAATAAGTTAGTATTGTAATGCCGAAAACCTAGATAGTCCAAGTCAGATTCTTTATCTCTTACATATCCAGCCCATTTATGAATTTCATCTGGACTGACAGGAGCTTGAATTTCTTGACCAAATGGGAGATATTTTGGTTTATCAATAACAGCATTGTCGTATTTGCGGGTGATGAGGCGTGTACTGCCGAGATGATCCCAAACGTTATATCGTACGAATTGCCCTGCTGGGACAGAGAACACGGTGGATCCCTGTAAAGATAGAAGAGCTGTAGGCTGGCTTGTTGAATCCGAAGTAGCTTTACTATCCATTGCATTAACTTTTGAAGGAGTAGTTATGACGCCTAAAGGATTCATGCGCCACATGATGGTATTGCTGTTTCCGCATGCTGCAAGAATTAATGCTTGTTGCTCCTTCCTCTGTGCAAGAAGGAGTTTTGCAAGACTGTCGCCATAAGCATCTATCATTTCCTCTGATGCGGATGAATTGTCATCTACAGCAATAGCTGAACCAGATTTTGCATATTCGTAGCTATTACTTCTATCATTTGAGTAGGTTGACATAATCGAATTATTGAGCGCTACTGTTGATGAATCAGTATCATGATTATTGTGTAGAGTCATTGGATGCTTATGTGATGCTTCATCCATTCTTGATTGACTTCGCATGAATGGCAGGTCATCGTTATCCACACCAAGTGATTGCAGCAAGAGCAGGTATTCTTCCGGATCGACTGGTGTTTCTGCAGTATTATGACCAGCATCGGGTTTGATCACGGGTGTTTGTGTGAAGCTGCCATCCGAACATTGCACTTCGAGCCAATAACCATGCTCTCCTTCCGGCATCTCTTCATCAAGTATGCCTTCCTGTTCACTGCCTTCATAGAGAACCTCAGCATCTGTGTCTTCTTTCTGCCGACTGACCTTTACATTGACTACGTCATATTCTCCACAGACACTTGCCCAACTGATGTTGCCTTTGCCATGCTTGAATGCACCCATTATCACTGCGCCATCCTCTAACTCCTGCGTTATTCCTGTCTGTATTCGCTTTACTGCGCTATTGGAATCAATTACTTTTCCAGTCGCACCTGTACTGAGTCCTTTATCCTGCTGCAACGGCACGGGGATGCAAAATGCCGCTACCTCGACTATATTGGATAGCGGTATCTCTCCACATGCTGACAGCACCTCTATCGCATAATATATCCATCCTGTCTGACTGCAGGCAAAATCTACGGTGAATTCTTCTGCTAAATCTGCATACTCTACATATCCTTCCCTTTGCCCTTGTGTATAGCCCCAATGTAACCGGTAGCCTGTTATCTTGTTTTCAGCCATGTAATCAATATGCGCCATTTTGTAGCCTACAATCACACAAACTGGTGGAATATGAGTGTTGTCGCATTCCATCTCAAATCCACGGTTTTCCAGTTTCGATGGTACACCGCAGTAATTACTCGCTACCGCTACCTGAAATCCTGCATCATTGAGCATATTGATGACGGTAGCACTTGCCACAACGTCTCCCGGCGCTCCCTCCCGCTGTTCTATCTCAAATCCTGCTTCAGCCAGCGGTGTTGTCGTGTCATCCACTAACTCGATAATCCTCGTCGCATGTGGTGCTATCGCATACTGCTGAACCGTGCTTGTCCCACTGTATTCCTTTACTATTTCAAAATTTCTTAATGCATCTGCAGTATTGTGTATATATACTTTTGTTCTTATATCTCTGCCGGAAGCTTGTTCATTGATCCAGAATGAACCGTGCAATTGCTTTGAGCGTGCATAAGCGGGATCTTTCATGCCTACATCCTCGACATATTGCTTGTTGAAATGCTCGATGGAGCTATGTCCGGCTACTGAATATGCCGCTGCGGGTAGTATCTCGATGCTGCCTTCTGTTACCGCTGAGGGATAACCTATTACCTCCGCTACGCTTATCTGTTTCCATTCATAACTGCTGAGTG
>MFGW01000243.1:3055-4782 GCA_001780385.1 Candidatus Fischerbacteria bacterium RBG_13_37_8 | reverse complement strand
CGATATCCTTTTCCGACAGCGGACGATCATCTGTCGGAGCATACAGCAACCACAGTTCACCGCTTGTCTCACCCGGCAAGGCAAATGGATTGAATGCTTGATAGGTGCCTTTGTTCCATCCGAGATAATTGAGATTTCCTACCACACAATTCTCTCCCTTGCAAAGCAGTGCCAGCGCTCCTATTTCTACATCAGCACGCGTTGATTTGTAATAGACATTCAAGTAATCATATGCATTGACTTTATTCCAGGATATGGTTTTTTCATACGGAGAAGTCAATACCATGCGTTGTTCCGCCTCACCAAACAGAAAATCAGGGTGGCGTGTGTCGTACATTGAAAAAGAAAGCCCCACCATGCGAGGTACTGTGGACCATTCCTCCGGCAAGCTGAACGTGAATGTTTTCTCACCGTCAGGCGCTATTATTTCACCTGGCTCCAATTCTACTAAATACTGCTCATCGCCAAATAAGCCTGAAGAATCAGACATACCAGCAGATACAATGCCGGTCAGGATGACTGATAGTTTTGTGAATCCCGATGCCCAGTTTTGCAATGAACAGTAATTCTTAAAAGTAATGCTCAATACACTATCTACGGTTATAATTTTGCTGATCGAAGCGCTGATAAATTGTGAATTCAATTCATTTGTAGCAGTGACAAAGTTTTCTGATGGTGAGATAGTTTCCAGACCGGCGCCATTTATCAATTTGATGCTCAGGTTATAGGTTTGTCCTGCCTGGAGTGTGAATCCGGTTACCACAACATCATCGAATTGAGTGGCATCGAATTCAGTCCAGTCGACCACGTTGGTTTTGCTTATACCTGTTCCAATGGCATAATATGCTGATATACCGGAGATATCATCTCCGCCGTGCCAATTGAATTGCACACGGTCAAGATGACTCCAGCATTCCTGCGGTCCATGTAAATAATCGATGACCGGCGCTGTCTTATCAACTGTCACGACTTCATCCGAGCATTTGTAGGCAATCATTTTTGCTTCATTCATTATCTCGAATGCAACACGGTACTGGCAGCCCTGGCAAAAATCATCTTGGATTTTTTCAACTATCTCAGCCAGTGTCACATACATAGACGCCAGCGACACAAAGGGAACTACGGTCGGATTCTTATAGACACAATCCCCGGAACCTTCCGATAACCAGGCACGCCGCGCAGTCAACACACTTTCATGCTCTTCAGCCGTCCATCTATATTCTATTTCATTATCCGGAACATATTGTGGAACGCTGAAAGTCGGTATCATCGGCGCTGTAGTATCTTCATCCAACGTTGCGATAAGGTTGCCATTGAAGTAAATATAGTCTTTTACTTTGATTAGATTGCCGTTATTTTTATTTATGTAGTATTCCTGGATGACATTATCAGCCTGATCCTGCACGTACAGAGTGGCATAGGGGGTACCGTCATGTAATGTAATATTGGTATCTTTGATAACACGCATTCCATCACCATCATAAAGGTACGTGCCTTCTTTATCAGTGTTATCGTTTTCGAAGTGGGTCAATTGATTTTGGACGTCATAGGAGTAGTGATTGCTGTCTTTATCTCTCAGGAGATTACCGTTGTTGTCATAGTTAAATCCACCTGAGTCAAAGCGGTTATTCGTGTAAGTCTCCTGAAATAACAGATGCCCGTTTTCATCAACTCTCAGCATATTTCCAAACCTATCGTATTGAAAATCTTGTTCTGTATAAGCAGAG
>MFGW01000243.1:1330-3047 GCA_001780385.1 Candidatus Fischerbacteria bacterium RBG_13_37_8 | reverse complement strand
TGAAGCCGGGTGGTGCACTTTTGCATAAGTCAATCGGTTCAAGCCGTCATAGGTGAATTTATCTTTTCCGGTATTATTATTGCCTATTTGAATAATATTACCGCTGCCATCGTAGAGGTATTCGCCGGTATCAAATAAGACGGCATTACTGGGGGCAACTGAGCGGATGTATTCCGGTCTGTTTCGAACATCCGGTTGAATAGTGATTACCACGCTATTTCCGTTAGTGTACGATTGCACGCCACCGGCATTATTATAGCCTGCATCTGCCAGTACCACGAACGGACCTTCTGTGTTCAAATTACAATCAGGATCATTATTTGTTGGCAGACATGATTTCATGATATTGAGAAAGCCTCGATAGTAAGCATTTTTGATTACCCTGCGTTTCGTATCATTTTGATTATAGCGTCTCGGTTCATAGTAGGTTGTATAAAGCAATAATCCCAGGTCATCATACGTAAAACCTACTTTACTGACGTAGTTATTGCTGAGAGCGGAATTTATGCGATTTATTGAATATTCGGTTTCAGTGCTATTGAGTCTCCCACCTAATCCGGCATAGTTATATTTTCGTTCCGAAATGAAATAATCCGGATTTGTTCGTCTGCATGCATTATCAGCATTAGTATCAAGACAACTCCGCACATTCGTGATCTTACCGCATGAATAACCACGGTCTGTACTTGACAGACTGCATGAATTGCATGGCTGGGAAGCGCAATCATAGTCTATTTCTTGAATTACTTTGTTATTTGCTTTTACCGAGCGAAGACGCTCTGCTTTGTCATAATAATAATTGAAAAGAGTACCTTCTGCATCGCTTTTGATCAGCAGATTTCCTCTTGCATCATAATCGTTAAAACTAACTGTGCCATTTTCTGGATTATAGGAAGATTTAAGATTACCAAGTGCATTATAGGTAAATACTCTTTCAGGGATGCCGGAGCCTTGATTCACATGCGTGAGATTGTTCAATTCATCATAGGTGTAGGCAGTTGTGTGACCTATGCCATCCACTACGTTTTTTAACCGCCCAAATAAATCATAGTTGTAGACCGTCTCGACTTGCTGGTTATTATCGTTGATACGTGTCGTTATAGTGGTGCTTGAAATGCCGTCGTAGTTGTAATCGATTATTTTATCATCTGCGGTGGTGATTTTGCGAACGCGACCGAAAGCATCATAGAGGTACGAAGAGCCTGCAGAGGCGGCATTACTTTCGCCTACCCATTCTGATTTGAAGTCAACTCTGCCGAGTGAATCATGGGTGGTTACCTGTTTTGAAAAAGAACCGGCATCTTCTTTATTCTTGAATAATTTCCAGAGCCGTCCTAATCCATCATACTGATATTTTGATTCAGTATTGCCCTTGCTGACACGCACCTGTTTTGGATCATTATTGTACTCGTAATTGATTGTGGTTTCGAGTTCACCGGTTGGTTGAATAGAAGTTATGCGATGGAGTGAATCATAATCATAGGTGGTGGTAATGCCTGCTGAGTCTTTTTCTGATTTTACCAGTGAAGTATATTCATCAATCTCTCTGTCAATGAGGTACCATTTCGGCACAATACCCTCATAATATTTTTTGTTCATGACACCGTTTTGATAGTCGAACATCAATGTATAATCAGGTGTTTGGGAGGTTCCTTTATACCATTTCTCGGATTTCTTGTTAGCTTGTTTAGCCGGATTAGCATAATAATCATACTCG
>MFGW01000243.1:0-1317 GCA_001780385.1 Candidatus Fischerbacteria bacterium RBG_13_37_8 | reverse complement strand
TAATCGCTGAATGTGACTTTGCATTTATTATTTGCCTCATCGCAGACACATTCTTTTTCCCAATGTCCATAATCATCCCACGAATCATAATATGTTTGGAGTACGCTGCCATCCTCGTACGTTGTTTTTTTGTGCTCAAGCCTGTAGTTATATTTTATGTCATCACCAATATAAAAGAATTCCTCTGTTCTATCATCCTGTCCGAGCAAATATCTGATTCGCTTCACAAGTGAATCATCACCGTCGCAGGCATATTCAATTTCGTTTCCCGGTTCAAGATCCCTGTAATCAAATTCATAAACAGTAACATTTCCTTCTGGATCGGTAATCGTTGTTTCAGATGTGTTGCTTCCATGAATAATCTCGACTCTTTCGTAAGTCCATTCATCAGTATTTCCATCATGATGTACTTGCTTTGACACTATCTGGCGTGTTTCTTCATCAGAAATAGTCGGTGGTGAATTGCTGCCTTTCATTACACCAATGCATCCGGTGTAGCCGAAATCACCGTAGGTATATTGCACTGAGCCTTCGGTAGGATAAGTGATGCGTTCTAATTCACCGTAGTCATTATAATCATATTCTATTTCAAGCGAGACATTATCCTTATCTTTGGGTAATTTTACCGAGGTAAGTAATAAAGCGTACCGGTCACCTGGAGGAAGTTTATTGGAAATGCTTACCGGCAGTGGATCCGTGATGTCGTATGGATCATCTTTGTATCTTACCAGATCTGATTTAGTACCCGGTAAAAGCCCAATAGAACCATTGTCATCAAATGAATTATTGGGATTATTGTATAATGAATCGTTCGAATTTAGATTGAGGTCATTTAGTTCTTTTGATGAGTTCATGCTGCCAAGGTTTTTGCTTGCAGAATCATCAAAAGAATCATCATTTGTCAGCGCAAATGAGCATCCTGCTCCAGCACACGGAAACTCACTTATAGGACATTTGCACGGTGGATCCGGCGGCGGTTCATCATCTGGCCACTTCTGCGGATGACTACATATTTTGAAACATGCAAGCGCATAATTATCCGCTCCCTGTCCGGTGATCTTAAATTGATAGGAGCCGGATACATACCCATCTACTCCATCAGTTATAATATACCTGGTCGCTCCTTGCAGATTGAGTGTGTTGACTAAATTATTATTGAACTAAACCGCTTCCTCTTATTATAAGCGATACTTCCTGAGCAGGGCAGCTTTCTGACGGTTCCACACTACTTATTACCGGATTGGTTGTGCAAGGCGATGTCAAAGAACATGATTCTATATTTTTATATCCTTCAAATGGAGTTGATATGCGCTGCAT
>MFGW01000242.1:11471-13245 GCA_001780385.1 Candidatus Fischerbacteria bacterium RBG_13_37_8 | reverse complement strand
ATCAACTCCTCGTTGGGCAGAAAGACAAATGAATTACACAGGGCGTAATCCTTTATTATGTCCTTTCTGTAAAACAGAGTTGACCTTTATCGGTACTGTTTTCGGAAATTGGAATGAATTACAATTCATATTCCAGCACTATGGAAAAGACGCTTCTATTCCTTCTTATTTACTGAAACCTGGATGATAATTATGTGGTATCCATTCAGAGGTGTTTGCTGCAAGTGTACTTTTTGTGGACAAAAATGGTATATTCCCGCTCGAAGAATTCGCCGTTTCGAACGATTGCTCAATATCAAAAAAGAAGAACCTTTTATCTTGCAATGCCATTACTGCCATGAAGGCGTTGTTACCACTGAACCTTGCAAAAATATCTATGGAGAACTGCTTCGTATTGATCCTAAAGAACTCAAACAAGGTACGAAAGTCGCTATTTCTGATCATTATTCCATTATTCCATCATTCCATTACCCCTTGTAATGGACATGCTCAATGAAAATCCTACTACAGCAGCAGCTTTGAAGAAATTCCGAGACGTTAAATTACCGGATCCATCCTGTCCACCCCAGATAATCATTTCAGTTCCTGTCCAGACTGCAGTGTGAATTACCCTTGCCACAGGAGCATTTGTCAGAGAAGTATCAACCCATGCATCAATGGTCGGATTATATTTTGCGCCGGTATTTATTTCAAAAGTTGGGCCTGAAGGACCGCCTCCACCCCAGATAATCATTTCAACTCCTGTCCAGACGGCAGTGTGCCAGTACCTTGCTGAAGGAGCTTCTCCTGCAGAAGTATCAACCCACGTATCAGTGGTTGGATTAAATCTTCCGCCGGTATTTAAAGTGCCAGATTCGTCCTGTCCACCCCAGATGATCATTTCAGTTTCTGTCCAGACTGAAGCACGTAGCTCTCTCACATAAGGAGAGTTTATCATCGAAGTATCAATCCATGTATCAGTAGTCGGATTATACCTACCGCCGGTATTAAAATAACTGGTTCCAGCTTTGCCGCCCCATATGATCATTTCAGTTCCCGTCCAGACCGAAGTGTGATTATATCTTTCTGAAGGGACATTTGTAAGAGAAGTAGCAATCCAAGTATCAGTGGTCGGATTAAACCTTCCACCGGTATTAAAATTGACGGATCCGTTGTTGCCACCCCAGATGATCATTTCAGTTCCTGTCCAAACTGCAGTATGATCAACTCTTTCTGAGGGGACATTTGTAAGGGAAGTAGCAATCCAAATGTCAGTAGCAGGATTATATCTTCCACCATTATTTAAATTACCGGATCCATCCTGTCCACCCCAGATAATCATTTAAGTTCCTGTCCAGACTGCAGTGTGAATTACCCTTGCCACAGGAGCATTTGTCAGAGAAGTATCAACCCATGTATCAGTGGTTGGATTATATCTTGCACCGACATTCATATGAATCATTCCATCGTAGCCACCCCAAACAATCATTTCAGATCCGGTCCAGACTGCAGTATGATCATATCTTCCCCACCAATCATTTGGCTTGGTAATTTGAATCCACGAATCAGCAATTGGATTATATCTTCCTCCGTCAACATAGGAACACTCAATGCCGCAGGATCCAGCCCAGATGATCATTTCAGTTCCCGTCCAGACCGCAGTGTGTCTCGATCTTGCCAAAGGTGCATTGATCAAGGAAGTAGGCATCCATGTATCAATGGCTGGATAATATCTTGCTCCAGTTTTTAAAATATAAGGATCACCGGGCAAGTCCCCACCCCAGATGATCATTTC
>MFGW01000242.1:9403-11118 GCA_001780385.1 Candidatus Fischerbacteria bacterium RBG_13_37_8 | reverse complement strand
TCTCCGTGAAAACGTTCATCATACGCATACCAGTTTCGTATTAATCTATCAACAAGTGCGGGGCGTGCCAGGCATTCGGCAATTAAATAAGGATCATCATTCAATGCAGTGAAAATCTCTTATAAAATAAGCGGCTTTTTAGTATTTTTGCCAATGCGTTCCATCTCAGCCTGTAGCTGCTCACCGGTAATAGGTCTCTGCCAGTAATATTCAAATGCGTTTGATTTTCGCAATGTATCTTCAACCTTAGCGCGGATTACATCGTCCGGCACAATAGCTTCGAGTGGCGGTTTCGGTTGATGATTCTCCTTAGGCCAGGTGCGGTGTTTCCAATACACTCCTTCAATCGCCTTTTGACAAGCTATTCTTTCTTCTATGGTAAGGTTTTTAGAATAGAAACTGCTGACATCTTGCGCATTACTGTAATTTTCATTAAATGCAAAATTCATTGAATCAAATGCATTTTCTGATTCAGCAAATGCCGAACTGCATAATAAGATAGTAGCAAAAGCGATCAGGAGAATGCATGTTTTGATTGCTAACCAATCAATTCGCCCGAATTTTAAGTTTTGGTATTGCATTGTCTTACCTCCCAATAATATTTTTTTAGCTTATTAAAATTTATCATCTTTTTCTAATTTTTTAAGCAGACATAAAACAATAAAGACACCCGTATGTCGAAAAGAAATAGGGAATCCATAATCCACAAGCCTGAACCCGGGTCGCATGAGAACGTATAGGAACAACGCGATGGCAATAAGAGAAAATTGATGAGAATCGAAATGTATTAGATAATCCACACTAATTGACATTTCTAATGTCCTTATTCATCTCAATATTTCGGAAAGCATTCACCGTTGCCCTAATATTTTGATATCTTAGTTTCTTCCTCTATTATAATATAATAAGAAAATCTACCTTTGTCAAGTAATCGAATGGCTTGCCATCCCCCACTTTTTGTTTTAGGGGCACCCGGAGTAGTATTTAAGTTACACAAGACAGGCAGAGGCGGAATTACCGGGATTTAATGTTGTAATTTTATTCAGCGAGGACCAAATATGTGCAATGAGATTTGGGCAGAGTTTTGCTTCAGCCGTACGCTTTAAGCGGCTTCAGCAAAACCTGCCCAAATCTTACGTTGCGTTTGATTGATGTACGAGAACAACTGTATAGGAAAAGCGTTTTTCGCCATATAAAATCATATAGAAAAAATTGAGAAATTTAAACTGAAATCAAGGAAAAAAATTATGCATTTAAGGAAATATGAGGAGAAAAAATATCTTTTCTTCTCATATTACCTTAAAAGGTGGTTTCATGGAGGAGCAAATGGTAGAAATGCGACATAAGAGGCAGGAAATTGAGTGAAGAGCAGGTAGACCTCGAGAATAAGAGAGAGAAGGTTAAATAATTGATGAGAAAGGGGATGTTGGGAAAACAGGTAAAGGGAGAGGAGAGGCACGGGTGTCTGCGGATAATTTCAGGAGGTATTGAACAGGCCAGAGGTCGAGATGTTTAAGAATTTTAATAATTATATCGTGGCACTATGGTCAAACTGGAATAAAAGTGAAATATGTCCATTGCCTCTTTCACCTGCAACATGGTCGTTTTTCTCTGACCTGTTCGCACCTGAAATCATGAAAACATTATTCTCCGTTATCTTTTCTAACGCAGTCCGGGACGGTGTTTGAAGATGAGCTAATGTTAAATTATCCTAA
>MFGW01000242.1:8107-9229 GCA_001780385.1 Candidatus Fischerbacteria bacterium RBG_13_37_8 | reverse complement strand
CTTTGCCAGTTATTGTTTCGACTACCATTTGAAGCAATCCGATGCCTTCTCCTGAATAGGAGAATCTTGTTCCGGGATCGAAGAGAAATTTTAGTTTCCCGTCTGGTTCAATAATTCGCAAATTAGGGAAACCAGTCGTATGGCTGAGAACCATTCTTGCGGTAATTTTTGCTGTGCGGTCATCTCCTTTCAAATCAGCATAAGCCGGGTATTCATGCAATGGCTTGGCAAAATATTCCTGTAAAGGTTTGTCCAAATCAAGCGTTCCTTCCTCAACCAACTGCATGACAAGATATGCAAAGACAGGTTTGCTGAAAGAAGCAGCACTGAATATGGTGTTTTCATCGTTCATCAGGGGTGAATTTTTATCTCTCAAACCAAATCCTTTTTCATAAATCACCTTCGAATCATTTATTATTGCGCATGAAAGACCCACAACACCAGCTTTTTTCATTATCTGCGGCACAGAGTTTTCGATGGAGCTTAGAGAGACCTTGTGCCCATTAATCTGTTTTATTTCCTTAACATCGGAACCACGGACATAAATGCATGCCATACATATACTAATTAAAATAATGAGCAGTGATTTGTTCATATAATTGTTCTCCTTGTTTATTGTAAACGATGATTCATCGTTATGAGTTCCGTCTTGTTCGAAGTATTGAAGAAGTGGAGATAGATGCCATGATTATTTTGGAGCATAGCAAACATTTTTTTGCTGAGATAATGCAAGCCTTAGAGACGTCGATATAAGGGAGAGGATGTAAGTTGGCGGAGGAGTCACAAATGCTAATGTTACCATGCGCTTCCTCTTTGGAGCATGACTGAGCCGAATCTCAGAATTATTTTTCCTCCAGAAAATCTTCTTTGTTTAACATTGGATAATGTTTTTTATTGGCTGTCCATAATTTAAGACCATGTATTTTAGCACAGGCTGCTATTATGGAATCCGTCAAGGTTACACCCTTTGATTTTTGGTATTTATTTAAATATTCTCCAGCAAGTTTACCAGCCTCTAAATCAATCGATAGCCACATAAACGAATTCAGAAATAATTCTACATTAACTCTTTCTTTTTCAAGGCGTTCAAATGTATCCTCATCGATATAAATTTGTGTTCTT
>MFGW01000242.1:7862-7991 GCA_001780385.1 Candidatus Fischerbacteria bacterium RBG_13_37_8 | reverse complement strand
ACCCATGGATAAAATCTTAAAAAACATTTACGCTTTTGTCCAAACGACGATAATTTCAATGTTTTCGGAATTCAAGGTTAAGCGAATCGGCGTTCTTATTAACCTTGAATCGCTTTCTGTGGTTCAATT
>MFGW01000242.1:7511-7733 GCA_001780385.1 Candidatus Fischerbacteria bacterium RBG_13_37_8 | reverse complement strand
GTTATTACGCATTATAGAATATTGGAGAAGCTTGGTGCAGGCGGGATGGGTGTGGTTTATGAAGCGGAGGACACAAAATTAAAGAGGTTGGTAGCGTTGAAATTTCTTTCACCGCAACTAACCGAGGATAGTGATGCAAGGATACGTTTCGAACGGGAGGCACAAGCAGCCGCGGCACTGAATCACCCTAATATTGTTACTATACATGAAATCAATGAATAC
>MFGW01000242.1:2235-7503 GCA_001780385.1 Candidatus Fischerbacteria bacterium RBG_13_37_8 | reverse complement strand
GGTGTTCATTGTCATGGAATATTTGCAAGGTCAGACATTAAAAGACAAAATTCACCATAGTGTCGAGACAATTCATTTGCAAGCAGCAAGCAGTGAGGCTCATTTGTCTGGAAGTGTGCAGCCAAAAAACAAGCAAGAATATTCAGGGCTAATTCCGCACCTGGAAGAAGCTGTCGCTATTTTAATCCAGGTATGCGAAGGTTTGGCAAAGGCACATGAAAAAGGAATTTTGCATCGCGATATAAAACCTGGCAATATAATCATCACAAACGATGGGATTGCAAAGATTCTTGATTTTGGTTTAGCAAAACTGAAGGGTGCAAAAAAACTTACACAAGATTTAGCTATTCTTGGGACTGTCAATTACATGTCACCTGAGCAATGCCAGGGCAAAGAAGTTGATCAGCGGTCTGATATCTGGGCGCTGGGTGTGATGTTGTATGAAATGGTAAGCGGGAAATTGCCTTTCTCCGGGGAACACCCTCAAGCTATCATATTTTCCATTCTCAATACTAAAACACCGTTACTTTCTGCGCTCTATCCGGTTATTCCGGCAGAAATGGAAAAGATCGTGAATAAGCTTCTAGAGAAGAAAGCTGAAGATCGTTACCAGCGGGTGAACGATGTTTTGAAAGATTTGAAAAAGCTAAGAGCCGGCAGTGATATTGTTCCAACAAAAATCATAGCGAAAGCAGAGAAAACGAAACCGGCGATAGCTGTTTTGCCGTTCAAGAACATGAGCGCTGATACGGAAAATGAATATTTTGGTGATGGACTGGCTGAAGAGTTGATCAATGCTTTGACGCAAGTAAAGGGATTGCATGTAGCTGCCCGCACATCAGCATTTTCGTTCAAAGGAAAAGAGATGGATATTCGCGAAATTGGGCACCAGTTGAATGTGGATAAAGTGCTCGAAGGTAGTGTACGCAAATCCGGTAAAAATATACGCATCACGGCACAGTTAATCAATGTTGCTGATGGTTTTCATATCTGGTCAGAGCGTTTCGACCGTGGATTGGATAACATTTTTGCTATTCAGGATGAAATATCGCTAAATATAGTTGAAAAACTAAAATTGGAATTGCTGTCAGGTGAAAAGGAAAAAGTAATTAAGCGATACACGAGCAATGAAAAAGCGTATGATCTATATCTGAAAGGTCTTTATTTTTGGAGCCGGCGCTATAAAGGTGATATGATTAAAGCGGTTGTTTTTTATCAGAAAGCGATAGACAAAGATCCGCATTATGCTTTACCGTATGTAGGTATAGCAGATGTGTTCAATATTTTTGGGCAGTGGGCATTTTTTCATCCACGGGAGGCGTATAGTAAGTCCAAAGCTATGCTGCAGAAGGCGCTCGAACTTGATGACACTCTCAGTGAACTTCATACTTCATTAGGATTCTTGACCGGTGGCTACGAATGGGATTTTAAGGCAGCAGAAAAGCATTATCTGCGCAGCATAGAACTGAATCCAAATAATGCATATGCACATGGCTGGTACGGTATTGCGCTTGCTATAATGGAAAATATGGAAGCAGCGTTAGCTGAGGCGCAGAAAGCCGTAGAGATAGATCCACTGTTTTCTTTGCTTCATGCGTTGTGCGGAATAATGCTTGCTATGAGCGGGCAGATCGATAAAGGCAGAGAAAAATTACACTATGCGATAAACATGGAACCGAATCAACCGATGCCGTACTTGTTCATAGGTATTATTTATCTTTTGGAACCAGCGCTTCCGGAAAAAGCAATAGAATATCTGCAGAGAGCTGAACAAGCCGGCATACTATTTGCCCTGGGTTGGTTAGGATTAGCTTATGCCATGGTTGATCAAAAGGACAAGGCGCTTAACATGCTGAAAAAACTAGAACAAATTGAAAATGAAGATTTTCTACCTCTGGGAAAGAAAATAGCAACTTTCCTAGTGCCAGGTATGAAACATTTTCGTTTTTTGAAAAAGAAATATGTGGCACCGATGCTCAAAGCATTGATTTATATCGGTTTGAATATGCAGGAGGAAGCACTGGAGCATTTTGAAAAATCAAGCAACAACCGTGACTATTTTCTTCCGTTTATTCTCAATACAACAAGGAAGTTTAATTTTTCTTCAATTGAAAAAATTGTTTCCCATCCACGATTCAAAGCATTGCAAGGTAAAATAAAAAGGGATTAGATGGAATTATGAAGAAACAAATTATAGTAATAGGTGCAGGAGTAGCCGGATTATCAGCCGGATGTTACGGGCAAATGAATGGTTATGATGTGCAGATTTTTGAAAAGGATACACAACCGGGAGGGCTCTGCACTTCATGGCAACGGCAGGGCTACACCATCAACGGTGGTTTGGCGATGCTTGCCGGGTCCGGGCCAGCTTCGAGTTTCTACCGATTGTGGCAGGATTTAGGCGTTGTGCCCGCTATACGCATGCTGGATTATGAGTGCATGATAATCGTTGAGGGTTCGGCTGGCAAGAAGCTATGCCTGTACAACGATGTTGACCGGCTTCATAAGCATCTGCTGGAACTGGCGCCTGAAGACAAAGAAATAATCGATCCATTTATTAAAGCGATTCGAACCTTCTCAAAATATAATTTGCCAATAGAAAAACCACAGGAACTTATGACATTCTTTGATAAAATGAAGATGATGCTTACGCATTTCCCGCTCATAAAAGCAATGACTCATTGGAGAAAAGTACCCGTCATTAAATTTATTGAGAGTCTGAAAAATCCATTTCTGAGAGAAGCATTTTATCAGGCAAGAGCTCTTTTTCCAGACAATTTACCAATGGCAGCATTGGAGATGTTTCTTGCATGGGGTAATATAAAAGCTGCAGGATTTCCAGAGGGCGGTGCATTAAAATTTGCGCGTGCCATGGAACGACGTTTTCTTGAGCTGGGAGGGATAATTCATTATAACTCGCGAGTGGAAAAAGTGCTTGTAGAAAATGGCAAGGCGGTTGGTGTCAAGCTGGCAGGCGGAGAAGCCGAGCATGCTGATTTTGTGATCTCTGCTGCTGATGGACATTCAACAATATTCAACATGCTGGAAGGAAAATTTATAAATGATCGTATTCGCCACATTTATGATGACTATCCAGTAGGACCGGCAGTTGTAATGGTAGCTCTCGGTGTTAGCCGTTTGTTCGAAGAGTTGCCGCATGCCGCGTTTGGTATCGTATTCAAATTGCCGAAAATGATTACCATTGGCGGTATCGAACAGCAATGGCTGCGGCCTATGATATATAACTATGATCCGAGTCTGTCACCACCCGGCAAAACACTGATCCGTTTTGTTCTGCCAGCGGAGTATGATTATTGGAAAGTATTAAGTCAGGATAATGCACGTTACCAGTCTGAAAAGAAAGCGATAGCGGATAAAGTAGTTACTCTTCTTGAGCTACGATTCCCCGGTATATCCAAGCAAGTGGAAATACTCGATGTAGCAACGCCGCTTACTTTTGAGCGTTACACCGGAAACTGGCGTGGCAGTATTCTTGGGTGGGATGCAACGACAGAGACATTTTTTATGCCGTTACCGAAACAGTTGCCCGGACTCGAGAATTTTTATATGGCAGGTCATTGGGTAAATCCCGGTGCGGGCGTACCTGGATCAGCGCTTTCCGGTCGCGCAGCCATTCAACATATTAAGGGCGGGGTCGTACCGTAACATTAGCCCCTATTGTAATAAAGACACCATCATTGTTCCGGAAGACTTTGCCAGATTTTAAGCAAAAAACGATTCAGTATTTGTCTGCTTTGCTGGATGTATGCACCAACAATTTTTGCTGATTTTCAAACAAGGGCTATCTCTAACAATGTCCGGGACAATGTTTGAAGAAGAGCTAATGTTACGGTGCGACCCCATTTATTCGTAGATTCTCATAGTTGGACAGTATACCTTAGAGGAATGAGTGGGTCAATTGAAACACATTCCTATAATAAACATTGCTATTAGTGCATTGAAAATGTATTATTAAAAAGAGGATAAACGATGAGGCAAAGGATGCTGGTTTTTATTCGGGATGCAGGAAAATTTCTTCTTGCTGCAATTTTGGGAGCAATAGCTGGCGCATCTGTTTTTGTATTTCTTATTGTATGGGCGATGCAGCAAAGGGGAATTGAGTATATAGGGAAGCGGGAAGTAAAGGAAGAATCGTATTTAATCATAAGTGCAATAATATGGATAGCTATTTTGGTATTTGGTGTGATATTCCGCAGAAAACTATTGCTAAGCATAAGTCCTGCCATAGTAATTGTTCTATTAACATCCGGGTATGTTTTGGTATCAGCATACATACAGCAGCGGGACGTAAAGAATGCTTTGGAATATCGTAAAAGCAAAGGATTGCCGTATAAACTCGACGAATTGTTTCCGCGAGCATCAACGCAGAAACAATGTCGAACGTGGTTGAAGAGTGCGCGTCTTGAGCATACGCAGGGAGAAGTTTTTTTAGGAAGCTTGATAATTAATTTTTGGGATGTTACATCAGAGCCTCTCAGACATGGCAAAAGTTTAGATGAAGCAATTGTCAAGGCTGATTCCATGGCAAGACCTGAATGGAAAAAAATCTTTGCTTATAACAAGGCAGGCATAGAAGCGATGAAGAAATGTCCTTACTTACAATGGTTTGATGCTTCTAATTTTGAGCAATCATATGAGACGGGAGGATACACTTCGGAACGTATTGACATGTTTTATTGGGCACGAAGCATGGAGGGGCAAGCGTTAATTCTGGCGAAGAACGGACAGACAGAAGAGGCAAAGAAGCTTTTATATACTCTTCGAGAAGCAATCGACAAGTTGATAATTCCTGGTCAAGAGCTATCTCTTTCTTTAATAGCAATGGCAATGGATAATTTGGCAGCAACAGGATTTATAAGCATTCAAGTTCTCGGCGGTCAGCCCTTTTCGGAAGAGGATCTAAGCAGAATCTCATCCTTTTCCAAAATTCTTACTTCAAGAATCATCTATCTTTATGCAGCCCTATGTACGGATTGTGAGAAATTGTGCATTATGGCGGATTGTATTAGGAATGGATTATATATATCGATATTATAAAGACAATGGAGTTCTCCCGGATAGAATAGAACCAGGCATTAAAGAATGGCCACTGGATCCTTTTGACGAGCGACCTATGAGATATAAAAAGACAGGCGAGACAAGCTTTATTATTTATAGTGTTGGACCGGATGAAGAAGATAATAATGGAGAAAGGCTTTGGAAGAGCGGTCCAATTTCTGTACGCCCTATTGGAGGAGGGAAGCCAGA
>MFGW01000242.1:1205-1977 GCA_001780385.1 Candidatus Fischerbacteria bacterium RBG_13_37_8 | reverse complement strand
AATGTTAGATCCTGATGGGGATTAGATTTTCGGGCGAATCCCAGCATGCGCAGTGATAAGTCAAGACCAACCACTTTGCAGCGCTTTTGTTCTCTGAGTGCAGAGCAAAGCAGGCCCGTCCCACAAGCTATATCCAGGACTGATGATCCTTCAGTAATTAGGTCTATGGCTACTTTACGAGAATCGGCTAGTGGGGGATCAAAGAGCTTGTTGTAAATCAATCCGTAGTGGAATGGGCTCTTGTCTTGTGACATGGCAAGATCTCCTTTATGCTGGCAGTATACCAATGGGGGCTTAAGCTGATATTACTGTTAAAGGTTTGCTCTGAAAACCAGCCTTCATCATATAAATAGTATAAGGAAAAATTTGAGTAATTTCAACCAGAATCAAGGTAATATATCGTAGTAGTAGGCGTTGATCCAATTGTAGAATGAATTCCTGCTAGTTTTTATTTGCAGATAAGTGATAAGATTGCGGATTGCTTTGCCACGGTGACTGAAGGAATCTTTTTCTTCAGGGGTAAGTTCGGCGAATGTTTTTCCTGCTTTCAGGTAATAGAAAATAGGATCATAACCAAAGCCATTGCTGCCTTTTTCTTTGAAACAGATGATGCCTCTTGCGCGTTCTTCGGCGGAGAAGAGAATCTGTTCTTTTTGCGCCAGTGCAAGTGCACAGATAAAGTATGCTCTTCGCTGATTGCCTTTGTGTTCCTTCATCATTTCAATGACCGAGCGATTCTTTTCGCTCTGTGTCATTGATTCACCGCCGCAGC
>MFGW01000242.1:0-1163 GCA_001780385.1 Candidatus Fischerbacteria bacterium RBG_13_37_8 | reverse complement strand
CTAAACCAGAGTTATCACTTACCGGCATGAGGTCAATAAATTGACTGTAAAAACTGCCTTTACTCATGGCATTATCCATGAATGAAAACCAGAGGATGTGCGTTACCATATTTTATTGCGATGATGGAGCGTCAGAATACGATTGCAGAAGAAGCATCATCAATTGGGTCTAAGGAAAATTTCTTTAAGGAAAGGGATCTTGCACTGGAAGAATTTATAGGATTATTTGTAACGCATTAATGGAGGTACCAAAAGCGGATGCTTATCTGAAGCATTGTATTGTTGAGCGTTAGGTGGCAGGTGTTATTTTCAAGATTCAGCGGTTGTTTTTTTGGAAGGTGTGCATGTTAGATTGCAAAGTAAGGGCATGATATTGATTAAAATGAAAAGAGGAACCAGGCTGGTGATGAAGTAGGGATGTTCATGAAGGTCGAGAGTGAAACGGTACAGGCTATCATGTATTAATTGAAGAAGATTAACTGGGGCGCTATGTTGGGGGTGAGTATAAGTATGAATAAAGGTGCGTTCCATGAAAATGTTAATGAAGATGAAGAAATTCAGGAAGATGAGAGAGAGCCAGCGGGTGAATTTTGACAGCGAGGCATTCGTCCAGAAGTTGCCGATCCCGAATGCAAGAAAAACAAGAGAATCAATAAAACGGCGGGCACCAAATGATGCTCCTGCCCAGTATTGACTGATGGATGAATTGACATAAACTTGCAAAAGAAAACCTGCAAACAGGATATAATAAATGAATTTACTGTTCGAATCGTTTTGTTTACTGCGATAAGCGAGCATGATTCCCAGTACGCCGGTAATAAGGAAAGGATGCCAATGAAAAAGACCATGCCTGGCTGAAAACAGTGCTTGAAAGAACCAGGAAGGGATGAAGGTAAAAAAAGCAGTTGTTTGCGGGATGATCAGGTATTTGTTAAAAATGATATTAAAAGCAATGATCTGCGGAGTAATGCATGCAAGAAAAAAAATAATCATGAATGCAAGATTACCCGCAGATAGTAATAATTGTTTTCGGCTGATATATTGTTCTTTAAGAATTGAATAAAGAAGATAAGCTATGGGAATCAAAATATATATAGTATTTTGCCATCGAACGAGAGCAATGATACCGGCAACACAACCCAGCAGGGACCAATAAAAAATAT
>MFGW01000241.1:7607-8319 GCA_001780385.1 Candidatus Fischerbacteria bacterium RBG_13_37_8 | reverse complement strand
AACGGCTTACAGGAGCAGTTGTCAAACCGCCCTGAGCTGCATATGTCAAAAGCATGTGTGGTGAGCGTCAGGGAAAAGGTTTCACTATGATAAAATCAGGTGTGAATAAAGGAGATGAACATGGTTGAACCGCTGGACGAAGTCTCGAAAAGTCGGTATTTGTGTCATCAAAACCGGGGAGTTCATAGGTTCTCCGGGATAAGTACAGAGGAAACCTGTTTACTGTCTGTACGGTGTCCGGGACATAGGCGGCATGAACTTTATTTTGGGCTGCTATGCGGAAACGCAGGAAACTGTATAACGATGCTAAGGGAAAGGCACAAGATGAGAACCATCGAGGCTGATAGTACCGAGGCGTTATACAGTAGCGGACTCAGTCGTAGTAGTGAAGAAGCTCCTGTAATGGGAGTGGAGCGAAGGGCTGGGGTCATCCGTTTAGGAACAGTAAACAACCATATTTATGGGAGGATTTATTGAGCTTAATCAATAATCTCATTATGAGATTTGGATGGCGGAAGCCGTATGAGCTGAGAGGTTCACGTACGGTTTTGCGAGGGTCTTGGGTGAAATTCCCAGGTCTACTCAGCAAGTATAATTTACAGTGAAGCCCGGAAGCGGGACTGATGGTTACTGGGGAATTGTTGGGATCATCCCGGCAACGGCAAGTGCAAATTATGATGTCAGGCTCCATGACGATTATACCGGTTCTACG
>MFGW01000241.1:5174-7564 GCA_001780385.1 Candidatus Fischerbacteria bacterium RBG_13_37_8 | reverse complement strand
GAGGTCAGTTGGAAATAATAGGAGTCAACCGCAATTTCACCAGCATTGACACCTGGTGGGCTGGTGTTATACAGGCAAGCGATAACCCGATCACTGATTCCTATGCTATTTACAAAGATGTCTCTTATATTCCTATCAATGTACCTTCGACGGGTAACATAGGGACTATACCCGCGAACGGCGTGGCAAATATTGAGGATGTATCAGTGGATACAGGTGATGTAAATATCACTTATGAATTCATTGTGACACCATCCGGCGGTGATATTGGTATTGCTTTGATCGATCGCACTGCCGCAACATTCACTCTCGCTGATGCTATTCCGGGAACTCTTATCAATGCCGGCGGTGCAAATGTCGCAGAAACATTCCAGTTGCGACCAAGCATATCCGGCTACTATAGCAAATAGCTATGTTGATTCCCATGGACCGGGAGAAGATGGATCTCTGGTTATTAATCTTTCTGCCGGTGCATAATGTCGGGCTTTGACCCCGTGAAATACTGCGGGAAGAACAAATAAGGTCAATAATGTAGAGGTGATTAAACCACCGATGACGACTGTTGCCAATGGTCGCTGAATCTCAGAACCAGGTCCGGAAGAAAATAAAAGTGGTATTAGCCCGAATAGCGTTGTCGAGACTGTCATTAAAACGGGCCTGATACGCAATAGGGCTCCTTTTATGATTGCCTCCTGTAATGGTAATCCATTGTATGCCAACTGATTTATGTATGACACAAGGAGCACGCCATTCAGCACTGCTATTCCAAATAAGGCGATAAAACCAACAGAAGAGGGAACACTCAGATATTGACCGCTTATATAAAGTGCAAAAACACCACCGACCAGCGAAAATGGCACATTCAGGATTACCATCAAAGCGCTCTTCACCGAGCCAAATGAAAAAAACAGTAAAAGAAATATTAACAGCACCGACAAAGGTATGATGTACATAAGTTTCTTTTGCACGCGCTGCTGATTTTCAAATTGTCCGCCATACTGAATAATATAACCGGGGGGTAGTGATTTTTCTAGTGGTTGAATTTTTTCTTTGATTTCATTGACAAAACTTCCGGTGTCTCTTCCGCGAATATTACATTCTACTACTATACGCCGGAGATTATCCTCATGACTGATCTGTGCGGGTCCTTCCAGTTCTTTTATTTCTGCAATTTGTCCGAGTGCTATCCGGTATCCATCGGGTGTTGGAATGAGAATATTTTGCAATACTTGCGGATCTTTTCGTTTCTCATAGAGAAAGCGTATCAAAACGGCAAACCGTCTTCTTCCTTCAACCATATAGGTAGTTATTTTGCCGCCGACTGCCGTTTCAATGATTTCATTTATATCCTCAACATTGAGCTTGTGTTGCGCAATGGCAAGGCGATCTATTTCTATGTTGACCTGGGAAAAACCTGTTACCTGTTCCAGCTTAACATCACTTGAACCTTCCATTTCTGCCATAAGCTGTGAAATTTTTATTCCATTCTCTTGCAAAATATTAAGATCATCTCCAAATATTTTAATAGCAAGATCACTTTTCACACCAGAAATTAATTCATTCACTCTCAATGCAATCGGTTGACTGAATGAAGCTCGCAGTCCAGGTATTTGATATATTTCTGCTGAAATACTGTTCACTAAATCATTTTTGCTTATACCTGGTCGCCAATGCGATTTATCTTTCAGCATGATATATAAGTCATTTTGTTCGGGACCCATGGGATCTTCAGAAATTTCTGCGCGACCAGTTTTTGAGACGACAGTTTTAACTTCCGGAAATTTCAGAATGCGCCGCTCTAATTCTTCTGCAACAATTTTTGAGCCTTCTAAAGATGCAGACGGCAGCCTCACAATATTGACTACTATTGAACCTTCATCCAATTGCGGAATGAATTCTGTCCCAAGTTGTGTTAGCAGGAATATGCTGATTAAAAACAAAACTGAAACAAAAATAATTACGAATTTCCTGCGATGCATAACATATAATAATGCTGGTTGATATAGTTTCTTTATTGATCTCACCACTATGCTTTCTTTTGCTGCCATTGTTTTTTTCTTCAAAATAAGGCTGCATACTACGGGTGTAATTACCAAGCCAACAAGCAAGGAAGAAAACATTGCCAGGCAAATAGTGGTTGCCAATGGACCAAACATCTTGCCTTCTGTTTGTTCAAGGGTGAACAAGGGAAAAAATACAATGATAATGATCAAGATCGCAAAAAGGATTGGTTTAATTACTTCTTCAGTTGCACGTGCTGCAATGGCAATAATACTATGTTCCTCTCCGGTTGATTCTGATAAATGCCTGACAATGTTTTCAGTAATCACAATTGAACTGTCAACAATCATACCTATAGCGATTGCTAAACCACCCAGTGTCATTAAGTT
>MFGW01000241.1:0-5162 GCA_001780385.1 Candidatus Fischerbacteria bacterium RBG_13_37_8 | reverse complement strand
GAATGACTTCATTAAGATGAATGTAATTAATGCACAAAGTGGCAGCGATAACGTGGTAATTAATCCTGTGCGAAAACTCCACAAAAAAATAAACAGCATTGCGATAACAAGTATGCTACCAATAAATAGAGCAGAATTGACCGTATCTATGCATGCATTGATGAGAGATGTCCGGTCGTAAAAGGTATCTAATGTTATGCCTTCCTTATCGAGTTCAGCTTGAATCTGTAGTATTTTTGTTTTCACATGAGCCACGACATCCCTGGAATTAGCGCCTTTGAGCATGATTACCATTCCTGCTACTGTTTCACCTTTCGCATCACGTGTTACCGTGCCCTGACGTGTTTCCGCGCCTATCTTAATTTCTGCAACATCCCGGAGAAAAATCGGTGTTCCTCTCTCTGCCGTAAGTACGATATTTTCTATATCCTTGATGGTTCCCAGGAGTCCTATAGTGCGAACATAACTCTGCTCCCATCCTTTTACAATATAATTACCTGCTGCATTTGAATTGTTCTTCTGAATTGCTTCATATATTTCACGAAGTGTTAATCCGTACTTGATGAGTTTTTCCGGAATAACTTCCACGTGATACTGCTTGACGTAGCCTCCAAAACTATTGACCTCGGTGACACCGGGAATTGTTCTTAAGAGCGGGGCAATGAGCCAGTCCTGTATGGTTCTTAGTTCCATGAGATCATGCTTTTTGCTGGATAAAGTGTATTGATAAATTTCACCAAGCCCAGTTGAGACAGGACCTAATTCCGGTTCCACACCAGCCGGCAATTGCTCGCGTGCCATTTGAAGCCGTTCACCGACAATCTGCCGCGCAAAATAAATATCTACGTCATCTTCAAAAATAATCACCACTTGCGACAAACCTGCCTTCGAAAGAGAACGTACCTGGCGAACGTACGGTAAACCACTCATCTGCCACTCTATCGGATAGGTGACCTGTCGCTCAACATCCTCTGCCGCTAATCCGGATGCTTCCGTCAATATCATAACCTGGATATTAGTTACATCCGGAAAAGCATCAATATCGATATTCTGCCAGGCATAGATGCCAAACCCGGTAATTAAAACAGTTATTATAATAATAAATACCCGTTGTCTTAAGATAAATTCCACAAATTGATGTAACATTGCCTTGCTCTCCTTTTATACATTTCAGTCCGCGCAGCCAGCGCCCATTTTTTCTCTCAATACATCTGATTTAAGCGTAAATGCACCCCGTACAACGATTACTTCATCTTCTTTTAATCCAGATTTCACTTCTATGCCATTTGCATAAACTTCGCCTGCCACGACTTCCTGCTTGAAAAATAATCCTTCCCCAACCTGTTTGAACACAAAGTAAGTGTCCCCGTCTTTTAACATGGCTTCACCTGGAACCATTAAAACCGATCTGTCATCGAGCACCGATAACCTGCATTGCACGAACATTCCAATTTTCAATATACCCTCGGAATTGTTAAGAATTATTCGTGCTTTAATGGTACGTGTATGCTCATCCATCGTATCTGCAATGTAATCCACTGTTCCATTAAAAATTCGATGCGGGTAAGATTCTACAGATAATTCAGCTTTTACTCCGCTCTTATTGTATGCTGCCTGCAATATGCGAAGATCTTTTTCATACACATTTATCCAAATCCATAACGTTGAGAGATCCGCAATAGTCATCAATTCTTCATTTGCCTCCACCAATGCGCCGGGTGTGCTTTTCCTTTCAATAACTGTTCCTGCTATGGGAGAACGCACTGGCAAAAGACAGGGCTCTGTCAATTCCGAATGCTTTGGCAATTCACCGACTTCAGCAATATTCATGCCCATAAGCTGCAATTTTCTCCTGATAGTATCAAGTTCTATCATGGTTTTTTCCATCCCGGATTTTGCTTCGAGGTAATCTTTCTCCGTGGTCAATTTCTTTTGAAAAAGTCGCTCCTCTCTTTCGTAATTCTTTTCTGCCAGCTTCAATAATCCGCTGAGCTGAAAAAACTCCTGGTGCAGTTCCCTGAATTCATTGCTATCCATTGACAGCAGAATATCGCCCGGTTTCACTCTCGCTCCTATGTCAGTTTTCATGCTGCCGATGACTCCTGTAATTTTCGAACGGATGGCAATAATTTTGCCCGGATCGGGTTGAACCTCTCCCATTGCCTCAATGTAGACCACTGGTTTTTCTTTCCTCCCAGCCTGTGTTTCTATAAAACATTGTCCCGCATTTGATGATTGCAGGAGAGATTTATCTACTTTCACAACTCCAGCTTTATAACGGCATTCTGCGCATTCAATGATAGGTTTATTATGTTCGCAGGATTGCTTGATTATTTCATCATATGCTAAGTGTTTATCTGCCGCATCATCGTGTGATTCCTGCGCCTCGGTTTTATTACCTGCTGTATGATTACATGATATAGTCATGCATGCTGCAAATAAGAATAAGATATTGATTATAAACAGTTTCCTGGACATCACAGTTCCTCCTTATCTAATTGATCAATAGTTTTTCCGGACAATCGCTCCATTTCTATGATAGCATTGTTCAGTTGTCCTAACAGGCGTATATAATCTTCACGCACGTGGGCTAAAGTGCGCTGGGCATCAAGTAAGTCCATATAGGTAAAGATGCCTTCCTGGTATCCTTCCAACATAAGTGCTAATGATTTTTCCGCTTGCGGAAGTATTTTCTCTTCGTAAGTCTCAACCTGATTCGCGATATTTTCAACTGCCAGGAATGTTTGTTTTACTTCCTGCATAACCCTGTTCAATAATGCTGCATTTTCTTTTTTTGCTTTTTGAATATTAGTTTTAGTCTCTTGTATACGTCCTTGCTTACGGTTGAACAAAGGCAGAGGCACATTAACAGCCCACTGAAATACATAATTATTTTCTATCTCTAAATGCTCTCTTCCCACACTTACGCCTATATCTATATCCGGGTATTTCTCAGCCTTTGCTAAATTATAATGACTGCCGGCTAGGTCGCGTGTTTTCTGCGCAATCAGTATCTCGGGATAAGAGATGCGTATTAATTCTTCTATTGCGGCAGAAGATAATGCCGGTACTTCATGTCGTACTTCACCGGTATAGTTTTTGATCCTGATGTCGATATTGCCAATCAGGTTGTGCAAAAGCTTTTCGGTTTGCATTAATTCAAGTTTAGCATTGTTGAGATTAATTTGTGCGTGGGATAATTCAATGTCAGCTTTTACTAATTCTGTTTGGGGAGCAGCCAAAGCTTCAACGCGTATATTTGCCATGTCATAAAGCTTCTGCGCAATATCAAAATTATCTGATGCAATATCTGCTATTTGTTGTGCAACCAGAATGTTCATAAATGCTTTCTTAGTAGCAGCAATGGTGTCGCGCAGTTTCATCTCATATTCCAGGATAACAATCTCTTTCTCTTTCATAGCAATGTCTGTGCGGGCGCTGATTTTTCCACCCAACGGCACAGGCTGCATTATGCCAATTGATGCTTTGTAAGTATTGCCAAATCCGAATGATTTGAACGAACCATCCTCGGTCTCTATGAATAATGATGGATTGGGCAGAAGCTTTTCTTGAATAATACGTGCTGATGCAGCATCTATTTCTATTTCGAATGCTTTTAATTCAGGATTATTTTTAATAACCATGCGAATTGCTTCGTCCATGGTTAATGCAACTATTTCATTGATATCAGATGTTTTTTGTTCCGCAGCTTGAATTAATTTTTCACCTGAAGATTGATGCGAACTTGTATCCTGGACTTCATTTGATGCACAGGTAAACGGTAATATCATACCTGATAATATAATTGCGCATATTAATGCATATTTCATTTGAAATTACCTCCACGGTATCAATATTTTTTGGGAATACTAATGAGAAAAGGATTCTCAGGCGGGGAGTTGTGGAGGGTGAAAAACCAGGCTGATAAATTCACCGGTTAATGGATTTGTTTCCGGGAAAGGAATATAACGAATTTCCTGCAGCGGCATATATGAAATGCTTATGCTGAAAATAATAGGATTATGGCGGCTGCAATGCACCGGACAGCAATTATCTGCATCATCACCACATCCTGCATGTGCCGCACATACAGCTATAGTAATATTTAAGAATATTATCAGCAGAAGAAATGCACTTACGTAAATTCCTTTCATAAACATTGTACTTGCTCTAATATAAGTAATTAATGAAACTTAGTCAAGCGGGGACAGGCATTCACACACGGATACGTCAAAGTCGGCGCAAGTGCAACATTATATTAACGTTATTCAGATGTTCAATTTCTTGAATAATGAGCACTGGTCTTCGTCTTGCGCCGACTTTGACGATGCCGTGGCAGACAGGTGTTCACAAGTTCACACCTAACGATGAATATTGGCTATGCGTGGGGACTTAATTGGGTCGTACTGGTTGTTATTATTGAAATGCCATTCGCACATGGCCGCCTTATCGCTCTGCCTATTTATGCCCGCTTAAATCCCAAATCGGCTACACCGGTAAAGAAGAAAGGAAAAGGAAGCAAGAGAAAGAAAACCTCTGTTGCTATTATGGTAGATATGCTGAGGACAGTTGCAGGATGGCTCCCCACATCGTTGTTCATTTTCTGCGGCGATGGAGCTTACGCTGGTATTGCTCACCTTCTTCCTTCAAATGTGAAAATGGTCTCCCGCATACGCTGTGACGCTGCCTTATACGCCCCGCCTAAAAAACATCGAAAAAAGGGTAAAGGAAGACCTTCTAAAAAAGGAAAAAGATTATTATCTCCAGAAAAAAAAGCGCGACGTACTGCCGGCTGGAAACTCTATAATGTTGTGCTTTATGGCGAAAGAGTCCGGCGACTCGTACAACAATATCAAGTTCTGGTTTATTATTGATCATTCTAATGCCCTTCAGTATACCCCCGCTGTTGATGAGTGGTATCCTTATAAATCAACTATTTCATTCCAGGATATGATAGGCTCTCTTCGATATCAATACTGGTCGCACTCTATTTTATCAATGTCAACAAATAATGTTGAAGTCGATAAAATATGTAAACATCTTTTGACTGTGCTCTCTAAAGTCTCTTGAAAATGCGAAAGTCCAGTTTGTATGAAATCTTGTTAAATAGAGGTACGGTGATAATTGGCACATCTTGTGACACCTCAGAATTTGCCGTAGAT
>MFGW01000240.1:13302-13444 GCA_001780385.1 Candidatus Fischerbacteria bacterium RBG_13_37_8 | reverse complement strand
GTTGCTATAACCTGTTATTTTATTTCGTTTACTTATAAACATATAATAAATATACTATTATGCTCCTGATTTGTCAAGTATTTTTAGTCTGTTTTTATGTAAAATATGATAAATATTGCAAAATTGCCTATTTATGTATATT
>MFGW01000240.1:10509-13175 GCA_001780385.1 Candidatus Fischerbacteria bacterium RBG_13_37_8 | reverse complement strand
GCTCTATAGGCTAATTCTGAGGCAGGATAATGGAAATTGTGTTAATTGATTAGGTCACGTGGAAATCCAGGCTAGTTAGTTACAGTAAAGTCTTTTTAGGATTCCTTCAATTTTTTTTGCCCTTTTAATTACGTTTGACAGTATTCATTGTATTCATCAGCTTTTTGATAGCAGGCGAGATTATCTCATTCTGTATGTTTTTTCTTATGTCGTTGTGATCCTCATAATAAAATATTGGCTTCATAATATTGTTTCTTCTCAGTACTGCCATTAACCTACCAATCAAATCTTTGATCCCTGTAAGGCTATTGGATTGATTGATACATATGGGTTGCTGTCTGCAATTGCCAGTAGCTCTTTTAGCGGTCTTATTCCGATATGGCTTTCCTCTTTCATATTTATGTTGCTTATGATATCATTAAATAGATATTTTTATGATGAGGAATGTTTATGATTGCCCTACCTATTATAACCACACTCCTTTTAGGTTTTTATTTCTTAAATGATTATAAAAAAAGAAACAAGAAAACAGATGAAGAAGGCTATTCTATTGGTATTGCGCTCATAATATTAATTCTTTCGATTACATGCATATGGATGAGCTATTATTTTTCAAACAAAGAATCAACGAAGCTTAAATCCGATATCGGAGATTTAAAATCTCAAAATAATGAAATAAGAGATATACTCAGAGAGCTAATAGCAAAAGATCAAAAAAAATCAAAATTCAACACTACTGAACCTTTTAGCATAGAAATACACAATCCCGCTAGTTCGCCCTATTATTTTCTACTAGGCAATGCTTGCTATGTTCAAGGAAAATATGAGTTGGCAATTTCTAACTATAAAAAGGCAATAGAGGGTAATCAAAATTATTTTGAGGCTTGGTCAAATAAAGGATCTGCCTTGGCAAAACTTAATAAATACAATGATGCACTAAAAGCTTATCAAAAAGCAACAGAAATAAATCCTAATGATGTTCTTGCTTGGTCGGGTTTGGGAGCAGTTCATGGAAGTATGAAAGAATATGGTTTGTCATTAGAAATGTTTGAAAAGGCAATAGCGATAAATCCTAATATTCCTATAGTTTGGTACAACAAAGGATATACATTAGAAGAATCAAATAGATATCAAGAGGCTCTTGAGTCATTTGAACATGCTATTAAGCTTAAACTAGATTATGCACATGCTTGGGGCGAAAAGGGTAGAACATTAGATGCATTGAATCGTAAGAACGAAGCTCTGGTAGCCTATGACAAGGCAATTGGACTAATGCCTAATTACTGGCAAGCATTGAATAATAAAGGAGTAACATTGCTAAATTCTAAAGATTATAATGGGGCACTCAATGCTTTTGAATCTGCACTAGAAATCAATCCCCATTCAGGTGAAATACAATATAACATGGCTTGCTTACTTGCCTTAACAAATGAAAAAGAGAAAGCAAAAGAAGCTTTATTTAAAGCCCTTGAATTAAATAACTCGTTGAGAGTCAGGGCAAAACAAGACAGCTGCTTTAATGAATATAAAGAAATAATATAATCTCAGTATATTTTTATAGCCTTCGCCAATTTCTAGCAAAATATAGATATAGGCTATGTATGAGAAATATCTTCACAATCAAATAAATACTTAAAATCTGTAGCCTTGTGTTTCTTACAGGCAACAATAAGACCCTTAAGCATTTTTAAAAGATTGCCTTTATAAACTTAATTTTGCAAATTGCTTATCGAATTAATAAATAATGAGATTGTATCCGCCATTAATAAATCTCCAGTTTGCAATGTCAAAAATAACCAAAAAATTAGAACTATTCATTACAATTTCCTTAATCTATTTTCCATCCAGTATTTGTTTGGTATTTTATGAGAAACAGGTTCCTTCAGCCGATTGAGATTTCTCCTTGAGAGTTTTCCTATATGCTGCAAGACACCAACAACAAGCGCTGCACTTACTCCTACTTGTGTGGCACAATCGTTAATGCGCCACCCTGAAATATAGGCGTCTATGTTCTTAAAATATTGCTTTATTTGTCTCGCTTTTATCATTCTGAGAGCATATTTGTCTGCTTCTTTTTCCTGCGCCGTATTTATTTCCTCAAGGTTATCAACAAAATAGTCATTTTTACTCTTGATATGCAGCAAGATATGCGCAATTTCATGTGCAATGGTGAACCAAAAATTATCAATCCTATCTAACCTGTCAGTGTACACAATTACAGGATTATCATTATCGCAAAATGATGCACCATCGAGGTATGTTTTTTTTATGTGACTCAATACAAAAAACTTTACACCAGCGTTTCTCAGGGCATCTATGATATCTGGGGCACCATTTTCTTGCATGGTATATTCTGCAAAGTTCTCAACGATGGCACGCAGTGCATCTATATTATATTGTTTTGCCTTATAGAATCCCGCACAGTTTTTCGCCATCTGAAACCATGTATAAGCATAGTACAAATTAAATTGTGAATAAGCATTTGACTTGCGCAAAGAAGGAAGTTGTGCTTGTTCCAAAAAATCCAGATCAAGATTGGAGATATTCCAGAATGCAAGGACTTGCTTTTTCAATTCCTCAAGATTAGAAAAACGCTTAAACCAATGTTTCTTTACCATTTCAGCTATAGGCATATATTTATATATTAAAGCACGCATTATAACTGG
>MFGW01000240.1:9940-10501 GCA_001780385.1 Candidatus Fischerbacteria bacterium RBG_13_37_8 | reverse complement strand
TTATTTCATTTTCTGCTATCCTGAGCCGATAATTTGCATCGAGATTAAGCCAAAATTGTGGTGACTGTCCGAAAGCTTTGCTTAATAATTGTGCTGTTTCAACCGTTATGGCTTGCTTATTTTTAATTAATTGATTGATCGATTTTAATGACATTCCAATAATTTCAGCAAGGTCTTCCTGCCGCCAATTACGTGCTTCTAATTCCTCTTTTATCACAGCCCCGGGGCCAATATTATAAAAAGGCTTATATTTTTTCACCATAATTTAAATCCTCTCTACTCAAGAAGGTTTTCGTTTTCGAACTCGATCTGCAAATAATTTGCTCCATATAATAATAATATGTATATTTTGCAAAATGTCAATAGATATTTTACCTCTCAGGTAAAATATAGAAATACGTTTTGAGTAAAATGATTTTATAATTTTTAGATATTTCTTAAGCTTCTGGATTAGGATTAGGGGACTGGTATTTATAAATATGCGAGTGGTACCCAAATAAAGCGGCGCAATTTAATATTAGATTTGTTATATAAAAAAAGACACTATCATAAGAGATAGTG
>MFGW01000240.1:7272-9875 GCA_001780385.1 Candidatus Fischerbacteria bacterium RBG_13_37_8 | reverse complement strand
TAAGCGGTCACTTTCGCTTGTCATGTCTAATTGTATCTTTATAGCTAATTCTAACTTTCTTATTATATCGTTATCTAAATTACCAATATAAGTTAATATTCTGCTTTTATCAATCGTTCTAATTTGATTGCATTTAGCTTTTGAATCTTTTGAAAGCCCCCCGGTGCCTTTAGTCAAGTATACTTCATATAGTTCAGCATTATGAGGCTCTCTCGATGTAATAGGAATTATAGTCAAAGTAGATGCAAATTCATTATTTTTATTATTTGAGATTATTATAGCAGGTCTTTTCTTTCCTATCTCAGCGCCAACAACAGGTTCTAAATTTGCCCAATAGATATCCCCTCTTTTAATATTCATCCCAATCCTCTAAATCTACCGTTTCAAATTCTTTTACAATAATTAAATCTTCTTTGTATGTTCTTTTGTAAGATTCCGCTAATAATTCGTCAATCTTTTCTTTTATTCGCGCGTCACAATAAGCTCTTAATGCTTTTTCTATTAATTTGCTTTTGTTTTCTTTGAATTCAGGGCAAATCTCAAGCAAAATTTTCTCTAATTTTTTGTCTAAAGTTATGTTCAAACGTTCTTTCATGTAACCTCCTAACCTAACAACCTTTTTAGAGACTAATTTGCTTTCAATCTTAAATGTTGTGTATTGATATGCGCATTCTGCTGTGTATTGTCAAGCATATAATAATACATTCTTATTTGCCCAGTGTCAAGAGGATATCTATTCAAGCATTGTATTTTAACTATTATTATCAAGCAAAAAGTTCCAGGAACATTGAAATATCTTTTATCTCATTACAATTATAAAGCCAATTAATTTAAAGTATAGTTAATTTCCTGAGACATTTATATGGACAATATTGCAAATTAATACTATAATATAGATATTATAGGAGGACATTAATGAGGACATATGAAAAGACACATTCATGGTTACAATTCTCAATAAATCTTGAAAAAGCTCCCGTGGCAGTATGGATTATGCTGGGAGAATGTCAGTCAAAATGTGAGCATATTGCAATGGTGCCTCTTAAGCCAAATGTTTCTAAAGAATTGCATCAAATTTATCTTGCAAAAGGAATCGCTGCAACTACTGCTATTGAAGGCAATTCGCTTTCTGAAGAGCAGGCAAGACTGCTCATTGAAGGTAAGCTGAAAGTACCTGTATCGCTTGAGTATCAAAAAAATGAAATTGATAATATTTTAAGATGCTGTAATCATATATTGAAAAAAATAAAGCAAAGGCAGCCAATCGTGCTCTCCCCTAATATAATTAAATATTTTAATGCTGAAGTCCTAAAAAATACCATTTATGATAGCGATGTAATGCCTGGAAAGGTACGCAAGCATTCAGTGGGAGTAGCACAATACAGAGGGGCACCTGCTGAAGATTGTGAATATCTTTTGGAAAAACTATGTGAATGGCTTAATGGAGAGCAATTCAAAGCTGGAAGGGGTATGACAATAGCTACAGCAATTCTCAAAGCAATGATTGCGCATTTATATATGGCATGGATACATCCCTTTGGTGATGGCAACGGCCGAACCGCACGTCTCATCGAATTGTTGATTCTTATCAATGCAGGAGTTCCAGCACCTGCTGCACAGCTTCTCAGCAACCATTACAATAATACCCGCCAGGAATATTATAAACAGCTTGCAGATTCAAGCAAAACGAAGGATGGGGGCATTGCTTTTATTGCTTATGCGGTACAGGGATTCCTGGATGGTTTGAAGGAGCAGCTTGATCGAATCTGGGAACAACAATGGACAATAGCCTGGGAGAATCTTATCCATGAAGTACTGCCTGATAAAGTAAGTGCTACTCAAATAAGGCGACGTCATTTAATCCTGGATTTGTCACATAAGGAAAAGCCAGTACCATTAAAAGAAATTACCGATGCCTCACCTCGCATTGCTCGTGAATATGCTAAAAAATCACGCAAAACGCTTATCCGGGATTTGAATGAGCTTATTAGACTCGATCTTCTGGAATTGACTCCCAAAGGATATAGAGTGCGCCTTGAGACTATTTTACAATTCCTTCCTACCAAGTTATACTGATTCACAAACTGTAGATACTTGTCTCCAGCCACTTTCCCTTTTTATTGAAATTGAGTGATTTCTCCTTTATAATCTTTTTAAAATGAAAATTGATTTTGCCTTAATGCTTAAGAATCGGATCCCTGCACAGATAGTTCTGCTGCTTATGTTTTGTTGTCTCCTCTATCCGCAAAATCCTTCCCAAAGCTGGCAGCGCTATAAAACACCTGAAGCGGCTGGCTGGTCTTCCGAAAAGCTTACCCAGATCTGTCAAAATGGTAATGTCTCATCCGCATTTCTCGTCTATGATGGTAAAATTGTTTTCACGTACGGAGATTACTGGAGAAGATTTAAAATCCATTCTATGAGGAAAAGCATCTTAAGTGCGCTTTATGGGATAGCGGTTCAGGAAGAAAAAATAGACCTGCAAAAGACGCTTGAGCAACTGGAAATCAATGACAAAACGCCATTAACTGAGCTCGAAAAAAAAGCGCGAATCATCGACTTGCTTGAATCCCGGTCAGGAGTATATCTGCCTGCCGCGTCTG
>MFGW01000240.1:6301-7259 GCA_001780385.1 Candidatus Fischerbacteria bacterium RBG_13_37_8 | reverse complement strand
AAAACAAATGCGACCGGAGCGTGGACGCTATCCTGCCGGCGAGTATTATTATTATAACAACTGGGATTTCAATGTCCTTGGCACTATTTATAGACAAGAAACCGCAAAAGATATTTTTGAGGCTTTTGCCGATCAAATCGCCAAACCTCTCGGAATGGAAGATTTTCGCATGCTGGATGGCAGCTATGATTACGAAGATGTGTCCATGCATCCTTCTTATCTTTTCAAAATGTCCGCGAGAGACCTGGCTCGCTTCGGTCAATTGTTTTTGCAAAATGGTCAATGGAACGGCAAACAAATCATAGCAGAAGATTGGATCAAAGAATCTACCCAGTCTCGCGCTGAAACAAATGATGAGAATATCGTAAGCGGCAAAAGGCTCCACTATGGATTTTTATGGTGGATTCTTGACGATTGTCACGGCCACAAGGTTTATTATGCAGCCGGTCATTTTGGACAAAGAGTCGTCATAGTCCCCGACATGAAAATTGTCCTGGTCATTCAATCCAATTCTTATATTCCTGAATCGGTTTCAGATGTAGATTTTGTCATTGATGATATCATTTTCAATGCAAAAACCGCTGCACCAGAAAAGGATCCGTCGTTCGTCATCGCCAAGCGTACCTATTCTGAACTCAGCAAAAGCAAGCAAACCGGGTATTGTAAAACCTATACTGACCAAGATACCACATTTAAAATTATGCAGGCTAATGACATCCTGCTCCTGACCAACTATCACTATTCCTATAGCTTTCAATTGTTCCCGATAAAAACGAATCTCTTCTATGCAGAAGACATCGATCTGTATTTATTTTTCGAATTAGATGAAAAGGGAAATCCTGTTAAAGCCGAAATACACAAATCTCCGCTTGTAAAGCAACTGCTCGATGAAATCATTGTTTCCGGAATGGAAAAAGCAGTTCAGGATTTTCCAGCATGGCGAAAGCAATTAAAGTCA
>MFGW01000240.1:6031-6204 GCA_001780385.1 Candidatus Fischerbacteria bacterium RBG_13_37_8 | reverse complement strand
GAGAGACATATCATGGCAGACGGCAATGTTTTATATTACTTTATCAATCCCGATAATAAGACTCGTCTCTACAAGATCGCTCCGAATGAATTCTCACTGCAGGACCAATTCTACCGCCGAATAAAATTTGAGAGAGAAGATCAAGGGCGAGTCATAAAACTCATCATGAATTA
>MFGW01000240.1:5696-5938 GCA_001780385.1 Candidatus Fischerbacteria bacterium RBG_13_37_8 | reverse complement strand
ATGAGCGCCTGTTGTCAAAATTCATTAAAAATGCCGACACCCTAACAAAGGAAGAAATTTTATTGAGGGCATAGTATGGATGGTGATTGCTTCATTTTTTACGCATATAAAATGCACATAAAAGATCATTCGGAAAAACTTGAAAACCTATACATAATTTTTGTGACCAATCAATTCTTGTTGGGAGCAAGACTTCCAGATTACGGATCCGATTTCATTTTTCATCTGCCAGCACTAGCAGG
>MFGW01000240.1:3568-5684 GCA_001780385.1 Candidatus Fischerbacteria bacterium RBG_13_37_8 | reverse complement strand
ATTTGAAATAGCCGAGCGAAATTTAAAGATTTCTTTTTTTCTTATGATCATCATTGTGTTAGCATCTTTTGTCTTATTGGAATTATTGTCTAAACCTTTCATAGCTCCCTATGTGAAAAAAAAGAGAATTGTCTTAGAACGCAAATATAAAGCAATGAATCTTGATGCTGATCTATTTCTCAAAGAAGATAAGCATAACTTTTGCATATATATAGATAGAATCGAGACTGCCATCATGCAACTTCATGCAAGGCAAAAGGCTTATGAGCTTTATATTGCGCTGAGAAATAAAGATGATTGGAATCTTATCATTACTGACTGCCCTGATATAAATGACTTGCAGGAGAAATTATCACGATCCATAAAAGCATTAGAAATCTGGCAGAAATAATATAATCCCATTATCAAAGAACATGTATTTTGGCAAAAGACAAATTCGCAATAAGCGATTTTAGGGAAAAATATTATAACTCTACTCATTGTTCTTGAGCTTTGTAGTCAGGATTGAGGAACAAGTATTTGCAAATTGCAAACTGTTAATGCCTGTCCACATTATTCTATTGACATTTGTTAAATCCAATGTTAATCTTTTTGAAGGTGAGTTATTGATTTAATCATAAAACATATATCATATTTATTTTTGTAAGGAGCTGAGGCAATGGTTAAATCATCAATAAGAATACTTTTTATCTATTTGATATTTTTCAGTTTATGTTGGAATTCCGCTTATCTATTTTCGCAAGACGCTTGGGCTGTCAAATTCGGAGGCACAAAAATCCTCAATATAGAAAGTGTTTTAGAGACCAATGATGGTGATTATCTTATTTTAGGATGTAGCGATATAGGTAGCTTTACTGAAAATGAAATCTGGTTGGCAAAAGTTGATTCAGCCGGTGCTCTTCTCTGGCAAAAGAACTATGGAGGGAATAGCATCGTTTATGCCTTCGATATAAAGCAAACCAATGATAATAATTTTATTATTGCAGGAGCAGCAGAAACTTCATCATCGAAGGAAGATGCATTAATTTTCATAGTTGACAGTTCTGGAAATATCATCTGGCAAAAATTGTACGGAGGATCCCAATCAGACTATGCCCGCTCCATAGAGCAAACTGCTGATGGAGGATTTATTATTGCAGGATTTACTGAATCATTTGGAAACGGCGATTTTGATATGTGGATTTTAAAACTCGATTCCACAGGGATTATTGAATGGCAGAAAACATATGGAGGAACCAGCAGGGACGAAGCATGGGAGATAAGACAAACTGCCGATGGAGGTTATATTGTCGCAGGTGTTTTAACTCAAACCTATCCCACAGGGAAAGATCCGTGGGTATTAAAGTTAAATTCTGATGGGGATATAGAATGGCAAAAGCATTATGGTGGACTTACTAATGAATATGCCTATTCCATAATCAATCTTGCAGATGGCAATTATGCAGTATCCGGGCGCAAACTAAATGGTTTTTGGATTGCTAAGTTATCCACTTCCGGCAATATAATATGGGAAAAGAATTACAAAGACTGGCTTGCAGGAAGTGCATATTCGGTGAAACAGACTACTGATAATGGGCTTATCATTGTTGGATCAATGTCTTCTAAATTAACTATGAGTCCAGATATATGGCTTTTGCGACTTGATTCTTCAGGCAATGAAATGTGGCAGATATCATATGGTGGCGGTGAATATGAAGAAGGTATAGAAGTACAGCAGACCTCTGATGGTGGTTTTATTGTAGGAGGTGAAAATTTATTCCTTAAGCTTGATTTAAATGGTAATATAGATAATTCCTGTGCTTATTTATTTGAGACAAGCATCCCACCGACATGCGTTTCAAGTGCGGAAGAAGATACAACAGAACTTGCTTTAGTTACAACAGCAACTGAGACAAGCATTTCGCTTCCAGTTTTCGATGCAAATCGAACAATAAATTTACAGTGTCCGACTGAGACTGCTTTATTTTCTTTTAAGCCGCTGTTGGATGATTCAGGCAGTAGTACCCCAAATGGAATAATCGAAATAGATGAAGCTGTTAATCTTATCGGCTCAATTGAAAACAAAGGCATTAGCACTGGAACCTGTACAGGAGGAATGCTTACAAGTACAAGCACC
>MFGW01000240.1:3165-3545 GCA_001780385.1 Candidatus Fischerbacteria bacterium RBG_13_37_8 | reverse complement strand
AAGTTATCCGGATATCGCACCTGGAACAAGCCAGAATGCCACAATACCTTATAATATCTATGTATCACTTATTGATAAACCTTCTGCTCATTGGGATATTTATCTTACTGAAATTTCTTCCTGCCTGGGATGCATAGATTATTATTACGATTTCCGCTATCATATCGGAAACAGCTTCCCGGATGTTACACCTTCAAATATTTTCTATTCATACATTGAAACAATATACCACAGCAATATTACAAGTGGCTGCTTTGCAAATGCCTATTGCCCATTGGAAAATGTCTCAAGAGAGCAAATGGCAAAATTCATTTGCAAAGCAATAAATATTGCATCACCCTGTTCCTGCCAGTTAAAAGAGTACAGCGGGATTTTTGCTG
>MFGW01000240.1:0-3148 GCA_001780385.1 Candidatus Fischerbacteria bacterium RBG_13_37_8 | reverse complement strand
ATATTCAGCACAAATATAGAAGCATTATACAATGCCGGAATAGTTAGCGGATGCCAGGCTTCTCCACTACTCTATTGTCCAGCAATGAATACATCGCGTCAGGAAATGGCAAAGTTTATCTGCCTCGGAATGCAGGCATCTGCACCTGGATCCTGCGTAGTTTCACCTTGTACTGGTATTTTTAATGATATTCCCTCCAATAATCCTTTTTGTTCTTATATAGAAGCTTTATATAATACAGGAAAAATCAGCGGTTGCCAGGTATCACCCCCATTATATTGCCCAAATAATTTAGTGACGCGTGAACAAATGTCTAAATTTCTGGTAAATGGCTTTGAACTCAATATGCTTTATTAATTCATTAAACAATATCCTTAAAGGAGTCTTCATTTTATGACAAAAGGCAGGATATTTAGAAAAATAGAGTATTTTAATAAAACAATATTAGGTGCAATTAGATCAACTAAAGTTATAAGACGTATTATTAATATTGCATCATCAATAAACTTATTTATAATGATATGCATATTATGGGCTCCAGGCGAAGCGTTTGCCCAATTAACATGGGCTCATACGTATGGTGGAAACAACATTGAAATTGCCACCGCTATTTTGCAAACAAATGACAGTGGATACATAGCGGCAGGATACACAAATTCATTTAGTGCTGGAAGCTATGATGTATGGATCTTCAAACTTGATGCTTCAGGAGCAATAGTCTGGCAAAAAACGTTTGGTGGTTCGGACGCTGATTATGCATATTCCATCCAGCAAACAAATGATAATTGCTACATCATAGCAGCTACCACATTATCTTTTGGAGTATCCAAACTCAGCACATGGGTTTTGAAAATAGACTCTGCTGGAAACATTATTTGGCAAAAAATATACAGCGGTTCAATAATATTCGCTGCAAAATCCATTCAACAAACCTCGGATGATGGATATATATTAGCAGGTTATGCAGAATATCAAATGTACGTCTCTGATATCTGGATTCTCAAACTAGATTCCTCGGGAAATATAATCTGGCAAAATATTTACGGCACACAATACGAAGATTATGGCTACAACATAAAGCAGACTAGTGACGGTGGATTTATTGTAGCGGGAACAAGTCATAATCTTACCTGGTTATTAAAACTCGATAACACGGGTAATGTTTCATGGCAAAGACGATTCTCTTTTTCTCCTTTAAATTCTCTATCAGAAATAATTGAAACTAACGACGGTGGTTACATTGCAACTGGATTCTACAATGGCACCTACTCTAAGAATGATGATATTTGGATTGTAAAATTGACTTGTGTCGGTATGATTGAATGGGAAAAAATATTCGGTGGGACAGGATCCGATTACGGCACATCCATTCTACAAACAATTAACGGAGAATACATAGTTGCAGGTTCAGCAAGTTCTTTTGGCGCAGGAGGCTATGATATATGTATAATGAAAATCGATCAATCGGGCTCTATTATATGGCAAAAAACATATGGCTGGTCTTCTTTTGAGAATGCCTATTCAATTCAAGAAACTAATGATAGCGGCTTTGTTATTGCTGGAAGAACAGGGACTGAATCCGTCATCATCAAAATTGATTCAAATGGTGAAATGGACACCTCATGCACTTTTATCAATGATACAAACATTACTCCAACAAGTCCCCCTGTCTATATGAACAGCACAGATGTAATTGGCGTAACAGAACCATCAGCCACAGCTAATGACAGTACTGTTTCAGGAATAAATTCTAATGCTACAGATACTGTCATTTGCCAAAGCATGAGCATCCCTGTTCTGCTATCCCACAAAGCTATAGTAGATGACTCAAATAGCGCCTACCCTAATGGTATTATCGAAGAAGATGAAATTGTAAACTTAATAGGATTAAATCAAAATATTGGAAGCGCAAATTCACCATTTGCTGTAGGTCTCCTGTCATCCTTCGATCCAATAATCATCAATAATGGCGTTGTCAACTATCCTGAATGTTTGCCCGGAATGGTTAGCAGCAGCGCTAATCCCTTCCCTATGTTATTATCGCGCCTTCAATGAACAGATCCTCCACCAACTGGGACTTTACTATAACTGAAAGCATTTCATGTCCAAATTGCTGTAATTTCCCGAAAGAATTTACATACCACGTTGGCAATAGTTTCTCAGACATCAGTGTTACAAATATTTTTTACCCATTTATCGAAAATATATTTCATCACGGCATCTCCTCCGGCTGTAGCACAACAAATTACTGCCCTTTGCAAAAACTTACGCGAGAACAAATAGCTAAATTCTTGTACTTATTGCTTCATAGAAAGCAACCGACATCCTGCAATCCACTCATCTGTGACGCAATATTCGAAGATATTGGAAAAGAGAATATTTTTTGTCCCTATGCTGAGAAGCTATTCAAAATGCAAATAACCAGTGGATGCGAAGAAATACCTTTGTACTTTTGTCCTTCATCTTATGTAACAAGACAAGAACTGGCAAAATTATTATGTTTGACCATGGAATCAATTAAACCCGGTTCATGCCAATTGCAGCCTTGCTCACAAATTTTTGATGATGTTCCCGATTCCAATCCATATTGCTCATACATCGAAGCTCTCTATAACATTAATGCTACTTCAGGATGTTTCACTGATCCGCAGTTATTTTGTCCAAATAGTCTCGCGACAAGAGAACAAATGGCATTTTTTAGCAATTTTGCCCTCCAACTTTCTGACTAAGCATTACAGAATTACATACTCTCTTTGAATACAGGCAAAATCTGAAAATAATTAAACGTCTCGGGATTTCTTCAAAGCTGCTGCTGTAGTAGGATTTTCATCGAGCATGTCCATTACAAGGGGTAATGGAATGTTGGAATGATGGGTTGTCGGTAGCTTCGCTTTATTAATCCCATTATTCCATTACCTCATTATTCCAATTCCCCATTTTATTCCCATTGTCATTCCTTTGACATCTATCGCCCATTGTTGCACTGCCTTCGATGCTGAACGTGCTAATAGATTCAACCCACACCCTCGATTCATCAAAATTACCATCCGCAACTGCCATGGTATTGTCAATACCAACCTAAAATCCTGTTAAATTATAACAATGAACATAAGTATTAAAGCGTACATACTCGCCTGTTACTGTTTTT
>MFGW01000239.1:6914-7142 GCA_001780385.1 Candidatus Fischerbacteria bacterium RBG_13_37_8 | reverse complement strand
TACATGTTGTATTCCACATGTCACTGGAAACCATTGATGAACGGCTATAGCGGCTACTTCCCGCCCCTTGACCAATACCTGAAACGAGCAACCCCGATAAAGCAACTCAAAGTTGCCCATGACAAAGGCGTAAAATATATCATTGTCCATAAAAATATCATGAACAAGAACGAATTCCAAACATTACTCAAAGGATCAAAAAAGCTGCACTACAAACGTATAAGGGTG
>MFGW01000239.1:3445-6889 GCA_001780385.1 Candidatus Fischerbacteria bacterium RBG_13_37_8 | reverse complement strand
ATGTTGTAAAGTAGTCCTGCAGGATGTTTCAAAGGGCATTGCAAAAATTTCAGCAAAAAACAATTGCTTCCCCTGTTGACAGTGTCAGAATTCGATATTATAATAAAAGAAGTAGATTAATGTGCAACATGAAGGATTTTATTGATGGCTCAGACTAAAAAAAAGATAAAAGAAATAACGTTCCCACTTAATGTTTTTGAGACTGCAAATAGCATTGATGACCTTGAAGATTGGTTAATCTCTCAGAATCCTAAATTTATAGAACGAATGAGACAAGCAAGAAAAGATGATGCAAATGGCAAAGGCAAAGATTGGAAAATTCTAAAAAAAGAATTATGTATAAAGTAACTTTTCTCCCAAATGCCGAGAAATCATTTAAAAATTTTGATAGACAAATGCAGAAAAGAATCGCGCATAAAATTGATTGGTTATCAGAATATGCGGAAGAAATAGTTCATCATCCTTTAACATCATTGCCCGATGATTTAAGAGGATTATGTAGAATAAGAGTCGGGGATTTTAGAATCATATATTGGATTTACACAAAAAAGAAACTTATAAAGATTTATGAAATAGAGCATAGAAGCAAGGATTATCGTTCATTAAAGAAATAAATATTGCATTTCTTTTTCTCTGAACAAAGAGGAAAATGCATGGTTACTTTTTTTCCAGGAATCCGCGAATATTTTGAGGAGGCATTTATTATTCTTAATGAAATATGCAGCGAGCTTAAAAAGAATGTTGATCCAGTCTATAAAGAAACTATAAAGAGATTCTTCAAAGAGGATCAGGAAATTAATTTGCTCGGAGTGAGAACACCGGTCGTGCATGCTATTGGGAAAAAATATTATCAGACGATAAAAAACAAAAGCAAGCATGAAATATTGGTGTTATGTGAAGAATTACTGGAAAAAGGATACAGTGAAGAGCAGGGGATTGCAATTGGGTGGGCTTCAAGAATAAAGAGCAAGTATGAATCGGGTGATTTCAAATTATTCACAGAATGGCTGGATAAATATATCAAGAATTGGGGACATTGTGATGGGTATTGTGGCGGTGTATTAGGTCCTTTTGTATATAAGTATCCAGAATTTTTGCCAAAGGTAAAAGGATGGACGAAATCAGAAAACCGCTGGTTTCGGAGAGCTTCAGCGGTGCTCATGATCACATTAGCGAAAGACGAGAAGTATCTTGCGGACATTTTCGAGATAGCGGAACGGTTATTAATGGATGAAGATGACATGGTGCAAAAAGGGTATGGTTGGCTGCTCAAGGAAGCCAGTAAGAAATATCAGTCAGCGGTTTTCTCTTATGTTATGCAGAATAAAGACCGGATGCCGCGCACGGCATTACGCTATGCTATCGAGAAAATGCCGCCTGACTTAAAAAAGAAAGGGATGGAAAGGTAAAGATAGGTAATCCTTGGCATCCTGGCTAACACTGCCGTTGTACATGGCATATGTTTTTTCTAAAAAGCTTATTTTCACTTTTTTCTAAGAGTATGAATAATTTTTATGACGATAGTTGACCTTTATCGAAGGTAGCTGTAATATATAAAAGATAAGGAATTGTTGTGAACAAGTGGAAGGATATAATTTTATTTGCGGGTGTCATAATAATTTCAGGATTGGTCTTAGGATTTGTCTATTATGGTTTAGTGCCGGCATTGAAATCGACATTCATTATTGAATACTTTATTCAAAAGAAAGCCATTGAGAGGTGGAAACTTGATCCCAAATTAGTAAAAATTATTTATTCAACTCCCTGGAGAAAGATAGATGAGAAGGAAGAAATAAAAGAGAAGGAACGTCTCAAGCGCATTGAGAAAGGTATAAAGGCAGTCAAAGAAATCAGTAAATCTACTGGTGGGAATGAATTCTTATTATTTTATTTATACGAACATCCTGACATAATGGGATCACTTTGCATGGAGCATATGAACTTGCATATTATCCATGAGCGATTGAATCAAAGATTTCAGGATTATGTCAGCAAACATATCGAGAATGATTACCTGGATTTCATCTGCAAAGCTTCAAAACTAAGCATAGAGAGAAAACTGCAGCTAAATGATTTATGGTTGGCAAGTCTAAAGATTGTGAAAACATCAGAAATAAAGCCAAATTCGAATCATTATTCAAACAGGTTGCTCTATTGTACAAGTGATATATTTAAGGATCTATTTAATCCGGAAAGCATACCGCTTTATCATGGAATTTTAGATGCTGTTGATATGCGGAAGGATCCCTATAATCAAATAGTAAGCATGGCAAAAAGAAGTCTTTTATATATGGGTGAGCCACAATCGTTCAAGTACTTTTCAGAAGATAGCAATTTTGTCAGTCTTGGATTAGCTGATGAAAAAGCTGCTGCCGATTGGTTTGCAAAGCACAGTGATGTATTGAATAGCAATGAATTTTATGATCGAATAGACAATCTCAAATTTTGGCCTTCAATAGCGCGTGGTTTTATAGTTCTTTTATTGAAAGACAAGCACTATGAAAATTTCATCAAAAATTCCATTTCTTATGAATATAGGAAGTACTATTCTTTTTTAAGCAATATTATTTACTATGGTTCCGCTGAACTTACTGATGAAGAGAAAATGAAGGAAATCAAGCGTGCAAGAGAATTTAAAAATATGACAGTATTGCGGATGTGGATTCAAGCTCTTGGTCGTCGGGATTCAACAACGGGGAATGATCTCTTGCTTGAATTATTATCTGAAGATGCGGGCGCAGATAAGGTACTGATAAGCCGTCTGTTGGGTGATCATCGAGATAATGTATTGAATAAATTGCGATCATTTCCTGAAAACAAGCGCTCCATGGTTGTTGAGCGGTTGGGAGGACTCGGAATTTTACCCGTGATATTGCCATCCTTCAGAAAGGGTATGGACTGCATTGTAGATCGAGAGCCAAGGCCATGGCAGAAAGTATCTGAAAAGAAGATGCAGCAAAATAGTTTGCTTAACAAGTATGAAGAAAAATTACTCGACTGGATTGAATTACTTCCTGCAGGAACAGATCTCTCACTCACCTATGCTCTCATGAAGAGTACAGAAGCTCGCAAACGTTTTATCGAGTTAATTAAGGAAGGATCTAATTCCGGTATTGCCGCTTCTTCCATTCCAATGACAGCCTGGATGTACAGGATGAATTTGAGTAAGGACCAGATTTATCTCATGAAAAGAATATATTCCGCAAGAGAGCCGGAAAACACTTTAATTCAATTTATGCTTTCAGAAGCTGGTGTAAATGAAGCTTATGATTGGTTAATAAAGCATTTATATGGCAGGCAATTAAGCAATGAAGAAATCCGTTTTTACGATGTCATGATAGAGGAATCAGCTCGACGCAATGATTTCAGCGGATTATTTAATGAAGGCAAATATCTGATCAGGGAAATCAAGACAAAGCCATTTTATGATAATCGCCTTTCAGG
>MFGW01000239.1:0-3391 GCA_001780385.1 Candidatus Fischerbacteria bacterium RBG_13_37_8 | reverse complement strand
TTTGATGGAGACACATCAACCAGGTGATCAATTTATTGTGCTTGAAGCCTGCAATAAAGTGCGGATTCCAGATTGTGAATTAGTACTTAAGAAACTCAAGAAATACATAATGCCAGACGCTGATGAAGCGGTAGTTCCTTCCTATCTGCCAGCGTGGGAGTTATGGGTAAAAGCGCTTACGAGAACAGGTACTCAGTGGTGTGGGGATCAGATAATAGAAGCTGTGCCTTATCTGAGAGAAAAAATATTTGATGTCTTGGCAGAGATGGGAGATAAAAGAGCATTAACACTGCAACTTAAGGTGCAGACAGAAGATACTATTCCTCACACATGGGAATATTCACTGGTTCCCGCAAGAGAAGAAAATAAGTTGTATCAGGAAAAGGTGCATTTCTATCCAGCATCAAAAGACAATGCCATGGCTTTAGGTTCATTAGATACTATCATCAGAAATTTTGGGAACGGCTGCCCGATAGCCTTTGATAAGCCTGTGGCGAAACCACCGTTGCCCGCTATGATGTCAGAACAAGCTATCCTGGATTTGAGGAATCAATTAAATTCACGATATCCCACTCTTTCAATTGAAATGCGATATTGTCTTGTTCGATTATTTGGCGCTTCAAAAGATATCTGGCAGGACAATCTCGTTCAGCAAGCATTACATGACACTTATGCAGGTATACGGCTTGCCATGATGCAGGCTCTCTTGCAATATCCTCGAGATGGCTTCAGGAAAGACATTGAACAGATATATCATAATGATCCTGTGCCATGGTGCCGGCGTTTCGCCTTTGAATTGCTTAATTTTAAACCGGAGTTGTCGAAGCCGGAGCAAGGAATATTTATAGGTTTTTAGGAATGAAAAATAAGGTGATCATGTTATTAATCCTGACTGTTGTTGCGATGATTTTTGTTGAGACAACATGTTATTCAGACAATAATAGTCAACTTATCCCTTTTAAGCAGTATTTTAGATGGGGTTATCGCAATAGAGAAGGAGATATGGTAATCAGGCCTCAATTTACTAAGGCTCAAACATTTTCAGAAGGTCTGGCTGCTTTCCAGGAGGGCTTCATCAATAAGAAAGGCATGCTTGCATTCCGGCTAGCAGCAGAAAACATAGGCAGTTTTTCTGAAGGTCTCGCACCGGTCAAAATCAAAGGCAAGTGTGGTTATGTCGATCACGATGGGAAAATAAGCATTCCGCTTGCTTTTGATGATGCCGGAGATTTTTCAGAAGGACTTGCTCCGGCAAAATCAGAAGATTCATGGGGCTATATAGATAAAACTGGAGCCTGGATACTGAAACCGAAATATGATTATGCATATCCTTTTTCTGAAGGGCTTGCTGCCGTAAAGCTTAAATCTGACTGGGGCTATATAAATAAACAGGGATCTTTTATTATTAAACCGCAATATTATAGAGCACGTCCATTCTCAGAAGGACTGGCTTTGGTGCATTTCAATGAATCTGAAAAAGAATACATTAATAAAAAAGGCATGACAATGCTTATACCTAAATGTGTGGATGCTGGTAATTTTTCATATGGGCTTGCCGCTGTCAAGCAAAATGGGAAGTGGGATTTTATAGATAAGACAGGAGTACTTAAAATTCCATTCCAATTCATCAAGGTAGGCATTTTTTCAAAAGGATTAGCACCGGTATGCGCTGACAGATTTTGCAAAAAATGGGGTTATATTAATACAGAGGGAAAGCTTATTCTGCCCTGCATTTACAATGAAGCATTTTCCTTTTTCATTATTGCAAATTTACATTGCAATTTTGCATTGATTGTGATAATATATGGATATGAAATATTTACAGAGAGCTATTACGAATAAAATCTTGTCACGCATGAAATTGGACCAGGTAATTGTATTGAGTGGAGCGCGTCAGACTGGCAAAACAACACTCTGTGTTGACATGATTCCACAATTTCTGAATCTGCCCTTCACTTACATATCTTTTGATGATCCTGATGAGCGGTTAAGATTTCGACATTCCGGAATCTCCATACTTGAAACTATTAAAACTCCCTTGGTTATTTTAGATGAAGTTCAGAAAATACCGGTGCTTTTTGAGCATTTAAAATTTGTAATAGATAAACAAAAGAGAGCCATAAATAAGGTAAAAAAAACATTTATAATAACAGGTTCTTCAGAATTGCTCCTGCTTAAAAATATTAAAGAAACCCTTGCGGGTAGAGCAGCACTTTTATATTTGTTTCCATTTTCGCTAGCTGAAGTACTTGAGTACCAAAGTAAATCTTTACTTACACAATTATGGGAAGGAAAGAAGATAAAAAATGAGGATATTAAAAACTTTGATGCATTATCTCCGGAAAAGAAACGCACGGCTATGCGCATGGCAAAAATACATCGGACTTGGGGAGGATTTCCACCAGTTTGGCAAAGAGAGGAAAATGAGCATAAAATCAATTGGCTTAAGGATTACAGAACAACGTACCTTGAAAGAGATATATCAGATGTTGGACAAGTCTCCAATTTAGATATGTTCAGCCTCGTGCAGAAAATGTTGTGCAGTCGCTCTGCACAATTACTTTCAATAAGTGAAATAGCAAGAGATGTAACTCTTGCTGTAAACACTGTGAAAAGATATATCAATTTACTGCAACTATCATTGCAATGTTACTTAATCCCACCATTTTTCAGCAATATAAGCAAACGGTTCGTTAAAAGTCCGAAATTATATTTCATGGATAATGGATTGATAAAAGCAATACTAGGTGAAATGTCAATTCATGATTCTGCTTTGTATGAAAATTGGATATTTTCTGAATTGCTCAAATGGAAACAACTTCAAGCAAGGGAACCGGAATTATTTTTTTATCGTACTGCTGCCGGCAAAGAAATTGATTTCTTGTTGATAGGTGAACAGCAAATAATCCCGATTGAAATAAAATTTTCTCAGGTTATTTCTTCAACTGATGCTCGAAACGTGATATCTTTTCTTGAAGAGTACCAGCATTTAGCTTCAACCGGAATTATAGTATATCCTGGCAAAGAAATGCATCAGGTCGTGAAAAATGTATGGGCAATACCGGATTGGTTCCTTTTTGTAGAGATTCTTTCGTTGCAGAAATGACGAGAATTGCATCATCTAAAATCTACTCGAAAAAGAGTTACACATCTTCGACAAATTGAAATAGACTTTATATGAAAATCAATTTTCGTTATATAAAATCATATAGAAAGGAATGAGAAATTTCAACTAATTTTAACTGAAATTAAGGAAGAAAATAATGCATTTAAGGAAATATGAGGAGAACAAATGGCGAAACTGCAAAAACTATTTTTTTACTACGGGGAAAATATGCGAAGTCTGACCGGCATAGAACGAAATCTTTCAAAGGTAGTTGTGCTTCGGGAA
>MFGW01000238.1:5953-8416 GCA_001780385.1 Candidatus Fischerbacteria bacterium RBG_13_37_8 | reverse complement strand
TGTAATTTCCTGCACGATCTTGTACATCCGCTCTGATCTGAATGACTCCATCTGTTATGCCGCATGAAACACTGTCGCAATATGCCGTTATCTTTATAGTGTGCCACGAAGAATCAAACGGCTCAACTGAATAATCAATTGCCGAGTCGTTGACGAAAAGATAAACGCTTTCCGGATCTATGCCCGACTCCTCATCCGTTACCTCTACCTCTATGCTGAATTCCGGAATGCTTGAACATTTAACCGCCGGTTGAATAAATGATATTTCAGCAACAGCCTCATCTATCCAACGTATCAGTTGCGCCTGCCCGGATAGTTTTAATTCAGAGAAAATAATTCCACCGTTTAGCTTGCTTTGTCCGGATAAATGTGCATTCACCGCCGGCGCATAAAGCAATGCATTGATTGACACTTCATCATCGACAAGCAATTCATAATCAGTATACTCGGCAACATTGAAAATCAACAAATCATACGGATTGCCATTATTATTCACAGTCGCATGATTTTCTATTGCTATCTCTCCCGTAACAAGAATTCTTACGTATCCATCAATAATTACTTTGCTCGCAATTCCTTGTTTCCATTCACTAAACCAATAAATACCAGCAGGCAAATGAATTGTTTCATTTGGCTGGAGACAGAACTGCCACGGATCATTCGGCAAAGGATTATTATCACAACTCCACGGCAATCGCCCCTTGTCAGTCTGAGGAATTTGATCGTTTTGATGATTTTGTTCTACCCATTCTACTAATCCATTCAAATCTTCAATTGAACAGTTCAACAATTCTGCTGCGGCTTCAGTTGATCCAGTCACCGTTCCATTGCCATTGAGAATCACCTGTTTGCCCGGCGCCGGAGTTGCATCTCCATTAACATAGCCATTTCCTGTTACCTTGATATCAGCATTAGATCGAATGCTGCCGCCAAATACAAGAGATGGATTTTGGAATAGCTGGGCATTTGTTTGTGCATTACCAGAAATGAAAAATGCTTTCGCATTACTACAGCTTGAACCGGCATATTGGCTGAACGCCGCATGAGGCTTGAAATGATATTGCGGAGAATCAGCTTTTGCAATACCATAATAACTACACACCATAGCAACCACCACGCACATAACGATACTACTGATCGGAAGGGGAAATCTTCCCCCCCCCCTGGGGTTGTTTTTTACTATACCAATTACCTATCATGGTAACCTCCTTTTCCATCCAACAAATCAATCTACCATGCATTTTTGTTCATGTCAAGAGCCTAATAATCCGAAATCAGAAAGCTATCCAAATCGGCAAGGAACATAAAACAATCCTTATCTTTCAGGAAATTGAACATTAAAATTATGCCAATATAAAGATAACTAATACTCTCTGACTTTGTTAACTTGAATCCAATTATTTCTAAGCGAAGTATTGGAAGAGATGCATTTTATTTATAATGCATAACTGGTTGCATAAAATCGTGTATTCAGACAATCCTCCAGGTTCGTTATTAATCTACGATGAAGGCTTTTGCACCATTCTCGCTGTAGCCGATGTGAGGATTATCGAAATCATCAGATGCTTGAAAACTCATTCCCTTGATAAGAACGAATTTGCGCCCATCCTTTAATTCAATAGTGAATTCACCTTCAAGTACCAAAAACACATGCCCGCGTGAACACCAGTGATCCGAACGGTAATTTGCTGTATATTCCACTATGCGAACACGCACATTCCCATCCTGAAAAACACGCCAGTACGACGTCCCGGTGTCTCCCTTCTGCTCAAATGCAGTTACTTCTGTCCAGTCAGTTACCGTAAAAGGAACATCCTCAATTTTCATGAATGCCTCCAGCAGTAAATTAATAAACTATCTTACCATAAATACCTGAATAAATCAGTATCGTTATTAAATAAAAGAAAGGATTCAAGGGATCAAGTGCTGCCGAAATTCTTTGCAAGCTTTGCTTTGTAGGAGCAGACCAATGCGTCTGCCCATTGCGAACACACTGAAGGTGTGCGAAGCAATCCCGTTCTCCTGTCATTGTGAGTTTGCCGCAGGCAAATGTGACAAAGCGTTACGGAATGCGACACGTGCCTTCGACAAGCTCGCAATGACAGTATAGTAGAACGATTTCGAGAAATATTGAAACATGTCTTGAAAATTTTAATATTTTGTACTATTATTAAATACTGATAATTCACCTTAACAAGAGGACAAGGAGATTTTTATGAAACATAAAATCGGCACCATCCTGGATAAAGAATTAATATGGGAAGCAAAAAAAATTGCCCTGCAGGAAAAAAGACCTTTTAGCGATGTCTTGGAAGAAGCACTGAAGGAATACCTGGCAAAGAAATCAAAAGCCCATAGTAAAAAAAATATTGTACAGAAAACAAAAGGAATCATGAAAATGTCGCCGAAATTAGTACGTGCAGTCATGGAAGAGGCAGGGTGGTATGAATCTGAATAAAATTA
>MFGW01000238.1:2411-5924 GCA_001780385.1 Candidatus Fischerbacteria bacterium RBG_13_37_8 | reverse complement strand
AATATTTTTATCTATCATTATGCTGGTATTTCCGAAGAAAGCAGTCAATTATTGCAGAGATGTGAAAAGGGTGAATTATCAGGAGTAACCGGAATAACTATCATGCTTGAAGTATTGCACCGCTTAATGCTGATAGAAGCAGTAAATAAGAAATTAGTTGCTCCTCCCAAACTAATTGAAAAAATTGAAAAAAATCCTGATATCGTTAAATCATTGAATGAATATTTTTATAATACAATGCTTATTTTTGATATGGGAATAAGAGTGCTTTCAACCACGCGTGATGTCATTAGTGAAAGTCAATTTATTCGCAATCGGTATGGATTACTTGTCAATGATTCACTCATTATTTCACATATGCAGCAGGAAGGTATTATTTATTTAGCATCAAATGACAATACGTTTTCAAGAATAGAATGGCTCACCCTTCTAAAGCCTACCGATGTTGCCATATAAAATCATTGAATAATTCCTTTGTCGGGAGCTCAGAATGGATAAGATAAATAAATTCAAAGAAGACTTGGAAATGTATTTACAAAATGAAATATCTACAAAAGATTATGAACATTTTGCATTGCTTCTGATCTAATATTATAATAAGAAGAGGCAATATGAAGCAAAAAATTGCATATTATCTAATTATAATTTCATCATTTTGTATAAGTGCATTCATCATATTTTTTATCATGTTAATTCTCCCAATCACAGATATAATTCCATTCATGTATAATAGATTCACCTGGATGATTTACATATTACTCGCTACCTTCATTCCGCTACTGACAGGTATAAAATTATCCCTCTTCTTTTCCTCATACTATAAAAAAAAGAAAAACCTATTATTAGAACCATTTTGGAAAAATAAGACTTGCGCAATAATTGTGATTATTTTATTTTTTGTCACCTGGTTAATTGGAGTGCCAGCAGTATATAATTCTCAATCGAAATGGGCAATTGAAGAATTCAATACAAGAATTAACAAGAGCAAGCTACCAGCATATACAATCTATCCTACGGTAAAAACATATATCGCATTTCCTGTTTTGCCCTTTATCATTGTTAGCTACCATGAATATGTCATTGCTCCTCTCTATGGACAGGGTGGGTGGTATATTCATTTTTGGTACATAAAAGATGTCGTCAAGATATGTGAAATAGGTTTATGGATATCATGATTCTTGGCGCAAAGGCTCATACATATTATTTGCTATTATTATAATCAATAGGCAGTACCTCTCGGTAAAATGTTAACGATTGCAATTATTTTCTCTTCCTCGAGAATGGTAAAAATAATTCTTATTTTGCCAATCCTCATTCGGTAAAATCCCTTCAGATCCCCAATCAACGGTCTTACCTGTATATGTTGCAGTGGAGAATCAAGATTTGATAATTCATTCAACTTAGCTTTTAATACTTTACGTTGATTTTTATCAATCCTCTTATAATATTTTTCTGCTTGTGCTGATATTTTAATCTTCCAGGTCATCGATGTCCTTGCCGCCGCCTTTCTTTATTTCCTGATAACCTTGCTGACATTCAGCAACAAATCCCGGTATACCAATAAGTTCAAGCGTCTCTCGATGCCTTTCTATATATTCATCAATAAGCTCTTCCACAATTTTACTCATTGATCTGCTTTCATATCCCGCAATAGCACGCAGAAGCCGCAATTTCTCATCAGGTAATCTTAATGTTGTTGCAGTCATGATATCACCTCAATAGTAATATTATAATTCTATACAATAATTGTCAAGCATATAAAATTAACGTCGATAGCGGCCTATTATATTATTGTATTGATTTTCAAAGTAACATTATTTCAGGGAATGCTTTTTATAGTCCGTCAGGGATTATTACGTCCCGCTGACGCGGGACTCATAATGACAACAGGGCGTAGCGAACACAAGCATCGCCCCTACATCATGCTCACAAAGAATACATAGATGTTTCCCCTTCCCTATTCCCTCCTGCGTCTTTTATAAAGGACAATTGTAATATAAGAATATGAACGCAGGATTTGTCCTCTTATCATTGCTTGATCCAATACTGCATCTGTAAAGCAAGCTCACCATTCTATATTCACTTGAATCCTTGATCCCTTGAATCCCATAATTAATATTCCGGCATAAAACTTGATTGCTTTATTTTGCTGATTTTATGAACAGGAGTAAATGATGCAGATTGTTTTTTCTAAAGCTTCCAATAAAAAAGTAACCTTGATTAAATCCTCATTGTCCATAATAATTCTATCGTTCATGTTGTGTGCTGTATTCAGTTACGCCGGGCAAGATGCCGAAACGGTTGACTCTGCGCACATATCATATATAGAGGGAGCCGGTACAATTTATCATGGCTTTAACCAAAAAAATGAAGAAGCTTTCGTTAATGCTATGCTCATGCAAGGTGACTCACTTGAAACACACAATGATGCCATGGCAGAATTATTCTTCCCCAACGGCATCATTATCAGAATGAATCAAAACAGCAAAATTAATCTATTATCCCTTGACAGCAAGAATTTTAGTGAAATCATAGTAAGATTCTATGCCGGAGATATCATTGTAGATTCAACCTTCGCTTATGGAGAAGGAAGCTTCCGCATTGATACGGTTGATTGTGGTATTTTTCTCATACAGCAAGGCTATTTCAGAGTTGTATCAGGACAATATACTGATGTAATGGTGTATGATGGTGCAGTCGAAGTAGCTGCCGAAAATAATTCATTTTCATTGGCAAGCAGTCAGCGATTATTCAATGCCGCTTCACCGGAAAGTCAGCCGGAATATTTCAACACTACCACCAATGATAATTTCACACAATGGAGCGCATCGCGACTGGAACAATATGCTGAACAGGAGATGAATAATGAATATGCCGATGCTGCTGATTCAAATGAACCTGCTGGACCAGATTTTTATATAGATTGGTGGTACGAACCAGTATATACAGATCCACTGGATATTTTTAATGTATTCATCCCCTTCGGAAGATATTGGTACAATCCGGGTGAATACGACCCGAATAAACCTTATTACAATAATGCTGGTTTTAATCCACAATCCTGTAACGATAATTCATTTAGAGATAATTATACGAATTATGCACCCGGCTTTGATACGATAAAAGGAGACCGTGATATTCCTGTACGAAAAATATATGACAACAAGCCAGTGACTCCATCTCATGGTACTGAAGCTACACGGAACCATGACACTATTGAAAGAAGCAGAGACACATATTCTCCGCAACCTGCCTCCCGACCTAATAGCGGCAGCAATTCCCCTGACCGGCAACGATCCTCTTCTTCAGGTTCAACACCCGCCAAAAGAAAAAAATAGAGTTATATAAATTTCATCCTTCCTTTACCTATACCTTTAACACTTATCGCAAATTATATTGCTTTTTAATTATTCTGCTGATAAAATCATTTAGTCAGGAAAAATATGAGTCTGGTGGACTAAAACTTCAAATCCGCTGTGAAAGCAAGTTGTGAATTGTGAGTGCCAGGCACCA
>MFGW01000238.1:0-2395 GCA_001780385.1 Candidatus Fischerbacteria bacterium RBG_13_37_8 | reverse complement strand
TGCGTAAGGCAAGAAAAAATTCTGCGAAGAAAATCATCGGTATTATTTCGGTAATCATCAGCGTCCTTATCATAAAAACATGCTGCTATGCACAAACTACCTGGATGAAAACATACGGCGCTATTTCTAATGAAGAAGCATTGACATTTGAATTAACCAATGACAATGGATTTATTATTGCTGGATGGACGACATCATTTGGCGCCGGCAAGGAAGATATGCTGGTAATAAAACTGGATGCGGACGGCAACATAGAGTGGCAGAAAACATTCGGTGGTGCGGAAAAAGATGTGGCTTATGCAGTAAAACAACTGTCAGATGGCAATTATATTGTCGCAGGAGAAACAGAATCATTTGGAGGAAGTTACCGGGAAGCATGGGTATTGAAGCTTGATACATCGGGAGGAATTATCTGGCAGAGAACATTTAGCGATAATCAGCCAAATCGAGCTTTAGCAATAGCAATTTCATCGGATGAAAGCATAATAATAGCAGGAAAGCATTATCTTAATACCTGTTTGTTAAAACTTGATGCAAATGGTGCACAGCAATGGAGCAAGGTATATCCGGGGAGCAAAACCTTATTTACAGGCACAATTCAAGCAACTGCTGATGGTGGTTTTATAGTAGGAGGCTATCGCCAGGACTTCCCTGCAGGATTGTACTTATTTAAAGTTGATAGCGATGGAAACGTGCAATGGAACAAGTTTTATGAGGGAATAGAAGAAGCTCGTGGTATTCGAGTCACTCCTGATGGAGGATATATCGTGATTGCTGAAACATATATGTATAGCAATGGCTTGGGTGATCTTTGCGCCATGAAGCTTGATAATAATGGGAATATCGAATGGCAGAAACGATATGGTACCGATGATGATGAGTTGGCATGGGATATACAGCCAACTATTGATGGTGGCTACGTTGTTGCTGGTGAACGATACTCTATGGCAGGGGGAGGATGGAATTTCTGGTTTATCAGGTTAGATTCGCAAGGCAATATTCAATGGCAGAAATTATTTGAACTGGAGTCAATGAATATCATTTATGCTATTCGAGCATTAGCGGATGGTAAATTCATAGCTGCCGGCTATTCACGAGCATTGGGTGCCGGTGCATCTGATTTCTGGATTGTTAAGACATTAAGCAATGGTAATCCAGGATCATGTCCCATGTTCGAAAATATTTATTCTTTCATAGCAGATACTCCGGTCGTGGCATCTGCAATGACGCTTTCCGCTGCAAACATAACACTGCAATCTGGAGATACCAACGTTTCAGGAGAAGATGCTAATACAGTCACAATGATGCATTGCCCTGTCCCTTCAGAACCGGATATAAAAGTCCTGCCCTCTTCAGTTAAATTTGGCGATACAGTGATCTATAATGCAAGCAGTGACATTGTAACAGCACATAACGAAGGAGTCTCCTATCTTTATATAACGAATGTAAGCAGTCCTGCTGCACCATTTTACATTTCATTTGATAATTGCACCGGCAATTATGTTAAGCCCGGTTCTTCTTGTATTATTGAGACACAATTCATGCCGTGGACAATCGGAAGCTTCTCAGATTCATTTACGATAAGCTCCGATGATCCTGATCAGTCAACAATTACTATTTCCCTTCAAGGAAACGGTGTCCTAGCTGAACAAAAATACTGGATTAAAAATTATGAAGGAAATTATTATGAATTTATTAATGATGTAGAGTCTGTATCTGACAACGGATATATTATTGCAGGACATATCAGAACTGAAACCCTTGCTCATACCGATGCATGGATAGCAAAATTAAGCGCAGAAGGTAACATTGAATGGCAACAATTATTCGGTGGTTCAGATGATGATGAAATGAAAATAATGCATCAGACTGCAGACGGAGGTTTTATTGCAGCAGGAGTCACCCATTCCTTTGGCGCTGGCGGGGGCGATATCTGGATATTAAAACTCAATTCAGCGGGAAGCATCGAATGGCAAAAGACCTATGGTGATACGGGATCTAATTACGTCTATTCTATTATCGAAACTGTAGATGGAGGATACATTATTTGCGGAATGAAGAATTCGACGTATAATACATGGGTGTTTAAGCTCGATGCAAGTGGCGCTATTGAATGGGAGCGCAGTTTTAAAGTAGCCCCCTCAGGGGGACCAATTGAAATGCTCCAAATGCTGGACGGAAGCTATGCAATTGCAGGAAGGGGTAATTTTAATTTGCCGGAACCTGATATGTGCGTGCTAAATATAGACAATTCCGGCACTATTCTCTGGGGAAAATATTATGGCGGAGAGGATTGGGATTCACCAGATGCTTTTACAATAACATCCGGAGGAAATATGATATTGGTCGGCTCTACTGGCTCATTTGGTCCAGGTCCTTCTGCTACTATTCTGCT
>MFGW01000237.1:23739-24737 GCA_001780385.1 Candidatus Fischerbacteria bacterium RBG_13_37_8 | reverse complement strand
TGTAATGGGAGTGGAGCGAAGGGCTGGGGTCATCTGTTTAGGAGCAGTAAACAACCATATTTATGGGAGGATTTATTGAGCCTAATCAATAATCTCATAATGAGATTTGGATGGCGGAAGCCGTATGAGCTGAGAGGTTCATGTACGGTTTTAAGAGGGGCTGAGGTGAAAGTCCTTGGTCTACTCACCCAGTATACTTTTTAACAATTCTCTGTGCTTTCTTCGTGTTCTCTGTGGTTTTTTAAAAAATGCTGGAAACATTCAAAATAATGGCTTGCTTTTTTTTTTTGAATGAATATAATTACTCATTTATTTAGTAATTACTTAAAGGCATTGGCGCTTATGAAAGACAGGAAGGTAGATTTTCACATACATTCCAATTTATCTGATGGTGATTTAACACCATGGGAAATAGCGAAACTCTGTCTTAAACTTAATGTCGAGACTTTTGTTATTACTGATCATGATTCCATTGGAAGTGTAGCACGACTTAAAGAAATTGCTGACTTTAATCCCGATCAAATTATTGCAGGTGTAGAACTTGATTGCATCTATAAAAATGTAGAAATTCATTTATTGGGATATGATTTTGATAATGCAGATGCTAACCTCAATAATCATCTTTCGAACATACAGCAATTGCGCCGCAATAGAGTAATCGAACAAATCCAGTTTATTAATTCGTACTATGGAAATGCTGTTCTTGCTGAATCGGATATTGTCAATGGGCAAAAAGAAACATACATGAAACCTCATGTTATTCATAAATTAATGGAAAATGGTTTTTGTAAGGATTTGCCCTATGAACAGGCATATCAAACAATTAATAAATGGCTCAATGAATTAGTCAAGACAGAAACTGCCATACCGAAGCCTGATGTTATAGATGCTATCCGGTTGATAAAAAATGCGGGCGGGATCAGTATTTTAGCCCATCCTGGATATTATGCATATAAAGATATAAACCTGGATTGTATGTTCAGAGAATTAAAAAAAGA
>MFGW01000237.1:23450-23730 GCA_001780385.1 Candidatus Fischerbacteria bacterium RBG_13_37_8 | reverse complement strand
CGGAGTAGAAGTAAATTATCCGTATCATTACAATAGTCCCGATCTCTTTCCTGACTTAAATAAGGAGCGGGAAATTACAAACAGCATTGAAATGCTTTGCGAGGAATGCAAATATCTGAAGACTTCAGGTTCAGACAGTCATACAAGGACACAGTTGATTTTCAATAACAATAATTTCAATAAATAAGGATCAGGTCTTTAATTTTGAATTTCTTCATTCGCGGATAATGAGTATATGCTTTGATTTCGAAATTCAAAATTAAAGACCTGACTCCTTTTT
>MFGW01000237.1:23063-23205 GCA_001780385.1 Candidatus Fischerbacteria bacterium RBG_13_37_8 | reverse complement strand
TTGAAATTTGGCGCAATGTGCCAGCAATGAATTCGGAATCCATGCACCGGAAGCATGTTGGAAGCCTTCAACGCCGGAGGCAAGGGATAATGCATATAATGTTTCTGCCTGAATGGTCATTTCAGCTAATTTATTCTTTATA
>MFGW01000237.1:22012-23025 GCA_001780385.1 Candidatus Fischerbacteria bacterium RBG_13_37_8 | reverse complement strand
TAACGTAGCTCCGGTAAGCATCGATAAACCGCCACATTTGCATCCGCCTGCAGTCAGCCGGTGAATGGCAGTAAAATATTCAAGAACTAATTGCGAAAATTGCCATTCCTCGCACATAAAAACGCGTTCCCATGGAACAAATACATCTTCAAATATTGTCATTGCCTGATGATCAGCAAATTCTTTCCCAACATCTATTTTTTCTATCTCATCACCTGCAAGCCTGAGATCTTGAGGTGTTCGACCAAGTATATGAGTTATACCCGGAGAATCAACTGGAACAGCACAAGCCACCACATATTCCTTCTCTGCTTCACCAAATGCACTGGTTGGAATTATCACTACTTCGTGTGCAAATAGTATTCCCGTTTGATTTACTTTGGCGCCATTGATCACAATTCCTTCACTGCTTTTTTCCTTTATTCTTAAATAAAAATCCGGATGCACCTGGTTATTGGCACCCAAACGCCGGTCTCCTTTTGGGTCAGTCAGGGCTGCTGTGCAGGAAAGATCATTTTCCTGAACATATTTAAGCCATTTAATAAACCGTTGGTGATATTCAGTACCAAGTATTTTATCTATATCCCAGGTAAGTGGATATAAACTGGAAATTGCTTCACTTCCTGTGCAACGATGACTGCAGCAGCCAAGAATTTCACCAAATAAACGAGCCATCCTTGTTTTTTTCATCGCATCATCCCTTGACATAAGAGGCGCTAAATAAAAATTCGCAGCTTCACCTGTCAGATGCGAATTCACCGTTATCAGTGGTCCAATATCAGGATTCAATGCAAGTTCATATACCTTTTTTACTGCATTGAGTGAAGATGACAGGACTTTGCTTGTCACTACGTCCTGTAATTTTTCTCCTCTAAACCATACATCCATTTTTTTTCTGTTTCGCAATGATTCTACATACTCCTGGGGAGTTTTTAATGCCATAATTGCCTCCTATAATCAGTGATCAGGGAACAGGGGGCAGGGGACAGCCCAAAGCCCTGAGAAAAGAAGCC
>MFGW01000237.1:21712-21991 GCA_001780385.1 Candidatus Fischerbacteria bacterium RBG_13_37_8 | reverse complement strand
AGTGATCAGATACCAGTCGCCGCGAGCCTTCTGTTCGCCCTTTTTAATTGTTATTATTTGTGCTGTTCGTGACTTCATATTCTAATTATCTTTGAACACAATATAGGATATATTAAGTATTTTGATTAACTTTTGCAAGACTTGCACATACTTTATTTTCATGCACGAGATTTTTACTTTGTGCCTTTTTTATGTTCGTTTGACTGATTTTTTGCGGGATTTCGTACGGGAATTTTCTAATTTCTTTTTCGCTTTCTTTATAGCTGCATGTGTTTTCGC
>MFGW01000237.1:16734-21690 GCA_001780385.1 Candidatus Fischerbacteria bacterium RBG_13_37_8 | reverse complement strand
ACTTTGTTCTTTACGGATGATACAGGTTTCAGCATCCCGGCTATCTCTTTTTTATCAAGTCCGATTTTGCTTGCACACAATGATATAAATCTGTCAAGATTATCTTGAGATTCTTGTACACATTCCGTTATTAGATTATACGCCTCCCTGAATGCATATCCCTTTTTTACTAAAGTATCTACTATATCAGTCACGCATGCAAAATCTTCTCTTTGTGCCCAATTAATTTCCTTCACGTGAATAGCCTTTATTGCAATGGCTGCTATTTCGAGATTCTCAATCAAATCATCTATTTGACTGAAATAAATATTCTTAATCTCTTGCAGATCACGATTATAGGAACTTGGGAGTCCTTTCAGTATAGTCAAAATTGAAGTAAGATTGCCTATAGCTTTTCCTGCCTTTGCACGTAATAATTCAAATACATCCGGATTTTTTTTCTGCGGCATGATACTTGATCCCGTAGCGATGCTATCATCGAGTTCAACCAGTCCAAATTCTTTACTGCTGTAAATAATCATATCTTCTGCAAATGAAGAAATATGCAGCATAATTTGTGTCGAATAATACATGAATTCAGCTATATAATCACGATCAGAGACAGCATCCATGGCATTCCCGGCGAAATGAGAGAATCCAAGCAGACGTGCCGTATAATCAGGATCAATGGGAATGGATGAGCCGGCTAAAGCAGCACTGCCGAGCGGTGAAACGGTAATCCTTTTGAGCAGATCCTGAAGACATGCCATATCCCGGTCAAATTTATAGTAATACGCCAATAAATAATAGGACCACAATACCGGTTGTGCGCGCTGCATATGCGTATAACCTGGAATAATGCAGTGTCGTTCATTTTCAGCTTTAGTAAGCACTATAGATTGCAGATTGACGAGTAATTGGATTACCTGCTTTACACTATTTAGACTGTAAAGTCGCAGATCAGTGGCAACAAGATCATTTCTACTGCGGGCAGTATGCAGTTTATCAGCTAAATCAGGGGAGATTTTCCGCAATGAATTCTCAATATTCATATGCACATCTTCATAATCAGCATCGAGCTGATAATTCCCTTTCTTATATGCTTTTAAAATGTTGTTCAATGTTTGCACTATTTCTTTTAATTCCTGCCTGGTCAGCCACCCTTCTTTATCCAGCATTTTTGCATGAGCTATGCTTGCAGTAATATCATGTGGAATAAGCCGCACATCATCGCTTACAGATGAAGTAAAATCAAGAATTCTTCTGTTGATTTTTTTCTTAAATCGCTTTTGCCAGATACCAGCCGCCATATAAATCATTCCCTTTTACACTTATTAATTGGTTTTCCCCTTCTTAAGCAATAAATAAAGTGCTATTATTGTCTCCACTAAATAATAAGCATAAATGTTGCGCGAGCAGTATTATTGCTTAGCGATGCTACCCTGACGTGCATGTTCAAGAATCTGCATAACTTTTCTAACGCTTTGAGCTTTATCCACTATTATAAGAATCGTGTCATCTCCTCCTATCGTTCCCAAAACATGTTCAATCATTGCACTATCAATTGCCTTAGCAACTCCTTGAGCTTCTCCAATCGGTGTCTTCACCAGGATAAGATTGCCTGTATACACAACATCAACTACAAAATTCACAAATTTATTCTTGAACATTTCAACATTCACTGCATTAGCTAACGGGCCAATCTGGTACACAAATTTTCCTAATCCTTTTGGAGCTTTAACAACATTCATTTCTCTCAAATCTCTTGACAGTGTGGGTTGATTTACAGGGATACCTTTTTTTGTCAGCGCTTCCATTAATTCAAACTGCGTACCTATATCATTTTGCTCAATAATAGCTCTGATAATTTGTTGTCTCGATTTTTTCTTCATATTCATAGTAATTATATTATTACATAATTTATCAAATATCAAGCATGTTTATTGAAAAGATACCAAAATTGTTTCGCCGGACAGAACCATATGTTCTGTTATATTTTGCAGTTGAATCATGTTGTTTCCAGATTGTATATAATAGCGTTCGACAAAGGAAAAGGATGGTTTACGTTCTGTCGGGTAAGGCAAATAAATAGTTGCGATTCCGGAATCCGGTACTGCAAAATTATTTTGATATAAAAAGGTACGTCCGATATTTGTAATAATCATTCCTGTTAGTTTTATTTGCTTGCCTGGCGGTGCTTTGCATTCAAGTTTAGCTCCTTTTACCTGTTCAAATAATTTAATTGCACTGGTTGGTTCTGCTCTCCCACCATGAAGCAGAAAAGATGATTCCCAGACAAGACGATAGTGTTGAAGGGCAGGTTTTACATATTGATTCTTTACAATCCTTGCATTTCCTGATAATTCTGTTAATTGAAATCCCAATGTTGACATAAGTGTTTCGGTAGGATAAATAGTTTCCTCGCCGGCGGGAGAAATGCTTTGGCGAAAATAATCATTCCAGTTAGCATGTATCCAGCTTGGATAAATTCTCAAAGAAGAGAACCAATCAGTCAACATAACATATCGAATCCCAAGTTGTGCCCTGTATAGTTCGGCACTTACCTCTGATTCTGAAAGGAGAAAACGTGCTACTGGACTCCAATCGGTATAAATAGGACCTCTTGCATCAATAATGGTAGGACGATGTGAATAATATTCAATCGGGATCCCGAAATCCCAATCAGCTAGTATTGCATATTCCGGTTTCTTTTGTGCGCTATCATAATAGGAAGTTACAGGAGTATTTTTTTTGATCCATTCATACGCATCTTTCAGGTAGGCATCTCCAGGCATAGGTTTTGCCCTGCCATAATAGGTTGCACAGGGAATCAACAGGAGTGCACTTAAAAAAATTGGTATAACTGCTTCTGTCAAAAAAATTTTCTTTATGAAACTGCCCAGAAATTGTGTGCTGATAAAAACAAGCGAATATGCAGTTATAAGAGAAAGTGGAATGGAAAAAGGATAACCAAAACGTGCCTGGATATGAGTTAAAATTCCATATATAAACGCAGCAACACAAATCAACACATATGAAAACGGACCGCGCTGCTTGATTGTTTTCCGTGCTATCAAAATAAATAAAAAAGGTGCGATCAATCCAGCTAATGATAATGTGGATATAAGCGCTTTAATAGAAAATTCATGCGTTATGAAAAGAATAGGAGTTGATTCGGTAACTGAGCGCAACCATGGATTGGGATTATGTATCATTATTTTTATTCCTTCGATAATATCTTTCCGTACTGGATATAAGCATAATAACATTATGGGAACCATTGCCCATCCTTTATGAAATGAAAAAATAGCACCAATCAAGGTATTATTTTGATTGAGGGCGAGATAGAAACCAATGAAAAAAGCAACAATAGCCAGCACGAGAAATACCTGCCCAAATGAAAAAAATGCAAGGCTATTCCAACTGACACCTTGAAAGGTAGTGTACAATGCTCCCGGCAATAAGAAAAATGCTGCACAAAGAAAATGCAGACCGGCAAATAAAATAATAGTTCTGTATCTTGTGAACATATAATATATCACTAAAGAAAGTGATACAATTGCACCATGCAAAAAAGAAGCTTGCCAGATATAAATTGCAAGGGCGAGAATAAAACCAGGCAACAGGGCTATTTTAAAGACAGTTTTAAAACTGCTGTGCTGCTCTATCTTCTCAATAGCTTTGACAACAACAAGAAAATACAAAATAATTCCACAATAATCAGTTACATGATGATCGATATTGCCCAGGTGCGAATATTGAATGTTTATGGGCAGTACTGCTACAAATAATGCTGATAAATAAGCAATCCATAATGAATGAAAAGAATGTTTTGCAAATAAATGAATCAACCACACAGATAATCCGGCCATGAGCGGTGGGAGAAAAATAAGAATCCACATTGTGAACAAGGATGAATGATACTTAAAGCCTCCGACAATAAATGCAATGGTTGCCATAATAAATGCATGAAGAGGCGGTGATTCATAATAGGAACCGATAGGGTATTCTTCGTAACTGTTATATACAGGAATCCATGGATAATGCTGCATGCATATTTCAGCTCTCCGTAAATGAAAAGTCACATCTGAATCTGTAATAAAGGGTTTGTTTTCTATTACAATGCTTTGCCAATACAGAATGATGCGTATACAGATGGCAAGAAGAATTATGCCCACTAATAGTAATTTGTGAAAATAATTATTCTGTGCAGTAATTGCAGGAGAAGCTACTGATTCAGGAAATTGCTGAGATACTAATTGTTTCTTTTTTTTTCTTGACATTTTGGAACAGTTTGGTGAATTGATTGTTAATATTGCATGGCTACAGTCATACTTTTGTTCTAAAACAATTTATATGAGGCACTTTGCAAGTATGTTAGTGCTGCTTCCTTCAGCATATGTTTTGAAGGATATTGTCCGACCCATATCTTAAGCTGTTCTATAGCTTGTTCAACCAGCATTGCCAGGCCATTAATTACCGTTGCTCCTCTATCCTCTGCTTCCTGAAGAAGTGAAGTTTTCACGGGATTATAAATCAGGTCATAAAATATCTTACCTTCAACCTTCGAGACATTCATAGGTTTCTGTGCTGATTCAGGATACATACCTGAGGGAGTAGCATTTACAAGCACATCGAAATTAAAAGTATCTTTTTCTGCCCATGGTATTGTATCAACACTGAATTTTTGAGCTAATTCAGCAGCTCTTTCATAATTCCTGTTTGTAATAGTGACGTGTGCACCAAGTTTTTTAAGAGCATACACCACTGCTGATGCTGCACCACCTGCTCCTAATACAAGTACATTTATCCCTTCAGGAGATATTTCATCAAGCAATGGATTAATGAAACCTAAATAATCCGTGTTGTAACCTATCCATTTTCCTTCTTTTTGTTTAAGCGTATTTACCGAACCTATTTTAATTGCATCTTCATCCACTTCATCAATAAGTGAAAGAATATCTTTCTTGAATGGAA
>MFGW01000237.1:7784-16714 GCA_001780385.1 Candidatus Fischerbacteria bacterium RBG_13_37_8 | reverse complement strand
AGGGGCAGAATATTATTAATTTTTTTCATAAACAAACTGCAATTATCAATTTCAAAAGGTACATAAATTGCTCTATATCCCAATTCTTTAAAAGCTAAATTATGTAGAATAGGAGAAACAGAATGTTCTAGCGGTCTACCAATTATTCCGAAAATTGAATAAGACATATCCGTTTCATGAAGCCTGTATATATTAATAGCCTGATGTAAAGATAATTGTCCTGATGCGGTTTGCTGATGAGCGGAATATGACAGGTATGTCCATGGCCAATTAAAAAAAGAAGAGAGGATTCTTGTCCATTGTCCCATTTTACCCATTAAAGGCATAATAATTGTCTTACCTTGTTTTCGCAAAGCAGATGATATTTCAATCAATTGAAAAACAGCCTCGGTGGTTACAGGAGAAGCAGCTACCTTATATACTTCAGCAGGTTTTTCGAGTGCATTCATTATTTGACTAGGTTCCCAGGTATTTGAAAATGAATGGTATGAACAGATCGTATTGCTGTACTTATTAATTTCATAAAAACTTTCATTGGACACATCTTGTTCAAGGTCAACATATGAATTAGGAAAGGTTTTTGCAATTTTAGTCAATAGATTCAAGCGATCATTTTCATTACCATTATATTCTCCGCCATGACGTTTCGGTCTGAATGTGTATATTGTCTGGCAAGGAAGTCGTATCTCAAGTATTTCCTGTTTATTTTCAAGATAATCAATTCTTATTTCGTATAGATCAACATGCTTTTCAGTTTCGTTAACTATTTCCCACAATTCTTTAAGAGTACGTGGTTTAACAGACAAGCATAATCTGGAACGCATATTATTATCATCCTATATAATTATATTATGGAACATTCATATATGCAATGAAAATCATATCAATTATACATTGTATCTTTCTCTGCATAAAAATACAATACAGTAGAATATAGGGACAATCACCTATTTATTTTAAAAAAGATAGATGACTGTTCCTGTTTTTCTACTTGCAAAGGAATAATGATTTTTGTTACAATAGGAGAATATGAAACTGAATGGTGACAAATCAGGTATGGAAGAATTAAAGTATATAAAGGAAAACAAGTTATTTTATTTAAAATTCATTTTAAAGGAAGCGCAGACCAATACAGATCATAGAGCATCATTTAGGGGAAGGAATATGGGGAAATTCATTTTAGAGTATAATGTACAGAAGGATGAATTCACGATTTTAAGAGACAGTTCAGAGTAGCGGAAACAATATTAGCATGGCAATCCCTGATGGAGTATAAGGATCATAATCTCATACGCAAATCAACTTACATAATTTTATTTTTTCTTTAATCGCTATTGATAAAATACCTCTTTTATTTTGTTCGGGATTGCCACTCATTCCTTCGGAATGCTCGCAAAGAATATATTTCCGTTATTTTGGATTCTGATTTGTTCTGGATAGGGATAATAATTATTAACAAAGAGGAAGAAGAGAGGCTACACAGTCAAAAAAAAAATCTGGCAACGACCTACTTTCCCACCTCGTTACCAAGGCAGTATCATCGGCGCGAACGGGCTTAACTACCGTGTTCGGAATGGGAACGGGTGTTCCCCCGTTGCTATGGTCGCCAGAAATATTTTTTGGCAAAGAATAAAAGGCATTGCTTAGAGTTGAACTTAGTATATTATGGTCAAGCCCTCGACCTATTAGTACTGGTTAGCTGAATCCATTACTGGACTTACACACCCAGCCTATTACCTGGTAGTCTTCCAGGGGTCTTACTCCTTATATTGCTATAAGGAAGGGATATCTAATCTTGGGGCAAGCTTCGCGCTTAGATGCCTTCAGCGCTTATCTTTCCCAAACGTAGCTACCCAGCGATGCAGTTGGCACCACAACTGGTACACCAGAGGTTTGTCCATCCCGGTCCTCTCGTACTAGGGACAGGCCCCCTCAAATATCCTTCGCCCGCAACAGATAGGGACCGAACTGTCTCGCGACGTTCTAAACCCAGCTCACGTACCGCTTTAATGGGCGAACAGCCCAACCCTTGGGACCTCCTACAGCCCCAGGATGCGATGAGCCGACATCGAGGTGCCAAACCCTGCCGTCGATGTGGACTCTCGGGCAGGATCAGCCTGTTATCCCCGGAGTACCTTTTATCCGTTGAGCGATGGCCCTTCCATACGGAACCACCGGATCACTAAGCCCGACTTTCGTCTCTGCTCGACCCGTCAGTCTCGCAGTCAAGCTCCCTTATGCCTTTACACTCGCCGGCTGATTTCCAAACAGCCTGAGGGAACCTTTGGGCGCCTCCGTTACATTTTGGGAGGCGACCGCCCCAGTCAAACTGCCCACCTAACATTGTTCCAAACCCAGATAATGGGTCCTGGTTAGAATTTCAATACTATTAGGGTGGTATTTCACTATTGACTCCATTCCAGCTAACGCCAGAACTTCACAGCCTCCCACCTATGCTACACAAACAGGATCAAAACTCAATACTAGGCTACAGTGAAGGTTCACGGGGTCTTTCCGTCTAGTTGCGGGTAACCGGCGTCTTCACCGGTACCACAGTTTCGCCGAGCCTCTTGTTGAGACAGCGCCCAAGTCGTTACGCCTTTCATGCAGGTCGGAACTTACCCGACAAGGAATTTCGCTACCTTAGGACCGTTATAGTTACGGCCGCCGTTTACCGGGGCTTAAGTTTCGAGCTTCTCAAGAATTGCTTCTCAATGACCCGTCCCCTTGACCTTCCGGCACCGGGCAGGCGTCAGTCCCTATACATCCTCTTAGGAGTTTGCAGAGACCTGTGTTTTTATTAAACAGTCGCCTGGGCTCTTTCACTGCGGCCCTTTCAAGCTCAGAGTGTTCCTCCTCACTTTACAAGGGTACCCCTTCTTCCGAAGTTACGGGGCTAGATTGCCGAGTTCCTTAACAAGAGATAACTCGTGCGCCTTAGGATTCTCTCCTCGTCTACCTGTGTCGGTTTGCGGTACGGTTAGCCTGTAAGCTCACATAGAGGTTTTTCTGGGCAGCGTAGGGTCAGTGAGTTGGTTTGACAAAAGTCGCACTTCCTCGCAGCTCTCGGAATATATGACCACCGGATTTGCCTAGTGATCTTCCTACCACTGCGACCGCTCATCCATTAGAGCGTACACTTACCTTTCTGCGTCACCCCATAGCTCAAACACTTACAAGCTAGCATGGGAATATTAACCCATTGTCCATCGCCTACGCCTTTCGGCCTGGGCTTAGGCACCGGCTAACCCTGAGCGGACTGACCTTGCTCAGGAACCCTTAGACTTACGGCGATTCGGGTTTACACCGAATTTATCGCTACTCGTGCCGGCAGAGTCTCTTCTCTATCGTCCACCCAGTCTTACAACTGAACTTCAACCAATAGAGAATGCTCCCCTACCATATTATATTAATAATTAATATAACATCCACAGCTTCGGTAATGGGCTTAAGCCCCGCTGAATTATCGGCGCAAAAATGCTTGACCAGTGAGCTATTACGCTTTCTTTAAAGGATGGCTGCTTCTAAGCCAACCTCCTGGCTGTTTATGCATTTTCACCACCTTTACCACTTAGCCCATATTCAGGGACCTTAGCTGGTGGTCTGGACTGTTTTCCTCTCGACTATGAATCTTATCACCCACAGTCTGACTCCCCCAGTATGCGTTGATGGCATTCGGAGTTTGGTTAGATATGAGAGGCTTTTAGGCCCCCTGGTCCATCCAGTGCTCTACCGCCATCACCAACCCTGGGAGGCTAGCCCTAAAGCTATTTCGGGGAGAACGAGCTATTACCAAGTTTGATTAGCCTTTCACCCCTACCCTCAGCTCATCCAAGCTGTTTTCATCCAACATTGGTTCGGACCTCCATCCAGCTTTACCTGAACTTCATCCTGGCCAAGGGTAGATCACTTGGCTTCGCGTCTACTATATGCAACTAACGCCCTATTCAGACTCGCTTTCGCTACGGCTCGGTTATATTTCCCTTAACCTTGCTGCACACAGTAACTAGCCGGCTCATTAAACAAAAGGCACGCGGTCATTCCATTACTGAAACTCCCACTGTTTGTAAGCACATGGTTTCAAGTCCTATTTCACTCCCCTCGCAGGGGTTCTTTTCACCTTTCCCTCACGGTACTAGTTCACTATCGATTGCATAGGAATATTTAGCCTTGGGAGATGGTCCTCCCGCCTTCCCACAGGATTTCTCGTGTCCCATGGTACTTGGGTATTAAGATAAGAGTCTATAACTTTTCACCTACAGGACTTTCACCTTCTATGGTGATCCGTTCCAGGAACCTTCAGCTAAATTATAGATTTGTAACTCTTTGACACAACCGTGATCGTATCACTCCTAAACCCGGTACACCCACATTGCAACACTCACGGGCTATTACACAATATGGGTTTGGGCTCTTTCCCGTTCGCTCGCCACTACTTGGGAAATCGCTGTTGCTTTCTTTTCCTCAGGGTACTGAGATGGTTCACTTCCCCTGGTTCACTTTCTTACCCTATGTATTCAGATAAGAATAATTGGTTATTAAACCAATTGGGTTCCCCCATTCGGATATCTCCGGATCAAAGCTCGTTGGCAGCTCCCCGAAGCGTTTCGCCGCTAACCGCGTCCTTCATCGCTTCTATGCATCAAGGTATCCACCATATGCCCTTAGTAGCTTGACCATAAATTTTAAGGTCAACTCGGCAACGCCTTTTATTCTATTGTCAAAGAACCATTTCTTTCAGATTCAATATATTGTAATAGAAATTATTCCTTTTGTCAAGTTTGTTTTGCCACTTTCTTAAAAATATTTTTTCCCTCAGAAAAAAGTGGACGGGGTTTCTCTGCGTTCTCTGTGGTTTTATTTTTTTTGCCAAAAATGCAAGAATTTCGCGAACTAAGGACTATTCCCTATTCCCTGTATATTTGCACGATCTCCTGCGCACATTTATCCCAGGAAAATTCTTTGACACGCTTAGATGCATTTTCTCCCATTTTTTGTCTTTTTGCTTCATCATGTATCAAGTCCTCAAGTGCCTGAGCTGTCGAATCACTATTATTCTCTGGAACTATTATTCCAGTCACTCCATCTTCTACTGCATCTACTACGCCTCCTGAAGATGAGGCAATTGCTGGTTTCCCATAAGCTGCTGCCTCTAAAAAAACCAGGCCAAATCCTTCAAAATTGTGCTCCGTCACTCTCGGTGTTAACATAAAAATATCACATTGGGCATACCATTTTTTTAATTCTGCATCTGTTACATTCCCTAAAAATACCACATCATTCCCTAGCTCATACTTCCTTATTATAGTATCTAAATAATGCCTGAATCCCGCAGAAACTTCCGCTCCTATAATATAATATTTCATCTTTCTTCCGGTCTTTTGCTTAACTTTTGCAAAAGCTTCAATAGATACATCGTACCCTTTTCTGCCTTTCACTTCGCCAACACTTAGTATAATCAACTCTCCAGGCTCTTCTTTAGTTATTTCACTTCTTCCTATAGTAAAATATTCATCTGCAATCCCCGGAAATATTATCTCCGTGTTATGCAGTTGAACTCTTTTAAGCAATTCAGTCTTTGTATAATTGCTTATGCATATAACTTTTTTTGCTCCTTTGAAACATCTCTTGTAAAGATGCTTTACCAAGGATTTATGCAGCGGCAGAATTGAATACGTGCCAATGCTGTGAAGTATGTATTGTTTATTCTGCAATCTTGCAGCAAGCGTTGTCACGAGTATATAATTTTCATCAATACAATGAATAAGATCGCAGTCGCCGGTATATTTAGCTACTTTATGCGCATCATCTATTGTATTAAATATTGTTGCTGCATGCCGACGTGATAATAACTTCTTTGCCTGTAAGGCATCCTGTTCATATTCCTCGCTCACTACTACGCTGACCTGCACAAGCTTACTCAGGTGAATCGCCATGTTAAGCGAAAAATTACCCATACCACAATGGGGATCTAATGTTGATGTCAGGATTCCGACTTTCATGATTTCGTATCATTCATACTAAATAGTTCTAAAACGCTTTTTGCACGATTCATCCAACCGTACTCACGAGATTTCTGCAATGCATTCGCCGCTAATTCAGACGCAAGCATCTCATCAGTCAATACTTTCTGTATTGCTTCCGCAAGCGCTTTTTCATCGGAAGGCGGTACAAATAACGCGCTTTTCTCATCAAGGATTTCTCGTACACTTGGCAAATCTGTAGTGATAATTGGTCGTTCAGATGCCATATATTCAAACATCTTCAAAGGAGACATGTAATACGCATAATGCTCTGTCCATGGAAACGGCATAACACAGCAATCGAATGCCTTCAATGCAACCGGAACATCACGAAATGCTATCTTATCCCTAAATATATAATTATCCTTCTTTAATCCTTCGTTCTCTATTATCTTTAAATAAACCGGTACGTGGCTCATTGGTCCGCCTATCATTGCTATTCTTATAGTTGCATCCTTTATATATTTAATACACCTGATAAGCTCAATTAATCCTTTCTCCATTTCTAATGTTTGAAAATTCCCCATATATCCAACTATCTTTACTTTTTCAGGTAAATTCATTTTTCTTCTTGCTTCTTCTTTTGATATCGGTACCATAAATTTATGCTCATCTACTCCATCAGGCAGAACCAGCAATTTTTTCTGATTAAATCCATTCTTCTCATAAAGTAATTTCAATTGTTGAGTGATGATAATAAAGTTTTTGCATCGCTTGTAAGCACTTCTTTCAAAAAAGCGTTCAAGCTTATTCCGGCTGAACTGGTGTGATTCATATATCACTTTCATAAAAAAAGAAAGTAAAAATGCAGTGCGGCTGTCACGCGTAATAATTAATGCAGGTTTATGTTTCAGGCAGATAAACAAAGCAAGGAAAGCAAATGCCAAGGTATGAATTACCAGAAGGAAATATTGAATTGTTTCGGGAAAGAATCTATTTATTGATAACACATCCGGAAGCCACACTTTTCTTATCTTAAAATTATTCTGCAGGTCATAGTAATCATAGGGATTCCTGTCTGTTAATTCTTTTGAATTTTTGCGCCATGGCACAATGAGTGTTACTTCATTGTTCAGTCTGGCAAAGCTTTCACACATCTTGGTTATTTGAAATCCATGCGCTTTTTCGGTAGGAATTCTTGCCGGTGTTATATAAAATAATTTCATGAATCCTTTACTTTGTGCCTCTGTGCCTTTTCTTATGATTACACCATGTCAATGAAAAGGAGACTGGGATTTTCAAGGTAGTGAATCAGGTATTTGGCAAATTCAGCAGCCATTGCTCCATCCACTATGCGATGATCAAAACAAAAACTTATATACATCATATCACGAATAACCATAGTATTCTGTCGGACGACAGGACGCTTATGAATTTTATGAACACCCATGATACCAACTTCGGGATAATTAATAATAGGACTGGAAAACAATCCGCCAATGGAACCCACATTCGTTATAGAAAAAGTACCACCCTGCAAATCCTCAAGCAAAACTTTACCCGCTTTCGCTGCAGTTCCTATTCTCTCAATATCAACCGCTATCTGCAGAATGCTCTTTTTGTCCGCATTTTTTACTACCGGCACAATAAGTCCTTTTTCTGTTGCCGTTGCGATACCAATATTATAGTATTTCTTTAGTATTATTTCATTTTTTTCTTCATCGAGGCTTGAATTTGCCATTGGATATTTCTTTAATGCTGCGACCAGTGCCTTTATAATAAATGGCAGAAAAGTTAATTTAACATTTCTTTCTTCAGCAATGGGTAAGAAGTTTTGTCGTGTCTGAACGATTTCGGTCATATCCACTTCATCCACATAAGAGAAATGAGGCACTTTTGATTTTGAAAGAGACATTCTTTCCCCTATTTTTCTGCGTAAACCAATATATGGGATAATTTCTTCAGATGTCGCTGATTCTGATACACCACGTAATACTTCAATCACCTCAGCCTTTTCAATATCTTCATCAAACTGCCCTTGCTCTTTTGCTTGCATTTCTACTACCTTTTCTTCTTTATGCTGTTCATGCATCTCTGACGGCACCATTACTATCTTTTCTTCTTTTGTAGTCGGCTCTTTTTCGCCTTGAGCTAATTGCATAAGATCTTCTCTGAGAACTCTGCCCCCCTCTCCAGAACCTTTTATTTTTGCAAGCTCAATATTCATATCCCTGGCAAGTTTTCTAATTGCTAGCGTTGCAATAACTCTTGCTTTTTCTTCAGGTTGCATTTCTACTGTTTCTTCTTTTTGCGAGACCTGTTTCTTTTCAATATCCCGCTCTGTTGGTTGTTCTTTTTTTTGTTCAACTTTTGCATCTGTATCATCAGCAACTTCTATTTTTAATAGAATTGCTCCCACTTTTATTTTATCGCCAGCCTTGCCATTTATTTCCACAATTTTACCTTTTTTGGGTGAAGGCAATTCCACCGTTGCCTTATCTGTCATAACTTCTACCATCGGTTGATCTTCAATTACTTCATCGCCCGGTTTTACTTTCCATTCAACAATTTCTCCTTCTACAACGCCTTCTCCTATATCAGGTAATTTAAATTCAAAAATCATGATTACGCTCCTAAAAATTCATAACTTCTTTTGCGGCAAAAAGAATACGTTCTTCATTTGGCAGGTATAAATGCTCAAGGCTGTAGGGGAAGGGTGTATCAAATCCCGTAACACGCACGGGAGGAGCTTCAAGATACAGAAATGCATGTTCATTAATCAGCGCTACTAATTCCGCACCATAGCCGCATGTTTTAGGTGCTTCATGAATAATAACTACTCTTCCAATTCTTTTTACTGATTCTATTATTGTCTCCAGGTCTAAAGGAATCAATGTTCTAAGATCAATAACTTCAGCATTTATTCCTTCTTCTTCAGCTTTCTTTGCGGCAGAAAGTGCTACAGGT
>MFGW01000237.1:2805-7777 GCA_001780385.1 Candidatus Fischerbacteria bacterium RBG_13_37_8 | reverse complement strand
CACCATATGCAAGAAATACTACATCTTTCCCTTGTTTCGCTATATTGGCTTTGCCAAGCGGCACCACGTACTCATCTTCAGGAACTTCTCCGACGGCAGAACGGTATATTTTCTTCGGTTCAAAGAATATCACCGGGTCAGGTTCACGCAGCGCTGAAATTAAAAGTCCTTTCGCATCATAGGGATTAGATGGCATTACTATTTTCAATCCTGCGGTATGTGCAAAATAAGCTTCGGGGCTTTGGGAATGATAATGACCGCCTTTAATTCCACCGCCGTAAGGTGTCCGGATCAGGACAGGACAATTAAATTGTCCGCCAGAACGATACCGGTATTTTGCCAGTTCGTTGACAATCTGGTCAAACGCAGGATATATAAAATCTGAAAATTGTATTTCGGCTACCGGTTTGAGACCATTCAATGCCATTCCAATAGCAGTTCCTATTATTCCAGCTTCAGCTAAAGGAGTATCAATTACGCGCTCTGCTCCATATTCATCTATTAAACCTACCGTTACACGAAACACTCCTCCTAACCTCCCGACATCTTCACCAAGCACTACAATTTTTTCATTTAATTTCATCTCTAATCTTAATGCATTATTCAATGCCTGAATCATGTTCATTTGTGCCATAGTTTACTCCTATATTAATGGGGCTGGGTCAGGTCTTGCGTTTTGAATTTAATAATCAAGGCTCGTACTCATTCTCCTCGAATGAGAAAATTCAAAACGCAAGACCTGACCCCTTATTGGACAGCGCTTTTGGGATTGCTTCCCTGTATTCGTAGAACCATATTCGATTCCTCTATCACTTTGAAGAATTATTTTTGCTTGATTGCAATACTTTCATTAAATATTCTTTTTGATTTTTCAGATTAGATGGTAATTCAGCATAAACATCATCAAATAATGAACTAACGGGCACTGTTGGAATTTTTTCTTCCATCACAATCACACTCATGATTTCTTCCTGGATTTCTTTTTCGAACCGGGCATTTTCTTCTTCTGTGAGCAGGTTTCTGCCGAGCAAGTAGTTTTTCATACGTTGTATCGGATCACGTTTTTCCCATTTTAAAACTTCTTCATCTTTGCGATACATGCGTGGATCGTCGGAAGTCGAATGAGCACCTCTCCTGTAGGTAAGTGCTTCTATAAGAGTTGGTCCTTCACCATTACGAGCTTTCTCGGCAGCCTTTCGTGTCGCTTCATAAACCGCCAGCACATCGTTGCCATCAACCAGAATACCTTCAAAACCATACGCAACCGCTTTATCGGCAATGGTTAATGCTGCCGTCTGATGTTCCAATGGCACCGATATCGCAAATTGATTATTGCGGCACAGGAATATTACCGGTACTTTGAATACACCGGCAAAATTCATTGCAGTATGAAAATCACCTTGCGAGGTAGCGCCATCACCAAAATATACCAGTGTGGTTTCATCTTTTTTCAATATTTTCGATGCCCAGGCACAACCAACCGCCTGCGGGATCTGTGTACCAACGGGTGATGAAATCGAAGATAATTTCAAGGCTCTGGCACCATAATGATTCGGCATTTGACGTCCTTTTGTTAAATCATTTGCATTACCCATCATTTGCGCTACAAAAAAATTAAGAGACAGACCGCGCCAGAATGCAGCACCCGGTTCGCGGTAACATAAGAATATCCAATCACGTTCTTCGAGTGCGCTGGCACTTCCCACATAAGTAGCTTCTTCACCCGTGGATGAAAGATAAAAACCAATGCGTCCCTGTCTCTGCATCTTGAACATCCTGTCATCAACAAACCGGCTCAAAAGCATTGTTTTATATTGCTTCAGCAAAATAGCATCTTCTATATGATAGGCAGGTTCGCGTATAATAGTTCCGCTATCATCTAAACATTGTAGCATGTTCATTAGTTCCCCCTAGTAATTCAAAAATTAGCCTTCATGTAATTCTTAAATATAAATTATCAATAAAACTAAGTCAAGCAAGGGACTGGAGACTGGGGAATAGGGAATAGGGACTGGGGAATAGGGAATGGGGAATGGGGAATAGGGAATAGGGACTGGGGAATAGGGAATGGGGACTGGGGAATAGGGAATGGGGAATGGGGAATAGGGAAGAATTGCTGTAGGGGCAGACCTATGTGTCTGCCCTTTAGCTGCAATTGCGCCCTTGTCATTATGAGTTTGCCGGAGGCAAACGTGACAATCCCTATTGGAAAAGAAGCACGCTACGTCAGGGATTGCCACTCTTTGCTTCGCAAAGCTCGCAACGACGGTTCGTTAAGGATTATTACGCATTCCTCCGGAATGCTCATAATAACAATGAAGTCAGGGATTATTACGTTTCGATTGTGCGGGACTCATAAGGATAATCCGTTCAGAATGCTCGCAATGAATCTCCTATCCTGATTAATTCGGCAGGGCGAACACAAGGTTCGCCCCTACAATACAATAACCATTGACACAATTGATTGGATTATATAAAATGCTATAATATTGATGCGTGGAGGTGTCTATGGAGTATCAAGAAGGTGCATCAAATCAACAACCACCTTCCCCTGAAGAAAAACAAATCGAAGAAAAACTGAAAAACGAGCAGCAATTTAAATCTGGTGCGGGATGGTTTTTCTGGATTGCAGGACTTTCGCTAATTAATTCTATTATAATGTTGGCGGGAAAGAATTGGGCTTTTATTGTTGGGCTAGGTATAACGCAAATTATTGATTCTGTAGCATTACATCTTGGTGAAGCATTTTTCTACAAATTGATAGCTTTTGTTTTTGACCTTATCGCAGCAGGTATTTTTATCGTTTTTGGTGTTTTTGCGAGAAAAGGTCATCGCTGGAGTTTTATAATTGGCATGATACTCTACGCATTGGATGGTTTGCTTTTTATATTAGTAGCAGATTATCTCAGCATAGGTTTTCATGCACTCGTTTTATTCTTCCTTTATAGCGGCTTATCAGCTCTTAAAAAAATAAAACTAAGGAGAGAATAGGGAATATCCCTAGTCGCTAATCCCCATTCCCTAGTCCCTACTTCATTCCTGCTAATTTGTGAAGCTGCAGTTGCAGTCGCACAGGAAGATTATCTTCAAGGATCCATAGGGCTAATTCATTGCTGTTCATACAATCCCGTACAGGAGAAAATAATATTACATTAGTGCATCCGCCTTCTCTCAGACTCCTCACTTTTTCTTTTGCCCATTCATAATCATTTCTGTCTGCTATCACAAATTTTATCTCATCATTACTCTTCAGCAATGCAATATTATCTTCTTTATTTTTATCAACAGCTCCACTGGAAGGACATTTTATATCCATTATTATTACAACTTTCTGTGGAACATTCATTATTGATTCAGTACCACTTGTCTCAAGCAATACACGGTACCCCTTTGCGACAAGCTCTTCCATCAATTGAATGGAATGTTCCTGCAATAATGGCTCCCCACCTGTTACTTCCACCAAATCACAATCCCAAGCACCCACCTTAATCAATATATCTCCTATCGTCAATTCACATCCTTCATTATAAGCATAGGTAGTATCACACCACTCACATTTCACATTACACCCTGCCAACCGAATAAAAATACACCTGCTCCCTGCAAAAGACGATTCTCCCTGAATACTGTAAAAAATATCATTAACTAACAATACTTCCTTCATCCTTAACTGAATTCTCCTTTTCTCTATCTCAAAATTAATTTCAAAACATTGTGCCTTTGAGGGCAGACCCATATGTGTCTGCCCCTACATTCTATGCCTTTGTGTCTTTAAGGGCGGACACATAGGTCCGCCCCTACATTCTATGCCTTTGTGTCTTTAAGGGCGGACACATAGGTCCGCCCCTACACACTTTATCTTTTTTTCAGCCTATTCTTTATCTGCTGATTTGTTAAACATTCTTTGCAAAAAAGAACGTTTTGTTATTTTAAATTTCTTCGAAGTGCGTATTTTATTTACTTTGCAATACTTTACCATTTCTCCATTCTGCTCTGATTGAATACAACCACTTACGAGATTTGAATTTCGCATGTCAAGACGTTCCTCCACTTCTTTTAAAGGCGGTGTTACATAATAGCGATAACCCTGTATCCTATTTTCTGTATCCACTTCTACACGACGTTCTTCTCCCGCCGGTATTAATATTTCTTTTTTCTTCGTTACTGAATCACCATCCCGCATTATTATTATCACCTGAATCTTAAATATACCATCTGCCGTATCTGCGTTTTCAATAACAAACCAGCATCGCGAAGGTGGGAATACCAGGTAATTTCGGCAACCTGATTTGTTGACAAAATATTCATTCGCTATCTGCACTTTTTTTACCTGCCCGGGATTCTCCAGCTCTATCTCCTTCTCATTATCAAATACTGCTAAATATTCAACATCCGTATATACCTGACGCGTCGTATAAGGAATATTTAATGCTATTACTAATAATACCAATATCCCCCCTGTAAGAAATCCTATAATTATACGTGCTGAAATTTTCATATTTCTTATATTCAATGCCATATTTATCTCCACATTTTTTTCTATCCTAACTCGATTATAAAATCATTGCGTTCAAGGTTCAAATTAACACATCTTCTTTAACCTTGAACCTTAAACTTTGAACATTGAACCAGAGACTGTTTGTTTTGAGATTTTTAATGCTTTATGATATGCTAACTTCACAATGAATTCAATATTTTTTTTGTATGTAATCAATTTCTTTCAAAAAACTACAGGGCATACAATAAAGTTTTTTTTCGTATTCTCTGTTTTTCTCTCTGCGCTCTGTGGTTCAATTTTATTATTAACGATTAATTGAATTATGAACATCGGGTTGGATGGCAGAAAAATTAAAGATTTTGGTATCGGAACATATATTCAGCATATGCTGTCTTCCCTGCCCGGTCTCCTCCAGAATCATTCATTTCACCTGATTTGCTTTCCTAATCATATTCAATATGCTGACAGTCTTTC
>MFGW01000237.1:2046-2792 GCA_001780385.1 Candidatus Fischerbacteria bacterium RBG_13_37_8 | reverse complement strand
TTTTATACCCCTACAAAAGCAAAGAATTATTCTCTCGCTGAACATATCGTGCTTGCACGCCTTGCACAAAATCTGAAACTGGATCTCTTCCATGCTCCTCATTATGTAGTCCCGGCTTTCATTAAATGCAAAACTATAACTACTATCCATGACATTATTCATCTGCTTTACCCTAATAAAGGAATACTTCAAAAAATAATTGCCAAAGCACTAATTAATTCTTCTATTGCAAAAGTCAACAGAATAATAACCGTCTCTGAAAATTCCCGTAATGATATTATATCACTCTATCCCGCTGCATCTTCAAAAATACAGGTAATTTATAATGGCGTTGACCAGTATTTTTTTCAACCACCTGCAGAAAATGAACTGTCGGAGGCAAAAAAGAATTTTCATCTGCCTGCTAAATATATTCTCTATGTTGGTAATTACCTGAAACATAAAAATATTACCCGCCTATTAAAAGCTTTTCAATTATTTGTTTCCACACAGAGCGACTACTCTCTCGTACTTGTTGGAGGCATCCCGGAACAAATAATAAAAACAGCAGTAGCCTCTGCCTTTATTTCAAAAATAATCACCATCCCCTATGTCGACCGAACAATACTAAAGAGCATTTATTACCTGTCTGATTTTCTTGTGATGCCGTCATTATATGAAGGATTTGGATTACCACTACTTGAAGCAATGGCATGCAAAAAGGCAGTTGTCTGTTCAAAAATACCTGTCTTCGAGGAATTAGCAGG
>MFGW01000237.1:1287-1856 GCA_001780385.1 Candidatus Fischerbacteria bacterium RBG_13_37_8 | reverse complement strand
TATATCCGACACTCATCGAGCAATTTGATTTCAGAAATTTTGATGTAGTAATCAGTTTGAATCATTGTGTTGCAAAGGGAGTAATAACACCGACCTCATCAGTACATATATCTTACTGTTTTACGCCTATGCGCTATATATGGGATCAGTACTGGCAATATTTTTCACGCAACAGCTTTTATCATTTAATTACCAAGTCATTTTATTTTACTAATTTAAGAATATGGGATGTTGTATCAGCACAGCGTGTGGATCATTTTCTTGCTATTTCGCATTTTGTTGCAGACAGGATAAAGAAATATTATAACCGGGATGCAACAGTCATTTACCCACCCGTTAATACAGATTTTTTTCGACCGTCAACGGGAGAATCAGATTATTTTCTTATTGTATCTGCATTAGTTCCGTACAAGAATATTCATGTTGCAATAGAGGCTTTCAATGAAACCGGACAGCCTCTTAAAATAATAGGAAGAGGACCAGAGAAAAGATACTTGAAGAAAATAGCAGGCAGCACTATTGAGTTTATTGATTGGGTGGATGATGAGACACTCAGGCAGTGTTACCAG
>MFGW01000237.1:1045-1254 GCA_001780385.1 Candidatus Fischerbacteria bacterium RBG_13_37_8 | reverse complement strand
GATTTTGGCATTGTATCGGTAGAAGCACAAGCCTGCGGCAAACCTGTTATTACTTATGGAAAGGGCGGCGCTTTGGAAACGATACAGCCTAACATTACGGGATTATGCTTCAATACTATTCATAAAAATGATATAATAGCAGCACTGAAAGAATTTGAAGCAATGAAATTCGATCCCCACATTATAAGAAAAAATGCTGAAGAATTCTC
>MFGW01000237.1:331-1034 GCA_001780385.1 Candidatus Fischerbacteria bacterium RBG_13_37_8 | reverse complement strand
TCAGGAAGCAATTTACTGACATACTGCAATTTATTTTAAAGATGAATGAAAAGTAGAGACCACACCGGTTTATTTTTTATAGGCGATATTATAGCTTCAATAGTAAGCTTTATCGTTGCCTATTATTCGCGTTTTTTCTGGCTCACGGGGTTTATACCGGTTTATTATGGAATTCCTTCCTCTTCTCAATATATAAGGATCTTTTTTGTTTTTCTACTAATCTGGCCTTTTGTATTTTACATGAGCAATCTTTATTACCTGCCGCGCAGCAGGTCCAAAGCAGATGAAATAATCAAGCTGGGGATAGCTCTTTTTATTTCTGTATTTTCCACATTTGCCGTGATATTGTATTACCGTGTGTATCACCAGAGAGAAATTGATCCAGCACAGGCATTGGAACCTGCAAGAATATTCATCATTTATCTTTTCATTATCAGCCTGGTAATATATGCTTCCATGAGATTGCTCACCAGGTACGGTATAGAGCTTGCCCGCAAATTAGGGTACCAATTAGAAAATGTTATAATTGCGGGTTACAGTGAATTAAGCAAACCAATAGCTAATGAAATATTAATGCATAAAGAACTTGGATATAATTTAGTTGCTTTTATAGATGATGGTGAAACTGCAACGTATAAAAGCATACCAGTATTAAATAATATAAATGATATCGTTGAATATTGTAATAAGCTGAAAGTTTCCA
>MFGW01000237.1:0-309 GCA_001780385.1 Candidatus Fischerbacteria bacterium RBG_13_37_8 | reverse complement strand
CCAGGATCATCAAAAACTCATGAAAGTATTAAAAGCTACACGTAATGAATTGATAGAAATAAAAGTGTTACCGGATCTGCTTGATTACATAGCGCTCAGCACAGGTATTGAAAATTTTCTCAATATACCTATTATTAATTTAAATGAAACGCCTTTAAAAGGTATTAATGCGGTAATAAAACGCATTCTTGATGTAATAATTTCATTAATGGCATTAGCTGTTCTTTCTCCCCTGATATTATTGATAGCCCTTTTTATAAAAGCAACATCAAGAGGACCGGTGTTATATTCACAAGAAAGGATATCACT
>MFGW01000236.1:25966-26978 GCA_001780385.1 Candidatus Fischerbacteria bacterium RBG_13_37_8 | reverse complement strand
GCTTCCGCAAACAGGATCACCACCATGCGCATAATGATGCGTGTGGCAGCGATGTAAATTGCGCGACGCATGTCATCTTTTTGCTGAGCGGAATCAAGTTCATTCAGTGCAGATGCGGATGCCTCGATCAAAGACTCCACTGCCAGGCGCACATTCTCGCCGAGCGCTGAGCTAAGCTCTGCCTGACCTTTGCGCGATTCTTCAATAACAGAGATCAGCATGCATGGCTGTTCCGCATCCGGTTTCTGAAGACATGCATGATCGAGGAGAATGCGCAATGCGTCAATCTGTGGTGCTGGGCTTCCTTCCTGGAACCATAGCTCGATGTCCCATTCGCACCATGCATCATAATCACTGCCGGCATGCATCAGCCGTAGCTGTTGTCCATTGGTCAGCACGGCTATCTTTTGCCCGGAAAGACGAAGCCACTCGATAACGCGCGCAACCGCACGCCGTCCATTGCCGATGCCGAGTCGCGCGAATTGTTTGCGTGCGGCAGCATCCGGGACAAAGACCGGCAGAACGGCACCGTGCATGCCTTGCCAGATGCGATGCGGTTTTATGATATCGCCGGTTATTGATGTGCATGACCAGCGTGTATCAACCGCACTGCCTTTCGTCCATTGAACCTTCGGATAACCGAGCGCCTGCTCAAAAACGGTGTCCAATAAGGAAGCGATTTTGCTTTCATCACCATCCAGCACTGACAATACATCGCGGCGCAGATGATCAATTAAATATGACTGCATATCAGGCGGGCGTTCATCGAAAAATTCCATTAATTTGCGTGGTGAGATGAGCATTCCACCATGTTTCAGCGAAATCCACCAGTTGGGTTGTGGTTCTCTCATCGCAACGGGCATTATCTCACCTCCGCTGGTAATCGTATCTCGACTGCTACCGGAAATAAATACACTTTCTCACGTAATGCATATCGTTTCGGCAGGAGATGATCCAGGACGCGCTCCCGCTCATGCTCAAGATATTTCAATAAATCCTCATAATGGCTTCG
>MFGW01000236.1:25794-25943 GCA_001780385.1 Candidatus Fischerbacteria bacterium RBG_13_37_8 | reverse complement strand
GGTTGCTCAGCTCTTCCTCTTTTACGCGTTGTATATGTGCAAAGAGATAACTCTGGCGCAGCTCGTCTAATTTGCTGTCACGCTCCTTCTCGAGCTTTTTCAGATTATTCTCCGACATGAGGCGCTCAATTTCTTTCTTGCGGTGCTTG
>MFGW01000236.1:24669-25365 GCA_001780385.1 Candidatus Fischerbacteria bacterium RBG_13_37_8 | reverse complement strand
ACCGGATGTCCGAGATGCAGCAGCACGGTATCCTTTTCCGGACGAAACACGGGCCGTCCGCCTTTGGTATAAATGAAAAGCCGTGGATCAAAAATAATTGATTTCAGAGCGCCTTCCGAATGATCTCTCGACTTAAGACGAAGCGTATCATCTATCAGGTTCTTCCATGAATCAGGGATAGGATGCCGCAATCTCGTATGCTGACGCGCATCGGGCGCTTCAAGACGCGGACGTCCAAATCCGAGGCTGAGTGCGGTATCAAGTGTGTCGTGCAAGGTCCGCGGTGATAAATCTATATCACGGCACAACTGCTCGATCATTGCTATTTCCCGTTCACCGCCTAATTCACCTGAACGCAACGGCAGCACTATCTGCTGTTTTCGTTCGATTTCGCGGTCACATTGATCCCAGACCGTCTCTGCATCTTCGAGATACTGGAATCGCTGTTGAAATGCCGCATCAAATACTTCATCCACTAATCCGAGCAGATCATCGCGTATGGCATTGACCTTAGTCACTACTTTTTCCAGGAATTTCAGGTCAGCATCATCGTCGCTGGTGAAATGATACACCTCCACGTTCTGCGCCTGACCATGGCGGTCGAGACGACCATTGCGTTGTTCGAGACGTGCGGGATTCCATGGGATATCATAATGCAGAATCAGCCGTGCTGTTTCCTGCAAATTAAGTCCTTCC
>MFGW01000236.1:24364-24557 GCA_001780385.1 Candidatus Fischerbacteria bacterium RBG_13_37_8 | reverse complement strand
TATTATCGGATGTGACCATGCCCATGACGTTCAGTGCAGAATCAATGGCATTCATTTGACTAGCGAGAGACGCTGCGAATGGTTTCAGCCATGAGCCGATGATCTTGATAGCATGAATAGTGCGGCATTCACGCTCACGGTCATCATCTATATCCGCTTCATAGGCACGTTTCGCTATAGCTACATCCTTTTC
>MFGW01000236.1:24032-24239 GCA_001780385.1 Candidatus Fischerbacteria bacterium RBG_13_37_8 | reverse complement strand
CGGCTTTACGTTCGGAGCTTGCTATGTTTTTTTTCACCGCACCACGAAATTCATCTACTGCCAGCGAAAGCTGTTTTTCTTCCTTCGAAAAAAATAACGGCAATGGCTTCAGATGCCGTTCCGGGAAACGCCGCTGTCGTTCGAGCCGGTCATCCAGCTCATTAATCTCACGCTTCAACCGGCGCACCATGATCTCCTCCACACGTT
>MFGW01000236.1:21705-23820 GCA_001780385.1 Candidatus Fischerbacteria bacterium RBG_13_37_8 | reverse complement strand
TTTTGCAATGCATGCGTTTCTGTGCGATCCACGATATCGAACCGGATCGAGAATTTCTCATCCAATTCCTGCTGCCACTGATTTCGCAATGATGCCGGACACAGAATCAGCACCTTCCGGATACGACGCCGCAGCAGCAATTCTTTCAGGATCAATCCTGCCTCGATAGTCTTTCCCAGACCCACATCATCTGCAAGCAGCAGTGAAATACGAGGCATTCGCAGTGCTTTCAACAGCGGGATGATCTGGTAATCTTCCGTCTGAATCGCGCCATGGAACGGCGAAGCAACCGGCAATTCCGCCAATTCATTCTCATTCCCCGGCTTCACGAACGGCGTAATCGCACTCCACCGAGCCGCGCGCACCAATGCATGGAAATCATCCGCCTGCATGGCGCCTTCATCACTCACGCGAGGCAGTGCTGTCGGTTCCAGCACACTCGCATTGCTCTCCCGTTCCCAGATAACGATATCCTCCGGCATCCCTTCATAATCCGAATACTCCACACGCACCGCATGCAGCACTCCCTCATTCGGATCAAGATATTCTTCCACCGACGCTATAATCCCACGCCGGTTCCTAACGGTTGCGACCATCCCAACTCTTGGATTCATACCTTCATTATCCCTTGAATCTAATATTTCAGTATATAGTAATGACTTTTGCGCGTCAATGATTTAATAAGAATTGCTTAATAAATCACGCTATGCAAACTCCAGTACTATTTTCTTCATTTTGCTGAATGTCTCATCTCCTACAAATAAGTCAGATTATATTCTGCAGCATCAAAGTTCACGATCATGTTTACTCAGTTCTTTACTATTATCATGATCAGACAAAAAACATGCCAACCTCAGAAAACACCAAATGCCTATTATACGCACACATTTAAAGCAGGAAATATAAAACATTCCCAAAAGTAAACATTTCTTAGGGAACAAAAGTATACACATTGGTAAAACACAAAAACGATGCGTCAGAATATTAGCATGAAAGCAAGCATTCGAGATATTTTTAATTTGTAATCATGCTGGCATGATATTTGCCCTCAACCAGGTATAGGAGAAATAAATGTTGAAAATTTCTTTAAAGGAAATACGCAACTATTTTTCTGCAGATCTTTCATCTGATCCTGAAATTAATATTAAGCTTATCTATCGTATTCCTGATGATCTTTTGCTTAAAGCAACGGAGTCAGCACTTAGCCTCTCTAAAGATCCAGATCTTAAATCCCGCATAATTGCAATGTTAGCTGCCAGGTCGAAACCGGAAAGTGGTACTCTGATAGAAAAAAGATTGGCAGCAATGCGAATCTATATTCTCACTTCATATTATATTAAGAACCGTGGAGACCCGGATTTTCTTAATGTTCTGGCTCCATATATTCCAGTGCGCTTCTTACCGCAAATCCTGGAACTTGCTGTGAGAACCCATAATGGCATGGATGCAATTAAATCACTTTTAAGACGCCTTCCTGCCGCAGAAAGAGATATTATCTTGAAAAAAGCCCAGAATGCAAATGCAATAGACCTGATACAGACTCTATCCAAAATTCAAGCAGATAAGCATCCAAAAATCTGTTTTCCCGACAAAGAATCACTGTCTGATATCATTACTGAAATCCTGAAAATACGTTCTGAAATCGAATTAGCTTGCCAGATCAATTTATATCAGAAATTAACTGCATCCCGTAGAGAATGGGATCTAAAGCAAGAATTGAATGCAATTCGCTTAATCAAATTTCAGGATCCACAAAAATACATTTGCGAGCTGGGGAAATTGTTACCGGAATTGCCAGATAGCATCTGGCAGGATCAGTCCCTAATATATGAAATCACAGATAAACCGGTATCCCTTGGTCCTTTAAGCATAGAAAAGGAGCCCTATCTCAGTTCCACATGGTTGCAGTACGAATTAGCACAGCTAATGCAGTCAACTGTATCTTTCACCAAAGAAGATTACGATCAATATCTGCACGCCCGATGGCTCCATGATCTATCTGCTTTCCTATGCCAACCTTTATTAATAAATGCTCTGGAAATCGCGCAAAAAATAGAAAGGAGAGATTACAGAGCCCATGCTTCAAGCGCTATTTTAGCCAGTATGGGAAGGCTA
>MFGW01000236.1:21538-21649 GCA_001780385.1 Candidatus Fischerbacteria bacterium RBG_13_37_8 | reverse complement strand
ATGGAAAATAATACTCTCGTAAAAGAGCAATCAGTCTTTCTTCGAGTTCAGATAGCTAAGTATGATCCTCGATCCCTATTAAAAGAGGCGCTTCCATTTCCCGATTATGAA
>MFGW01000236.1:17370-21414 GCA_001780385.1 Candidatus Fischerbacteria bacterium RBG_13_37_8 | reverse complement strand
AACCAACTGACAAGCTTTATTTTCAGATTAAACCTGTAGTTTTTGGTAAAGCACATTTGCGGCTATGCTTATTTTACAGGAATCATTTGCTACAGTCACTTATAATAACAACAACCGTAACTGATGTGGAAAAAATTATAGAGGGAGCCAGTAGTGCTAAAATTGAGATAACTTTTAGCAGGGATTTTACCAACATTGAGCAATTGCCAGCACGCAGGCTCTGGATTGGAATAAATAAAAGTACGAATGGCACACATACACTATACATTAAGGGGAACGAAAACTTATCATCAACCCGCAATTTGGGTAATACAATTGAGACCGCCCTGAGCCTTGCTCGGATAACATTAAGGGATATTTCTTTCACGGTTGAGAATAATGGCAAACAAAATTATCGGTTCGATGCAGACAACAAGCCTATCAATGAAAATGTCGAGGAGATCTTTAAAAAAGATTTAATACAATTGGCACTCAATGGATATGGATTATACTGTGCTGTTTTCGGAACACGCGCTCGCCCCTCCTCTGAAAATGAGGAAGAAGCAAGAGCGAAAATTGATGCAATAATCAATCTCCTTCGCAATGAGCAGGAAATACAGGTGATCCGGTATGATTTCGATGCTATCTGGCCCTGGTCGATGATTTATGATTTGCCCCTTGATAGTGATGTGGCACAGGTATGTTTAGATTTTCGCAAAGATGAACAGCAAGCTAAGGCATACAACTTTTGCATCAATAACTGCCGCCATCGCAATTCTATCACGGGAGAACACGACAGTGCATGGGTTTGTCCTTTTGGCTTCTGGGGATTTAAACATATCATTGAGCAACCCACACAACAAGGAGAAACAAATTTATCCACAAAAATAACAATTAAAGAAAAAGAACATCCGGGATATGAAATGCCAGTAGAAAATAGTCTAGCTAAATATGCCAAAGGACATCTTGAAGAAATGGAGAAGTTACATTTTATCTTGCTTGACTCCCGTAAAAAAATCAAGACTGCTTTTCAAAATTCTCCCGAGCCGCCTTTATTATATCTCTTTTGCCATGGCAACCGTGAAATTGGAATGACCGAATCAAAGAAAGGCACCTATTTGGGAATAGGCAATAATGAGAAGCTAAATTGGATAGACTTGCGCAATTGGACATCTAAATGGAAGGGGAAAAACACATTGGTATTCATTAATGGCTGTCATTCTATTGATCTGGAGCCAAAGGATTTATCCTCTATTATGGAATCATTAGTAAATGCCCGCGTTTCCGGAATTATCGGAACAGAGATATCCGTACACACTTATTTAGCCTGTGAATTCGCAAAGAAATTTTTCGAGCGTTTTATCATTGAACATAAAAAAGTTGGACAAATCATCAAGGAATTACGGTGGGAATTGCTAATGAAATGCAATCTTTTAGGATTGATCTACACTCCATACTGTTCCGCAGAACTATGCATAGCGGAGCAAGAATAATATTATATTTGACTAACAAAATATAAAGGAGGAGGTTATTATGAACGAATTGACTCTAATCGAGTTTATCGGTGCGCTTGCCTTTGGGCTGGTCATTGGTTGGGTAACATATTTTATCTTGCGCAGGGCACAACCAAAAGCGCTGACCGATATTTCTACACTCATCGGTATTTTAGGTGGTGCAACTATCACCGGATTATTTAATCAGCAAGGAAAAATATTTGCTGGTTATGCCATTGGATTAGCTATTGGTTTCTTTTCCTACTTCATTGTATTCTTGTCGATTGTTGGTAAATCGAGTATTGGCGATACTTTGCTTATAAAGACAAAATGCGGGAAACAAAAAGAAATAGCTGGTGGTGCAATAATGGAAGTTTCTGAAGAGGAAAAAGAGGAAGATATAACTCTTTTTGATTGGGCTGCGCAAAAGAAAAAAGCTAATAAATAGTGATTCATATCAGTTTTGCTTTAGAACAGTCTCCAAGAAAAGTTTAGAGGAAAATATATCTCATATTTAAGGAGATTAAATGCGCTTTTCTAATAATAATTAAAAAGGAGGAGTAATATGCATATAGAAAAAATTCGTGAATTAATCAGTGAGGCTAATAAAATAGAAAAGAAAAATCATTAACTGATGACTGCCTTAGATGATTTTACAGCAATGAGAGGAATTCGATTAACTGAAAAACAAATGAAAGAGGCAATACAATTCATACGAGAATACATTGAACATGCTCCTTCTTTGCTTGATTATATTTCTAAAGCAGCATATCAGACTGGCATATATGAACAAATCAGTTATGTACTAGATGCTGCAGAACAGTATTTTTTAGAACCACATGATCTCATTCCTGATCATTTGGGCCTTCTTGGACTCCTAGCGGAAGTTTCCTACTTTGTGCGGAAAAATCAGGGTGAAATGCGCCTGGGGGAATGATTTAGAGGCAAAAAGACTTGTATATGCTAACTGTTCAATAATTCATAAAGTTTATAAGATTGTGTATCCATTTCCTCTAATTTTCGGCGAGTGCGAGGCTTTCCCTTACGACCGCTCATTTCCATTATAATGGATTGTCTTACCTTAGATAGCTTATGAAGCATTCGTGTAGGAGAGATAGCAATGTGATTGTCTTGCAACTTTTTAAAAAGAAGGGCTGTGAGAATGAGCCCTACAAGACAGGTAAATACATGAACTTTTATTTTTTGATCAGTCCAATGATACTGAGGTCTTACTGAAAAATGAAAAGGATTTTTTAAGATTCTGAAATAATTTTCTATTTTCCCTAATCCATAATAAGCTTCTATAATTTCTGCATCAGTCCAATCTAAATTGGAAGAAAAAAGCACTTTTCTTCCAAAATACTCTTTTAAAAGATATTGATAAACTTGCTTGTCTATATACCAGGATGCCTGTATTTTATTCCCCTCGTTGGTAATTTGAAGAATGAGCACTTCTTTTACATGCTCTTTCGAAAGCAAATTCTTTAATTCTCTGATAACCGTATCTATCTTTTTTCTTGTTCCATCTATTTCTTTCAGATAGGTTATTGCTTTTGCCAAAGCCTTTTTAAATCCGTGCATCTGCCCTCGATATAATTTTTTACTGAACAATATCACCATCGCCATTTTTTGCTCCCAAAGATCTTTCTCCATGCGAAAGCAAGATATCCTCTTGCCATTACTAAGTTTTATGCGATGAAATCGGTCTCTCTGTATGTGAGCATATTCGGAATGCATTGCTACGGATAATGACCCAACCCATTTTACCTGCGCCTCTTGTAATTCCCTCTGAATGTCTTTGGAATAATTTCCTTTATCAAATACCAACGTAATATCTTGTATTTCATCAGCAATGACAGAAAGCCTTTTCCTTATCCTGGAAAGCAGTGATGGAAATGATTTTACATCTGGAATATTGCCATCATATACCTCAGATAACAAGGGAATATAGCTGCTGCGAGATGCCAATATTGCTAAATTAAATTGCCTCAAATCATCTCTCTTTTGCTTATTCCTTCCGCGCTGGCATAGTGTATTCCTCTTATTATCTGTAGCAATAAAGGTAAAAAAATTAGTTACATCATATAATAATATATCTACACTTATTCCCATTGTCTTTATTAATGTCTTCGCAATTTCCTCTTCTGCTCGCTCTATCGCCTCCTGCTTTACCGCGTCCATCTGATCCCAAAAATGCTGAGATGTCATCCGACCTGCTTGAAATCCCATTATATGTGGCAATGTCGTTCCTTCTGCCCATTCACTAAATGCTCGCTTGCTTGCAGGCTTGCATGCCCTATATATGCTTGTCATCAGGAGAGTTTCTGCCATACTCATGCCATCTCTCATCTGAGAAGAAAAATGACTTTTTAAGATACCCGCTATTCCTGATTCTTGAGCAATTCTATGAAGACAATAAACATTGCCATGCTCGTAACTCATTATGCGTAGCTCATCTAAAGAATCTAATTCCATGAGCATGCTTACCATCTTTTCAGTCGTTCCAATATATTTCAGCACCACAGGACGAGGTTTTCCCTTTATGCGCTTGCATTCTGTAATGTACCAGTAC
>MFGW01000236.1:12345-17321 GCA_001780385.1 Candidatus Fischerbacteria bacterium RBG_13_37_8 | reverse complement strand
ATACTTATTTAATTAATTTGTCAATACCTCAATATATGGCATTTATTGGTCAATATAGAATATCTGATGTTAGTATATACATAAAAAGAACCGAAAAAGCTCGGCTCTGTGCTGGTTTCAAGGGAAAATCTTTAATTAAAGTAGGAAGCTTCCGCTGGATCAAAGTTGACAAAATTCATTTGTATACTCCCTTTTATCTATTATCGTACTATCACAAGTTTGTTTCCTCTTTTAAAATAAGCATTATTTAGTACATATTCCGCTTTAACAAAATCATTAGAATATTAACTTTACATGCTTTTACTTTTTTCACAATACTGCTATATTTTTTGTAAAAACGATTATTTTAGTTAAAGATGTAGGCAAACATTTTGCCAAAAATTTCATAGGATTTGCTGGAATAATCACCAGCAGGAATGTATCAATATTCTTTTTCTCTCTGGGATTATGTTCATCAAAGTATCAAATTGGTCAATTTTTTGATACTTTATGGTAACCAGATTAAGGGGGATTTTTATAACTATGCCAAAAAGTATACAAACTTTTGGGCTTAAAAGTATACACCTTGGAAAATAAATAAGGGGAAGGAGAATAAAGTGATGATAATATGAAGATTTTAATGCTTTTAATTGTGAAGTCATTTTGGCATTATTTTTGCCTAAATGATTTTGTATGAATGCTTGTGTTGAACCTGGCAAATATTTCGGCTTTTTAAACTCAGTTGAATTTATTATTAGCATAAATTTGTTAGGGATTTATCTTAAGAAGGAGTCCTTAGAAACTGATATTCTTTCATTGAAAAAGCTTTTTTGGGGCCTCTGCAAAAGCAATCCAGTATTAATACATGACATTTTTGAAAATGAATATATCTCTATGCAAACCAATAATTAAGGAGTAAAACAATGATTTCTAATTGCACTACGATAAAAGATATTATTACTGCTGTAGTGGCTGTTATGATTCTTCTATGCTTTGTCTGGTTCGTTAAATATATGCTAGGTCTAGTAGCAATAGGCGAAAAGGAATGGGCAAGAGCTTTGTATCTATTTACTGGAGTTGAAGCAATTGCTTTTGCTGCTGCTGGTTTCTTCTTTGGTGGAAAAATTAACCATGTAAGAGCAGAAAAAGCTGAGGAGCGTGCTGAAAATGCTGAAAAAAGAGCGAATGCAAATCAAGAAGAAGCTGTCAAAGCGAAAGGATTAGTTGAGGCTGTAAAAAGTAAAGGAAAAACTCATGATAGTAAGGTGGCAATATACAATACTCTTGTTCCACAACAAGCAATACAATTGATGCAAGAAGATATCAAAGAATTAACAGATCTAGCTAATAAGCTTTTTCCATGAAAGTGAAAGATATCTGCAAGGTATTTTCAAAAAAATATTTCAAGATTAGAAAAAAGGAGGATAATAAGGATGACCACAATTGCAAAGATTGACAAAAATAGTGGAAACCTTCAAATCGAAATTATAATTGGTTATGCTCAACAAGGGAGATACAAAATAAGATTATGGGATAAAGATCGTCGGAATCCAAAGGTTGTTGGTGAAGGTGTTAATTGGGATGAAATAGCTGATACTTTTGATCTTGGACCTGCAAATAAATTAATTAACAAAACTCTAAGCTGGGATGTAATCGTCACTGCGCTTCAGAGCAAATCAGGACAATTTTACTGTGTTACTGTTATTCTAAAGCAAAAAGGAAAACCTGTTGAAGGAGGCATTTTCCAGGAATCTGGCCCATTGGAAGGTAGCAAGGGAATTTTCGGATTACGCACCTTAGTGTAATCATGAAAAAACATATCATACTATAAAAAGGAGTTTAGCATGAATCGAAAAGATCATAATAATTGCATTATGATACTTCTTATAATTTTTTTTGTCAGTTTATGTTTTAATAGTAATACGATTGTGATTGCCCAAGCAACAGATGTTTCGAAAGTAATTGATGAATTAGCAGTACCGGAATCACCAGCATTTGCCATACTTGGTGTAACTCCAGAATCAATAACGAGACCAGCTAGTCCACGTGAATTAGCGTTATCCTTTCTTCAAGGATTAGATCCTGCCGGTAACTTTCAGTCAGGTTTAGCAATTGATACTGCTCCATATTTATTATTTTTCGGAAAGGGATTAACTCTTGAAGACTATAAGAAGAATATAATGAAAAGAGAATTGTCTAGAATTCAATTTTCTTTGGCTACTGCAAAAGGAATTAAAGAAGAAGATAAAGCAATGCGTTTATCTTTTGGTTTTAGATGGGTTCTTTGGGATGAAGGCGATGTAAGACTTGATAAGACTCTTATTGAGTGTATTGATGAAGCGCACAAAGAAGCATTGGAAAAATTTCCGTCAGGAAAAACATTAGATCCGTCAGAAGAGGAAGAAAGAATGAATCGTGTTGCTAAGTACGTGGAGGATCAAGCAATCATTTGTCGAAGAGAGTGTCAGAAAAGAAATTGGAATAAATCGGCTTTAGACATCGGGATAGCTCCTTCTTGGATTAGTAATGATGGAACAACTAATAATGTCGCATGGAATGGTATCGGTATATGGACATCGTTTTCTTACGGATTTAATAATTTCAAAAGCTTAAAAAATAAAGCACAAATCACCTTCCATACTCTTTATCGCACAAATGAATCATTGGCAGATCCCAGTCAAACAGGAATGTTCTTTGAACAAGATAGCTTTTCATTTGGTGCCAGGTTGAGATATGGAAATCCTAAAAGTTCATTATTAATTCAAAGCATCTTTATTCATGCTGAGCCGTCCAGTCGTGCTGAAGATAATTCCTATCGTTTCTCTGCAGGCGCAGAATTCCAAATAGCAACTAAGCTATGGCTCCATTTATCAGTCGGAGGCTCCGGAGGAAGGATCGATAACAATAATCAAGGTTTTATTATAAGCCAATTAAAATGGAGTTTTTCTGAGAATAAAGCTATCTAGCGTGACTTTATTAAATAATTTTGCTTGAGATGGTTCAAAGCAGCATCTGGACTGAATTAACATCCTACTCTAAATGCATACACTGAAGGGTATATTTCGGGGCTTTTTTACTTTTGTTAAAACCATTTTTTCTGAAAAAGAAGAAAGCTCTTCATCCATATCTTCGAGCTGATAAGCAACTTTAAATCTTCCTTTTGATTTTTGTTGAGGAGCTTTAATGCATGCAGACAGACGTACGGATGAAAGTTTATCCAATAAATTATGCAATGAACCTTTGAATAAGGCTCTTTCCTTCGCTCTTTTATATGCCACTATCGAAAGGAGAAAAAAGAGCAGGCAAATAAAAGCATGTATCTCTCTTTTTCCTCTTTCCCTATTTTACAAAATTTTATCGTTGTAAATTACAATCTAGCCTTAGTCTTCTATAGTGCGCTTCATCTTCTATTCTTTTTTCTTATGACTCTTATTCCTTGTTTGATATTCAATCATAGATCGATCATTTCTTTGCTGAAATGTTTAAAATATTTTTATTTAGCATATTAACAAGCTTAGGATGGTTTTCCTTTGTCCTTTTATAACCAATAAAACCTTGAGCATCAATATTTCTTTTTTTTACGCCAGCCCCGTATGAAAAATCATTGCTTCCGCTCTCAAAAACAAGAGCTGTTTGTTTGCTTATAAAATTAATAATTGTCACTTCATGCTTCCAAGATAGCCATTCAGTGCTTACTAGATTTTGATATGGTTCAGTTGGTTCATGCCTTGATGAGCTTTCAGGAATACGAGTTCGCAAAATCATTTTTTTGTTTTTATCCTTATTATCACTATGCATACCGTAAATGCCTGGCTCTATATCATGAATATGGTAGGTAAAGCCTTCTTCCTTATCAAAATAATGATTTTTGTCTAGAAGAAATAAGTCTTTCGTGAAAAAAGATTCAATTTTAATGAGTGGCCTGATAATATTGCTAGATTCAGGTTTCATAGTAGTCCAATGCCATGTTAAAATACTAGCTCCGCATATATCTTTATAATCATCATCAGTCATGTCCGTTACTTTTTTAAAAAATATTTCTGGCTTAGGACTTTCTAACATCTTATCAAAATATGTTTTAAAATGTCCCGCTAAGCCCTCTCTTGGATAATACCTTCGACTATATTGAGCCTGTTCAGCAATTTGATCACATGCGCCGGCCTTAGTAATAATCGAAAGATCATCTTGGTGCTTAAAACGCCATTCAGTGGAATAGCCTTTTTGCCATGCTTTAATAAGATCTTTCCAACGTTTTATACGCGGATCATTTTCCTTCTGTTGTCTCGAGTAATCTTCAATTGATTCCTCCCATAAGTCATAATTATTGTCTTTGACTATTAGATTCAAATCAAGATCTCCTATATTGAACCTAAGCATTGTACGAGTTACAATTTCTTTCCAAATCCAATCATCAAATTGCTTTCTGTTGCGCATTTCCATGAGCATACCTAATGCCTTTAATTCATTAATTTGATGCAGGTTTTTTATTTCTCGTGTTACTTGCAATTCTAGCAACAATTTCTTCCTTAGCTCAGTTGAATTTTTAATATTTATTAATTCTTTAATCATTTGATTAATTTTAACTTTGCTTTTGCTGTCGCTTGTTTCTATTAATTCTTTTTCCAATAACTTTCTTTCATTATTTATCTCAGAAGGCAAAACTTCTTCAGATAATTGCCATATTTTTTCTGTAATTTCTTCTATTTTGAGGATCCATAAAATAGGAAGGGTAAGCTTTTTTAGCACATACTTATCCGTTTTATTAATCCTCTGCCATAGATTTAGATACCCACATTCTCTGCAATCTTTTAGAGCCATATTAAATGCGCTATTTTCAAAGCTTTTTAAAGATGAATGATTGGATCCAATAACAGCAGCCCATGAATTATGAGCACTATCATAACGCATGCCAGAAAAATGTATTATCATATACCTTGACCATTCAGGCCATATTTTGATACCCTTTTTGTCATCCTCTTGGAAGCATTTCAGAGTTT
>MFGW01000236.1:11124-12315 GCA_001780385.1 Candidatus Fischerbacteria bacterium RBG_13_37_8 | reverse complement strand
ATTCTTTTTCATATTTTTTTATAAGATCCTGCTTATTCTTAATTTTATCTTTGCCTAAGGAAATTTCAAAGTCAATCTTCAGAAATTCTTTTAGTTCCTTTTCCCGATAAGGATAGATAGTCTTTCTGAGATATACATTCTGCCAAGGATATATATATTTAAGTTTGAATTCGGATATTGAATCTGCATCAGGAACCATAATCCCCAGTATTGGTTTATCAAAAGGCTTTTTTTGCTTCACTTCTTTATTCTCTTCTGTGAAAAGCAGCGTTTCTTCCAGATATATGGGGTCAGAGGGAAGAGCTTGCTCTTCTTTTTCAGCATATGGATTCTCGTCATTAGTATGGAGTTCTTCAATGCCCTCTTCCAGATACGGGCTTGTTTCCTGGCATTGGGCATCTACTTCATCAGTAGGCGATTCAATGCTCTCTTGCAATTTCTGTTCCCCCATATATTTCTCTTCTAGATCCTCCGGCTCAAAGATGCTCATACTGCCTTGCTCAAAAGCACTTAAAAACGGGCTTTCCTGCTGTAGCCCTGTCAGGTGCAATTCCCATGGTTCGGATTCCTTGGTAAATAGCTCATTCTCCAGGAATGGAGATTTGATTTCTTTCTTTTTGTAGATATACAAATTTTGAGATTCTTCGTCCTGCGAAGACATAGTGGCCTCCTTTCAAAATCCAATGCTTAATCTCAGGTTATTTTGTTGCAACTTTTGTCGATTTTACATCATGCCCTGTAATGATTGACCAATGAGTAATGATTGCTTGCATAGCATTTACAAGATCTTCATTGCCGCCAGAAGGATCATAAAACTTCTTAGCATCTGATGAGGTCGTACCTAAACCTTCCTCTATTAAAATGAGTACTCTCGAGATGGGATCAGCAATGTCGAAATAGCTTGAAGAAAGCCCATGGGCTGGCAATCCGATCCTCTGCGCAATTTTAAATAGCCTTTCCGCAGGACTTTCAGCTTCTGCTTTTAGACTTTCTACAATGGGTGAATGAAATGACAAGGTTAGGTGAAACCAGGACATCATGCAAACTGAGACGAATTCTTCCCGTGAAAGATTGCCACGCATTCTGCGCGAAATGAGCATATTATGCAGCTTCTTGGTGAGCTCGGCGATTTTCTGGTCATCAGTAGGATTAGATCCACTACGATTTTCTCTGTTGGTGCATCCAATCCAG
>MFGW01000236.1:10812-11084 GCA_001780385.1 Candidatus Fischerbacteria bacterium RBG_13_37_8 | reverse complement strand
TATTAGCTGCATCAGCTTTGACATAAGCATAGGGATTATTATTGTCAGCGCCGTGATTAAGATCCATACCGAACATGCGCTGATAGGCATTCCTTCGAGAAGCTCGCATATCGGGACGAATATGACTAATTATGTTGCCAATAGAGAAAGGAGCGGGATCACGGTAGAAAAGCTCTTCAGTATTTCGCAGCCAATGCTGGGTATCTACATCAGGAATTCCAAGCTTTTCACCATGGAGGTACTCATGCAAGACGAGGCGGAAGATTTCGTAG
>MFGW01000236.1:0-10798 GCA_001780385.1 Candidatus Fischerbacteria bacterium RBG_13_37_8 | reverse complement strand
GATCATGTAGGCATAGATCAAATGATCCCAAAGAACAAGTGATTGGTCTTTATGGAAAAAGGTTGTATCATTTATTAGTTTTTGATAATCCTGGTCAAGTGTTGGCAATTTGTAATTATAATTAAGTGGTGGCAGTTTGGCATTATTGCAAAAGCTTAAAAGATTTTGCAAAAACGGGTATTTGCCGAGAGCACTTCTGTTGTGCGGGGATCCTACCTGCATGTCATTCCAAAATCGATTTTCCCAGGCTAGTTCCATTAAAGCTGCTAGCACAAGAGGATGCTCTTTAAACAAGTGCTCAGCGTCATTGGGGATTTTGCTTGCAAAGCGTCTAAACATGTTTTATACCTCCTTTTTTATCTTTCTTAGCTTTAGTAATTATTTTTTTGCTTGAGGTGGTTTTTCTACTTGATACCACTTCCTTTCATCATCAATCTCAGGCTTTTGTGACTCTGGTACTTGCAATACATACTTGATGAATTTGAACTCTTTCACGATATCTTTACTATTGGGATTTGCTGCCATAATAATACCTCCTTATAATTCATTTATGCTGCTTGTATTGCTCCGCCGAGTCTCATCATCCAGATTTCCTGTTGCTTGCATAGCTCTGTCGCTTGCTCTGGCATTATTTCGGTGCGCAGGCCTGTTAGCGCCAGAAGTCTTAAAGCCTCCGTCCAAATCCAGTGCATCGAGGTATAAAGAGCTATTCCACGTGTTTGTTCCAGTTCTTCGAGTGCCTTTGGGCTGACTCGAGATGGATCAATGAGTGAGCTGAGCGCTCGGCTTCGAAAAACCTGCATAGGCTTATGCAGAATTATGTCTGCAATATTTTGCAGCAAGGGTAACGATGTTTTTATAAGCGATTCTGTATCGGTTATCGCTTTGTTAATTGGGTATTGATGTGTCCAGGCAATTGCTAATTCGTCCCAGGGTCCATTTCCGTAGCTCTGCCGGCACATTTCCATGCAAAGAAGAATCCGAATATAGCTGATCGGATGTGGATCGCCGGGAATATGCCGAAGAACAAGGTCTGTCTCTCCAGCGAGTACGGTACGTAAAGCGGCTACGCTGGCAAAGCCGGTATTGACGAATGCGAAAGCATCTGCTGCGATCTCTGAAGCCCAGATTACCCAAACTTCAGCTAAGTCTGTTGATATTTTTTTTAATTCCTCCTTGAGAACAGAGCCCAGTTCTTTATCCCAGCTTGTAATATGGGCGACTTGATGACCGGCTTCATGAATAATCGCAGTAGGACGCTGTAGATTGTGACGGGCGATCTTAATGGCTGCAACCGGGCTTTGACTTATCAAGTCCCATAAACGTAGTCCTGCCTTGAGAATAGAAGCGCCTAATCCTTTATCCAGGTAGGTGAGAACAACCGGAATTTTTTTTCCAAGTTGATCGAGAATATTAGCCATACTGCGATACGCAAGGATGTCGCAAGCCTTCAGTAGCCCTGTAATAGTCGGATTAGTCCGGGTATTGATTGCATCACTGTAAAAATCGAGCGTCGTCTCAGCACGAAGATATTGCTTGCGAAACAATAAAAGTTGCCGCTGCACAGCTTCGAGATCTGATAGAGATGAAGCAGCATCGAGAGCAGCATACAACAAGTTTGCCTGGCGTTTTAAATGATTGACAACTTCTATTAAATGTTGCCTGATAGACACTCCGAGATATTGCTCAAGATTGTTCCAAGCGCCTGCTGAAGCCATTGCTTCCATATTCTGGAGCCTAGACACGGCAGCAGTCCAGTGCGCTACCTGGCAGGAAAGTTGTCCTCTTATGACTATTTTCAGGTCATTCATGTTGATACCCCGGAGCAATGCGAATATTTATGTTTGGCATGGCGTCAGACAATTTCAACTTTTTCAGCGAAAGCACCTTGGATTTGAGAGCTTTACGAAGCTCAGCTAATCCTGTAGGATTTTCGATGGTGATTAAAAGAGTTACTCCATCGACTGGTTGCTCCGCAGCAGAAATGAATTGCTGTGAATGTTTCTGAAGGAAAGCGGGGAGTTCTTTAAGTACCCATTGTTGTAATTGACTGAGGAGAGTCTGCGTAACAAAAACGGGCAGACGCTGGAGAGCCTTTGCCCATCGGTCTGGAGTAACAGATTCGTGAATTATTTTCAAGCTTCCAAATCCTCCTTTTAAAGCCGCATTCAATCCTCGCTCCAGAATTTTCCCAAGGTACACTGCGATCGCACCAGTATGTTCTTGTTGACGCAGTTTCAATGCTATTTCCTGAGCTCGTATTTCGCTCAGGTACAAGGAAAGCCTGATCTGATTACCGCGGAAGTCAAGCACCAGGATTACCCGGGTTTTGTGCCGTATCGCGCTCCGTCCGCTAGGTTCTGATGTCATCAAAGGACGCTTTCCTGGGATTTCCAGGTAGTAGAATCTCTGCCCGACCTCAGTTGCGAAAGGTCCAGCTAAGTAATGTGGATCTACATCGCGACCGAGCGCAGGTTCCTCCAGTAATGTGCTTGCTGCTTGCTGAGTGAGCGGGTGCAATTGAACATAAGCTCCAGTTGATCCTAATCCGGGGATATTCTGTTCAAGCTGGGTTACATCCGGAAGCATAGTGCCCGGCATTGCTTCGTAGAGGTGAACTTGCGCTTCGATATCCTCACCGGGGAGAAAACCGAGTTGTTCTTGCAGGAACTCACTCAGCGGTGCGCCACCAAATGACATGATAGCTGAAGCTTTGTGCGGTGTAAGTATGGATCGGAAGATTCGACTATATTTTTTATAGCGTTTCCTTGGACTACGCAATGGCATTGGGATCCAGGTGCCTCTGACTGATTTTGCTTCGATAAGGTCCGGGCGCCTGCGATATACTTCTTCTGGAAGGACAGGCGGTAGATTCGACGTGGCTGCTTGTTCAAAAGATTGCAAAGCGTAGCTTTCTAAGAGATCCTGGTTGTCCAATATATGATCTGGCAGAGCAGCAACGCGGCGAACAGTTTCCTCGATGGTTGCTGCTACTACTGAGCCTGCAGCGCCTTTCTCGTCTTCCGGAGAAGCCTCCAAGCTGATGAGTCGTAAACCAGCATCTACAATCGCCTTGGAAAGTGCAGGAGCATATTGCGGGCCAATGAATCTCTGAATTAGCTTAGCCAAAAGCTTTGCAAGGAAATCAACTACGCGTTTGCGACTTATTAGTTTAATTCCCAATTGCAGAGCCGGCAGGATTGCGGGAAGGAAATTTTCAATAATGGGCGCTGGATCCTCCCCTTCCTTAAGCTTGCTAAGCGAGTCCACAAATTGAGAGCGAGCGCGATCAAGCTCGTTAAGCGAATAATCGATTGGCATTTTAGCTTCGGTCAGAATTTCGGCAATCTCCAATTCTTGTTCGACTTCGCTGGGAGCGAATAGAATGTCAGCAACCTGCTGGTTAAACTCGTATTGGATTTGCGAAATGCTAGGGCTTGAAGGATTTCCTGACTCCAGATCAGTATCCTGCTCGACTTCCAGCAATAAGGGAAGTTTTTCTGCAAGCTTGTGTGCCATGGGTTGAAGCTGTTTAGGTAATTTGCTGATAGCAATGTTCAGAACCTTTTTAAGCAATGGCTTTATTAGTGGTTTCAGTTTTCCAAGGATAGGCCCTAGACCGAGAGTCGTCGCAACACTAACACCCTTTTTTGCCAGATCCACAGCCCTGGAAGCGACCTTCTTAAATGCTTTTTTGAGCGATCCAATAAAATTATCGAAATCCGGACTTAATTCAATCGAAGGTCTATACTGATCTACAACAGCCTCGATTTCTCCTGATGTGAGGACATTCGGATCATACTGAGATAGTTTTTCTGCCAGAACTTCCATCATTCTCTCAGCCTCTCTGGCAAGAGGCTCGAAATGCTGCTCGAGAATCCGCTCGGCTCCCTGATTTATTGCGCCGAAATCACCACGTGAGTATGTTAATTGATTTTCATAAAGAGGGACAGCCTCACATGCAAGCTCAAAGAGCGCTTGATCGAATTCTTCATCATAAAGCTCATTAAGGAAAGCCATGCATTCTTCTGTGGCTGGATCAGTTGAAGCATCACCCTCAAATGTCTCGTACATTGATAAAAAAGGCGTTGCCTGATATTTTGTGGTATTAATGGAATTGGTATCCGCTGGTGTTTCCTTGATGGCGAAACTATTGACATCCAAGAATGGTGATTGGGATATTTTTGCTGACATTGCTTGCCTCCTTTCAAGTATTTTAATGTTGCCTAAAATAATGCATATCTCTTATACAGCCGAATAAAAATTTTTGATGCCTAATTTGTTCTTTATTCATAATCTACTACTACAAAAGCCGAAACATTAAAGCAATAATTTTTAATATCGAATAAAAAAGAAAGGCAAATTCCTTGCCAAAATTTCATTAAGATAAACAAACGAGTATTCTTAAGAGTTTATAATAATATTATCTCAAGCATCCTCATTTTTCTCATCTTGAAATAATTTTGATGATTTATTGATAGTACGTTTTAGTGGGAGGAGAAACATTGACTTGATAATTCCTAAAAGTATACAAAATGTCGGGATTGAAAGTATACACTATGAAAAAAAATATAGATTGCGAAAATTTAAATGATTGCAGAATGTAGCTAAAAATGATTCTATTTGCTGCGTAATTGCCAGTTGAGTCATATATATTCACTAATGCTGGAGGATGAGGAACCGCCGCTACTGAGCCAAAGATACTCCCTGATTAAGATTGAAATTAATATTAGGTTTATTTTGCCCAGCAACAAGAGAGATAGGCGTTCCAGTAGTAGGATCGCATGAAGGTTCACACGGTATATTATTGTAGACTTCATCTAAATAATTTCCGGCAGTCCTGGTCAGTGCGTAATAATTTCCTGTTACCAATGGATGCCTGGAAAAATAGAATCCTGAAGAGTCTGCTATTCCGTATGTTTTCCAATTTCCATTTGAGTCATATATATCAACTAAAGCATCAGGAATAGGTAATGCGGTTGCGGATTCTTTTACATAACCTGTTATGAGGCCGCCAGGGGTAAGCTCAAAATTAATATTTGGGGTATCTTGATCCTCTAGAACAACAATGGGAATGCCAGCGAGCGGATTACACCACGGTTCACATGTTATATCATTATAAAGTTCATCAATGTAATTATTATCATTTGCTGTGACGACTAAATAATTGCCAGGATTTAGCTCTGCAAGTGTGTAGTTTCCTTGAGTGTTTGTTAATGCACTTGCTATCCACATTCCATCGGAATTATATAAATAAATATCGACATTTGCGATGGGGACAGGTTGTAATGGAATAGATGTAGTTACAGTGCCTGAAATGGAGCCCGGTTTACTAATTGTTAATGTATACAATCCAGAATTCCCGTTAAAACCACTTACTCTTATCAGATAATCTTTTCCTGCCTGTGCGTAAAAAGATAAGCAGGAATGCATGCTACCGCAATCATCATTACACACTAATTCATTTTCCTCGTTGCCAGGGCAGTTGGCATATACCGATAACATTGTGTCGTAATATGAATCAAATGTATTTATCACAATTAAACCCGTTGCTGTTGCGGAATATTTATACCATACATCCAGTGGAGGTGATGAATTATCACAAGCAGATACACCGTCCGGTGTGGCTGTACTTGTATCACCATAATATGTTCCATTGCTCACAGAAATTGCCTCTGCACAGTTATTATTAGGAGGAACAGCGTAATAGATCGGTGCATAGTTATTTTCTATGAATTTGGATATAAGACGTGGAGTGTTCATTTTTGTTGAAGACGGTTGTTCCTCAGGCTGAATTTGATATGGTACAAAAATGAACAATAATGAATTAAATAATATTGAATATAGCAATATTTTTTGCATTATTTACCACCTCAAGTCACTCATTAATTACTCCTCAAATTTGTACTTTCAAAGGAAATAATAATTGCTTACTAATATCATTATAATGTATATATATATTGTAACAATTACGGTAAAACAAGTCAAGTGCTTATTAAAAGCTGTTATATTGAAAGAACAATAGCATACTAATTTATTGAGCTTGCAATAACTAATGTGCTACATTAGAAAGGCAAAGGATCAGGGATGTTGTTCAACAAACAAGAAATTAGCAATTGGAAATATGTTTGGCTGCAAAATAATATTCATTATAATTTCATAAATATTGACAATTAGCAATTATGTCTTTATAATAGAATGTGGCAAGAATTATCTTAGTAATCAAAGTTTGTTTAATATTTTTGATGGGTAGCCTTTTATTTAGCGAGAATTATGTGAAGGAAAGCGAGGAAGATGGTTTTGATCCAACTCTCAATTGGTTATCAATGATGCTTGATCAATATCACAAAAGTTTTAATGTATACACCGATGCTAATGCAGCGGGAAATCATTTTGTAGCAAGAGGAAAATTTTTTGGACCAGGAGGCGAAGATGATGTACCTGACATGGATGAAGCTTATGTTGAGGTACAACAGTATGAAGGTGTGAACTGCATAAAAGCATCATTTTTGTCAATGCCTTATCCCTATAATAATTGGGGTGGGTGGTATTTCATGAATGGTGTGCTTCAAGGAGATGAAACGCAGCCAAGTCCGAATTGGGGTGATTATCCTGATGCTGGGATAAATCTTCAGCGCGCTACACGAATCACTTTTTGGGCTAAAGGAGCGCAAGGTGGAGAGCAAGTAGAATTTTTTGCTTTTGGAGTAGGAAAGAATCCTCCTATGCCTTATCCTGATTCAGCTAATAAACTAACGCTAGGTTATCTCACGCTTAAGCCCGATTGGACTCAATACACAATAGATTTGACGGGCAAGGATATCAGTTATGTGCTTGGAGGTTTCGGGTGGGCTACTAATGCATTCAAAAATAGTTTCTCGGATATTACTTTCTACCTTGATGATATTAAATTTGATAAAGCCAAGCTACATGAACCTCGTTTTTCAATAAGCTATAAAACGAAAAAATCAAATCAAGATTTCGATATGATAATGCGCAATGCTGCATTCACATATGACAATAGCGTAGCACTCATAGCATTTCTTGCTTCAGGAGATCTTAAAAGAGCGAGGCTCATTGCAGATGCGTTAGTATATGCTCAAAAACATGACCGCTATTTTGAAGATAACAGGATTCGCAATGCTTATCAAGGAGGCGATCTCATCCTCTGGCCTGGTTGGATTCCTAATGGTAAGATTAATACAGCAAGAATGCCTGGTTGGTATGATAAATGTCAAGAGAAATGGTTAGAAGATGAATACCAAGTGAGTACTGCGACTGGAAATGTGGCATGGGCAATGCTGGCACTTATAGCATTCTATGAAGTCGCTGGAGAAAACCAATATCTTGATGCCGTCAGAGATTTTGGTCAATGGGTTGAAAGTAATTGCCGGGATGCACGAGGAAACGGGGGTTACACAGGAGGCTTTCAAGGATGGGAAAAGCCTGGCCAAATAAAACTTATGTACAAATCCACAGAGCATAATATTGATCTATATTCAGCTTTCAGAAAATTATATTTTATAACTGGTGAGAAAAAATGGTACGAAAGAGCACTGCATGCCAGGAAATTTTTTCTTTCCATGTGGGATAAAAATGATGGGAAGTTCTGGATTGGTACACTTGATGACGGCACAACGATCAATAAATCTGTTATTCCTGTAGATGTTCAAGCCTGGGCTTTACTGGCTCTTGGAACGGAAAGCTTAAAATATATAAAAGCGTTAACCTATGCTGAAAATCACCTCAAAGTAGGCAACGGATTTGATTTTAATCAAGACTGCGATGGTATCTGGTTAGAAGGGACGGCACAAATGGCGGCTGCTTATTATTATGTAGGCCAAACAGAAAAAGGTGATTTGCTTGTCAGTTTTCTAAGAGGAATGCAAGATGCATCGGGAGGTTTTCCCGCTGCAAACAAGGATGGTCTTACAACAGGTCTTGATTTACCGGATGGCTCTCCATGGCTTTATTATAAAAGACTTCATGTGGGTGCTACTGCCTGGTTTATTTTGGCAGAAAAACATATTAATCCTTTTTAATAAATATTGTAGTATTCATGATTTTAAATCATCATAATAGTATAAGCGATGAATGAGAGTAATTATCGAGAATAAATACTTTTACATTTTTTAAATCCATATCATCATTGTAATAATGTTGCACTAATAGACTGCAAAGCTCAATGGCAGTTTCGATTTGTTCGGTGCTGTATATCTGCCAGCCAGCACTTTGAATTTCATTCTTATGCATTGCAACAATCACTTCAGAAATATCATAATAAGCGCCAAACCATGCTTTCCATTTTTCTCCACATTTTTCCAATTTTCCGGCATTTACCAACTCGATCCCTATTGAATGACGATTCAAGTCCGTCAAAGCATCCCATTAACTTTGTCCTGCATGCCAGGCAATTCTATTAAATGGCACCATCTGGATAAGACTACCATCCCTTTCAATGACTACATGAGCTGAAACCTGGCATTTGGGATTCGTAAATGTATTGATCAGCCGCTGATTCTTATGTTCATTATTGCGCTTCTATTTGATGAGTATGCAGCTATTGTATTATTAGCTACTTTCTTTATTTCCAATTCTCCTTTTTTTTTGGAGACATCTTCATTTTTTTTAACTTCATCCAATATCTTCTTGATTCTTTCTTCCAGAGACTCTTGTTTTTCCGGTGATATGACTGCTGCTCGTACCCATATAGTCCATCGATTCTCTCCTAGCCCCATTACCTTAAAAATTACTTCTCCATTATCTATCTTCAAAGACTGTTTATCAATTGTGATGTAATTAAGTTTGCTGATCTCATCCTTGATATTGTCAAAAGGCGGTATTCCGCCACTTGCTGCTTCCCTAGCTATTATCGTAGTAATATATATTAGCTCTGATTTTTGTTTAAACCATACTCGTTCTAGTACTATTGGAGGTTTCCATCTTGTATCAAGAAATGAACCCAATAAACCTTTATCATCCACAGATAGCTTATCATGCTTGCGTTGATAAGCTTCCACAGACAGAAAGCTTGGATCTTTATCAAGGCTGAAAGAATTGGCTTTGATCACTACATATGAGATCTCTTTGCTTTTAAGTAATGTTATTGCTCTTTCTGTATGGGCAGCACCCAATGACAATGGAATAATGTCCCCTTGATTCAAATTATATAGCTGCATTGTTTTATCTACTATAGTAAATGTTCTTTGAGCTGCTTTTTGATAAAATTCTATTAATTTATTAAAATCCTTTTCGTATTCGCCAGTCTGCACATCAAGTTCTTTGGCTTTTGCTTTGATCTCCTGTAATAAAGTAAGATTTTGCTCTATCGAGTAACTAGATTTCAGGTCGCTCACAATTTTATATCGCTCCTTAGTCCAGGAATTTTCTCCCATGACATACTCCATTATCTCCTTCATTTTTTGTTGCTTTTCTTTTTCTTCTGTAATTGCATCAAGTTTTTCAATCAATCCGTTTAAATGTGCAACTTTTTCCTCATCCCTGGGAAATAATTTTTCTCCAATAGCAAAAAGGTATATCGCAACTGCGCTTTCATTTAATTGACTCATATCAAATGTATATTCAGCTTCATTTTCACTCCATAAACTTTCACATCAGGAAAAGCTATAGCCATGAATTCAGCAGCATTGATTTCACCTTCTTTCAATAGAGTAAGAGCGGTATCTTCTCTCGTTTTACTATCCGTTAAATTATGGAACCATTTCGCATCAATATTTTTACCTGTCGAAAAAGCTCCTTCCAACGCGATGATGTTCACCTTATAAAGATCGTGTAATCTGGTAAGCATTAATGCCATTTCTACTTGCCCACAACGCGACATATGATTTTCTTCGAAGATAAGCAATAATTTTCCCGATTTTCCTGTCCACGATGACATTATCTTTCCTGCCTCAGGAACAATAGCATCGGCAATTTTGGTTATTTCGCTATTCACGTGATTATTCTTTTTAGCGGTGGTATTTGCGGGATTATCCTTGCTGCTTGAGCATGAATTGCACAGAATAATAAAAGATAGTGCTATCAATAAGAAAAATGAAATTTTGCCTTTTGTAGTTTTTCCTTTCATACGCACCCCCTTGCGTTTAAATGTATTTTCCAAATATTTTTTTCTTATTTTTATATTTTTTATCGATTTCTTTAAGGAGAGCAAATTTAATTTTTTTGTCCTTTGTAATTGATTGATACAATTTTTTTATAATTAATTCACCATGTGCATTATCATTGGAAAAGCATACTTCGCATAGAATCTTTATTTTTTCTTTGAGCTCATTTTTAGTAAATGTATCGAACGCATTCCTTATTGCCAGCATCAATAAAACTTCATTTTCATCCCTTAAAGCCTGTGATATTGCTTCAAAAGCTTCTTCTGTTCCAAATTTGCATAATGCAAAAACCAGCCAATATCTAACATCCGGCTCTTCATTCTCCTTCAACAAATGTTTTTTAAAAATTCCTATTGAAAATGGGCTTTTTAGCTCATATAGTAACTCAATGGCTTCAATTTTGACATTAGAGTTTGAATGTTCAAGGAGCTTGCACAAGCGCCTTATTGTATATGATTCTTCTATTCCTGCTATAACTTAAGTTCACTACATAAAACATAGAGGTAATACTGTCAGGATCAGCAATAGATGGTTGATTATTATTTCATTTGTAGCCATGTAATTGCAACATTTCTTGCTTTTAACTCTTGACATTGCATTTTATTTATAGTATAGTGAAGCCATGCATTTAGAAATACTACATTATAATAGCAAGAACGGTCTTAAGTATTACG